>CADBNW010000098.1 GCA_902796025.1 uncultured Eubacteriales bacterium
GATCAATAGACTTTCTCTCTCCAATTCACCTAAGGACAACCGTGTGGCCCGAATGTTACAGCATTGCCAACCCAACGGTGAAATAACTATTGAAGCGTATATAGGTTGCAATGAAGAGTCCAAATGGGCATACGATATGGCTTTTGCCGCTCAGTTAGGTCTTGTAAAAAGAATAGACGCCCGGCGTTTTGCCTTGCTTCGTGACTTAAACACTGATCCTGCAGTACTCACCAGCGGACAAAGGAAGGTACTCACCGAAATCTATGATTCTTTCGGCAGCAGTGATTTTTCCTCCGAGATGGTGATCGCGACGCTCGATTACAGTGGTTCTCTGGTATGCGCGTACCTGCACCAGTTCACGCTGCTCAAGATACTCGATTGCCGGAAAGAGGGTGTTTTCCGCTATCGCTTCCTGATCAATCCTGAGGATCACCCGGGCTACTTTGTTGACGCGGCATAACAGTAATAAAAAAGGGCGGCGGGCGGGAGAAAAAGGAGAACGATATGGACAACATCGAAAGACTCATTCTAGACAGAGACTACCTTGTGGAATTACTGAACGGTCCCTGCTCCCCTGCTACAGAGGAGCATCCCTGCTTTCCGATCAGGCGCGAATGGATCGATGAGGAGGCCTCGCTTAAAGCGACCTCTGCATTTAGCTGTCTGCTCCCCGGCGGGATGCCTTACCTGCACTATGTACTGGCGGAGCGAAATCCGGATACGCTCTTTAACGGCACCAGCGTAGACAGTGAAGAGAAGCGGATGCGGTATTTCATCATCACCGTGATTCCGGATACCGATTATCCTTTTGACGTCAATCTGCCGCTCTTTCATCAGATGCGTGTAACGGGACTGCGCTGCTGGGAGCTCACCCGCGCTGTACTGGCCTCATGCCGGGAAGACATCGTCGCCGTGCTGACAAGCACTCCCCGGCCCCCGATTCTGAACTGCGCGCGACTCGAGTGGGTCAGTCTCTACCTTGGCATAGAGCCCTACAGAGGCGCGACCAGGCTGTCCCAGCAGTGGCAAAGCGCGGAAGAGTTCGACGGATATGAGGCAGACGTGCATCTTTACAAATTGAGAGAGATGCCTTCAAACCCGCTGCTTCAGCGGCTGATCGACGCGTACGATCTGGATTACGGCATTAAGGAGGGAAAATGACCATGAGGAAACTTGCAAGCATTCAGCGCATATGGAAGCTCGAAGCCATAGAGGGCGCTGACCGCATCGAGCTTGCCCACGTGTTGGGCTGGCAGTGCGTCGTGAACAAAGGACAGTTTAAGCCCATGGACCTGGCTATATACTTTGAAATTGACAGCTTCCTGCCGATCCAACCGGCATTCGAGTTTCTCCGCGCCAGCTGCTATAAGAAAACGGACATCATGGGTGAAGGCTTCAGGTTGCGTACCATGCGCTTTAAGGGGCAGATCTCCCAGGGGCTGCTAATGCCTCTGAGCCAGTTTCCACAGATACCCGCGGACGCTGGTATAGGCGACGATGTGACGGACCTTTTGGGCGTGCGCAAATGGGAGATCGAGGAGCGCGCCACCACCGGCGGCACCGTAATGGGAACCCTGCCTTACGATATTCCGCACACGGACGAGCCCCGTGTGCAGGAGAATCCTGAGCTGATCCAGGCCTTTGCCGGGCTGGAATATTATATCAGCACGAAGATGGACGGGTCCTCGCATTCGATCGGCATCAACGAGAACGGATTCCACGTTACCGGCCACAATTACGAGTACAAGGATGATGGAAGCAGTTCTTTCTATGAACTTGTCAAGGAACGTGGGTACCGGGAGAGCATGGAGCAGTATGTCAGGGTGCGCGGGCTTAAAACGTTGACGATCCAGGGCGAGCTCTGCGCGCCTGGTATCCAGCAGAATCGCCTGCGCCTTACGAAGCCGGAGTGGTACGTGTTTACGATCCGTGAGGACGGAAAGCGCGTCGGTCTTAAGCGCATGCTCACCGTCTGCAAGGCGCTGGACATGACGCCTGTGCCAATTGAGGAAGTGGGCACAGACCTGCTTTCAAAGTACCCCACTGTGGAGGCACTGCTGGCCCGCGCGGACGGGGATTACCCGCGCGGCGGCAAGAAGGAGGGCATCGTCATTCGGCCGACAGAGCCCATTTTCTGCCCGCTGATTAGCGCGTCGCTGTCAATGAAGGTCGTAAGTAATAAGTACCTGCTCAAAAATGACGCCTGAACAGATATAATTCTAATGGTCGATGAACGGTATGTCTACAACCCAAAAGAGGTAAAAATGGAATTAACATTAGACCTTACCGAGACGTTTCCGAGACGGGTTTTCTCCGTTTTGTCTCAGGATCATTGCTGGATAAAATCGCCGATCAGAGGTAATCTGGGCATAGCGGAAAACCGCGAATACTGAAAAGGAGCTGAATAACATGACCAAGAACGAGCTTGTTACCAGCGTATCGGCACTGTCCGGTATGCCCTGCGAGGC
>CADBNW010000099.1 GCA_902796025.1 uncultured Eubacteriales bacterium
CACCTAAAGCGCCTTTGCCCCCTTGCCTTGCGGGGAAAAGAAGACAATGCTTTGGTTTGGCGGTGACACTATATATAAAACGGTTTTCAAAGCCATTTTAGGACATCATCTTCTGTTAATTTTTGTTTAAATCGTATACTGGTCAGATTATACCGCACTTCTTTTTGTCCTGCAACACTCTAAAAAACCATGGACCCGCCCGGAATAAGCAAAGAAGCTAACCCATCTTTCAAACGGACAGGTGGGCAAGCGGCCTTTTTCCGCTTCAGAGATCAGAAAATCGGTAAAATCGCCTATCTCAGATTCGATTTCCGCCAGATCGTCAAATGATATTTCAGCTTCAAAGTCCTCAAAGACGCCACCGCAGTTTTTTATACAATACGCGCCGAAAAGATACGCGGTAAGTGGAGACAGGTAATCAATCCCGCTGTAACATCTAAGAAGCAGTACAAACGAAGCACCTTCCTGCATAGGCTGCACTGCGTCATACGAATCGTTCAGCCAGCCCCAGGGGTAGCACTCAAAGCCGGTCAAAAAGAGGTCTCCGCCGTCATTTTGAACGAATCGCTCATCCTTCAGGCGAACCTGGCAGAAGCCTTCATCCGTAAGCAAGTGAAAGTCCGGGTGCAGGTGGATATCGAATCCGAGGGAAGAAGCGTATTCTTCGAATGCCTCTTTGGATACAGCATCGGGGTCTTTCAGATAGATCGCACAGTCAGGAAGCAATGAGCCAAGAGGATACTCCGGCTTCGACTGTGATTCGTCAGTCGATTCGGCAAAAGTTATATTAGTAAAACATAGCAAGAATGCGAGTGCAAGTGAAATCATTTTATTCATCAAAGGTATTCCTTTCCTTTACAGCCGCACCAATATATCCGTATATTGCAGTTTTCCTCCCGGGGGGCTTCCGCTTTGTCCCTGCTCAGCAAATCTTTGTGTCTTTCATCCGTTAATCCCATTATAGCATAAACGATCAAGGACGGTCATTGCTTCTATTAGATTATACTAATGGTTTTTGCACACGGCTTTTAAAGCTGAGAGGAACAAAAGTGCCTCGCGCTGTTTGCGGCTTAGCCCCTGACAAGCTTTCTGACACCCTTGATTTTCGATAAGCCCAGGGAAAGCAGGAGGGAACTGGCAAAGCTTATGAGGTAGACCGTAAGCGTGTAGATCAGTGGGAGATGTTCGTAAAGGCCTTGTAGGGTAGCGCGACGCCGGTCAGGATCTCCAGCAGGAAAAGATGCAGAACATAGATCCCAAAGGATTGGCGGGACAATACAGTGAAGATCCTGCTATTGGTCTCACGCTCTCCGCAGCAGGATGTGATCAGAGCATCATAAACATCGGCGTGCCCGCCCGCGCCAGGGCGTTAAAGAGGTTTCCCACGACAAAGGCCGTGTTGTGCGTCCCGCGAAAGCAGGTGACCATATAAGCCGATACGTGGATCATGACGACCATGGCGATGGCGACGACTCGGATCAGGTCAAAACTCAGGCTTCTCTTCTGGTGCATGGTGCTTCGCCTCCTGTTTACTTTCTATCGGGAAATTGGAGATTTGATAAATAAGGTCAAACGTTTTCTGCTACTCGGTTTCCTCGCGCCAGTGCCTTAGAAACGCCTCCATAAAGCTGTGCCGCTCGTTTGCCAGTTCTTTCGCGCTCGGCGTATTCATTTCATCGCGCAGCAGCAAAAGCTTTTCATGGAAGTGCAGTATGGACGCCTCAAGGGAGCGGCCGTGCTCTGCGCCATACGCAAAGGTCCGCGCGATGCCGATCGCGCCAAGGGCGTCGAGCCTGTCGGCATCCTGCACGATCTTTCCTTCCAGGGTTTCGGGGCGTTTTCCTCGGTTTTGGCTGAAGGATACGCCGTTGATGACCGCCAAGATACTGTCGATCATTTCCGTGGGCAGCCCGTTCTGCGCTAAAAAGCTTCTGGCGTTTGCGTTGTTAACGGTATCAAACAGCTTATGATCGTCCGCGTCATGGAGCAGTGCGCCAAGGGATACGACCAGCATGTCGCAGCCGGGTTCGTTCAAGGCGATCCTGAGCGCGTTTTTGTATACGCGCATCGTGTGCGCAGCGTCGTGTCCGCCGTGATTTGCGGAAAACAATTGGCTGATGTAGTTGATGGCTTTGTTTATTATTTCTTCCATATGTGTTTCTATTCATCCGGAGGATGACGCGGAGGGGAGATGCTGCTGCATGTCCGGTTCAAAGGGATGTAGTCTTTTTTAGACTGTGCCCATGATACGCTTTTTGCCAGGTGCTGTCAAGTACGCAGTCCTATTCTTTCCCGGTATTTGTAATGTTCCTCCGCAGTACCGATGTAATAGGGAGGCGAGAAAAGGAGAAGGAAAGCTTGATTGCCTTTCGATTAAAAAGCTTGTCTGTTAAAAGAATATATGATAGAATAGCCAATAGAAATCGTAACGAGGATATGATCAAGCAGTATGAAAAAGCTTGGCAAACGACAAATCTGGTTGATTGGAATCGCAGCGGTGCTGCTTGTAGCGGCTATTTTGATCTGCTTTGCCGCAGTGATCTTCCCGGGCAGGCCGCCCCGTGAGACAGCTAAAGATTCGCAGCAGAGAACCTCAAACGGGATCCGCTTTGAGCAAAGCGACGAGCTGCGCGGCAGGATGATCCGGGTCATGGCCAGGCGGGAAGCGGAAACCACCCTTCCGGAAGGGGAGGAGGCCCTTCGCATTCAAAAGCTCTTTGACGGCGCCCTTCTTTGCTTTGCTGAAGCAGCAAGTCAGCTGTGGCCGGAACTGGACAGCACTTCCTTGACGGCTTGCCTTTTATTTAACGACGAAGCCGAAAAGAGCCAGTTTATGGAGCTGGCCGCAAGGCTCATCGGGGAAAGGATCATCGATAAGCCGGAGGATATCACTTATTGGATCAACAAAGAGACGCTGGCCGAGCTGCTGCAGCAAGAGGAGAAAAAGCTTTATGAACAAAACTGATGCTTTAGTGCATCTGCGTAAAATGCATCCTGACAAAATACTTAAGGTCTGACTGAAATCTAAAAGGCAAAAGCTTTATGCCTTGCCAACAAAAGCCTATGAACAGTGGAAAGATCAGAATATATTATTATGATCCTGAAACGACGCAAATAAACAGTTTGGGAATTCGGGATCGGGAGATGGGGTACATCGTCCATTTCAAGCCGCGCGGCAATGCCTCCCGTTCAAATCAGTATTTGAGCATGGGAGAAAGAGACGTTCTAAAACTTGAATTCACATTTTACGGGAATGACGAAATAGTTTTAAAAGTCAAACATGGGTGGATGAAACAGGGCTGCATATACCTGTATTGTTCAAAGGGGAAAGCCATAAAACAATTTAACCGTATTCAGAATGATTTATTGGCGCTGGGTTTTACTACGTTGGATCTTACTTAGCGTTTTATGCAAATTTATCATCAGCACAAAGGAGGAAGAGACCTTGCCGCAGCGCGATTGCTGGATCTGGCTCCCCGAAAGCGCATATCCCGAGGCACAAAGCACGGTATACAGCGCGCTTTCCGATACCTCAGCCGGGAATTATCTGGTCGCTGAATTTCAGCGCTGTTACAGCTTCGATCAGCCAGTGCGGCGGATGCGCCTTCGCGTGAGCGGGGACACAGCCTTTCGACTGTATTTGAACGATCAGGCAATCGTGACCGGCCCGCCCTGTGTCGGCGGCGACTTTATCGGCAACGAGACCGCCCGCGAGCACTTTTTTGCGTATGAAACTGAGATCAGTCCCGACACGGCGATCCTTTCCCTCAGAGCCGAGGTCAGGATGTGTCCGGTGCAGATCTGCGAATACTCAAAGGGTCGCGGCGGATTCATGCTTTGGGCAAAGCTCACGTTTGAGGATGGATCGCAAGCCGAGATATCTACAGGCAAAGGCTGGCTGTGCCGCAAGCTATCGGCCTATACCGCTGCGCGAAGCTTTGACGGGCGCTGTGCACCGACAGCCTTGATGCCTGCGGAAGCGATCAGCGATGTGTGGCACTGCGAGACAGCGCCGATCCCGCCCAGAGTGGAACGGACGATCCAGCCTGAGGGGAGCAAGATCGCCTTTGGCCCCCTTGAGGAAAAAAACGTCATCCTGCCCCTTGACAGGATCTGGGCCGGATTTGTGCAAATCGCTGCCCGCTGTAGGGGAGAAGTGCGGGTTCGCGTCGCATGCCGGGAAATCGACGAGGAAGGCTCAGGCGAGGAGGCTCTCTTTGTATCGGATGGCGTGTACCGCGGTTTTACGCTGCACAGCGCCGGATCCCTGAAGGTGACCTGCAAAAACCTTTCCCAAGCGCCAGCCGAGTTGTGTATCAGCTTTATCGAAACGCATTATCCGGCAGAGGAAGCTGCCCGCACGACGGTCTACGACGAGCAGATCGACCAGGTGCTGAAAACGGCGGCGCATACACTGATGATCTGCCGCCAGACGCATCATCTGGACAGCCCCAGGCACTGCGAGCCGCTGGCCTGCACCGGGGACTACTATATCGAAAGTCTGATGACGCTGTTCTCCTACGGGGATATGCGCTTAAGCGCCTTTGACGTCCTTCGCACTGCGCATCTGCTCGAGCGCGAAAGCGGGCGCATGTTTCACACAAGCTACAGTCTGATATGGGTTTTGATGCTGCGGGATACCTATATGGCCATGGGCGATCTTGCGTTGCTTAAGCGCTGCGAAAGTGCGCTTGACCTGCTGCTTAAAAGATTTGCGGGCTATCTTGGAGAGAACGGCCTTCTTGAGACGCCGCCGGACTATATGTTTGTGGATTGGATCTATATCGATGGATTCACGCTGCACCATCCGCCAAAGGCGCTGGGCCAGTCCTGCCTTAACATGTATTACTACGCCGCGCTTTGCGGCGCCGCGCAGCTGTACCAATGGCTTGGACGGATGACAGCTGCTGCCGAATGTCTTAAAAGGGCCGCACTATTGCGGCAGGCGATCAACGAGCTGCTGTTTGACCCGGAGGCCAACGCGTACTGCGAAGGGCTTAACACCAAGACGGCGGAGGACCTCATCGGCGGCTGGATGCCCCAAAACACCGGCAAGCGCTACATCCGCAAGCACGCCAACATCCTGGCGGCATGCTTTGGCGTATGCGACGATGAAACGGGAAAGGACCTGATCGACCGCATCATGCGCGAGGAGATCGAAGGCGATTGCCAGCCCTATTTTCAGCATTTTCTGCTGGAGGCCGTCTATCGTCTGGGGCTGCGCGAGAAATATACCCTCGAAATCGTCCGAAGATGGATCCCTTCAGTTCAGGAGTGCCCAAAAGGCCTCGCCGAAGGATTCTATAAACCGGAGCCCGGGTATCGCTTTGACCACAGCCACGCCTGGGGCGGGTCTCCACTGTACGCCCTGCCAAAGGCGATCATGGGGCTTGAGATCCTGTCGCCCGGCATGACAAGGATCCGCCTGCGTCCCTCCACGCTGGGGCTTAAAGCGGCGCACGCTGAGCTTATGACGCCCTGCGGACCCGTCGTACTTGACGTGCAAGAAGGAAAAGCGCCGATTATAACACATCCAGCAGACGTCCAGGTCATCCTTGCCTGAGCTTGCCTCTTTTGCACTTGCAACAAAACGACACTGTCCAACAAATAAAGCTATGGATATGAAAAAGATGAAATCGATTTACTGGAACGCTAAAGTTTACACCGGAGAAGCAAAGCTGCAGCAGGCCTTTCTGATCGAAGAGGGCGTCTTTGCGGCAGTCGGCACGAACGAAGAGATCCTTGCGCTGGCTGACGGGGATACGGATGTGACCGATCTTAAGGGCTGCTTCGTCTGCCCCGGCTTTAACGATTCGCACATGCACTTGCTTGGGCTTGGGCAATCGCTGAAGGCCGCGCAATTGTCCCTGCATACGAATAGCCTCACTGGGATGATCGAGTATTTTCGCCGCTTTGCCCTGGAGCATCCGCCGCGCGAAGGCCAGTGGCTGTGGGGACGCGGCTGGAACCAGGACTATTTTACGGACACAGACCGCATGCCTTACCGAACAGATCTCGATGCAATATCGACCACTTATCCGATCATGATCACG
Source organism: uncultured Eubacteriales bacterium (assembly GCA_902796025.1). Lineage (GTDB taxonomy): Bacteria > Bacillota > Clostridia > Christensenellales > Aristaeellaceae > RUG14130. The sequence continues at coordinate 6,054 of CADBNW010000099.1, forward strand.
CGCGCCTGCGGGCACTGCTGTGTGGTAAACTCAAAGGTGCTTGAGATCGCTGGGATCGACGCAAAGACGCCTGCCCCTGAGGGTGGCAGGATCGGCATGGAAAACGGTGAGCCGGACGGCAGGCTCTACGATAACGCCATTGAGCTTTTGAATCCCTTTATCCCGCTGCCGGATAAAGAAGAACTGAAAGACATGATGCGGCTTGCCTGCAGGAAGCTCAACTCCTACGGCATAACCAGCGTGCAGAGTGACGATTACTCAAGCTTCCGCGCGGTGCCTTATCAGACGATCAACGAAGCTTACTGCGAGCTTGCGCAAAGTGGGGAGCTGACGGTGCGCGTATATGAGCAGGCAAATTTTGCCTCACTTCCGGAGCTTAAGACCTTTATCAAGGCGGGCAATCTTACGGGCAGGGGAGACGAGCATTTTTGCATCGGCCCGTTGAAAATGCTTGGCGATGGTTCTCTTGGCAGCCGCACGGCGCACCTTACGCAGCCTTACGCCGACGGGGCGGACACCTGCGGCTTTTCGCTGTTTAGCGAAGGGCAAATGAAAGAGCTGATAAGCTTTGCCAATGCTCATGGGATGCAGGTCGCGGTCCACGCGATAGGAGACGCCTGTCTCGACCGCGTGCTTGACGCAATTGAAGCGGTGCTTTGCGAGTATCCGCGTACCGATCATCGCCACGGCGTCGTGCATTGCCAGATCACGCGTCCGGACCAGCTTGAACGCATCCGAAGGCTCGGGCTGCACATCTACGCGCAAACCATCTTTCTCGATTACGACAATCACATTGTGGAAAGCAGAGTGGGGAAGGAGCGTGCTGCTACCAGCTACAGCTGGAAAACGCTGATGGAGGGCGGCGTTTCGGTATCAAACGGCTCTGACGCGCCCGTAGAGCTGCCGGATGTGATGCGCGGGATACAGTGCGCCGTGACGCGGGCTTCCATCGATGGAACGGGTCCGTATCTGCCAAAAGAAGCTTTCAGCGTGAAAGAAGCGCTGGACAGCTATACGATACGGGGAGCGGAAGCCAGCTTTGAGGAAAAGCGCAAGGGCCGCATCGCGCTGGGGTATTTTGCGGATTTTACGGTGCTTGAGCAAAATCCATTTGAAGCCGACGCAAAAGACCTTCACACGATCAAGGTACATTCATGCTATCTGGAAAACAGATGCGTATGGGATCGTACAACGTAAATATTCAAATTGAAAAACTGAGATTATCATGGAGATCGAAGCATTGAACAGCGAAAATGTCCTTTCGATACGCGATGCGTTTGAGCGGGAGGCGGCGCAGATCAGCGATGGGAACAACCGCTACCCCGGCTTTTATCAGTGTAAAAACAGAATCCGCTTCGAGCTTGCCCCG
>CADBNW010000100.1 GCA_902796025.1 uncultured Eubacteriales bacterium
CGCGGGCTTCCACAAGCGCAACATCGACATCATCGACGCCGAGACCCCCATCATCCCCGTCTACACCTACGAGCTTGACAACACCTTTATCAAGTGCAAGCAGCTCTACGACGAGGGCGTGTATGTAAACCCGGTCATCACCCCCGCCACCCAGCCCGGCAACTGCCTGCTTCGCACCAGCTACATGGCCACCCTGACCTACGAGCTGATCGAGGAGGCGCTGGACATCTTTGAAAAGGTTTTGAAGTAATATAAAGAGAAAAGCTTTGCGGCCGGGCACGATCTGTCCGGCCGATTCGTTTTAAGAAGGTTGGATGCAAATGAAAAGGATACTTGCGCTTTTTTGCCTTTGCGCCCTGCTGGGCCTTTGCCTTTTCACATCGGGCGAGAGGGGAGAGGTCACCCTGGTGCCGGACGCGCAGGAGAGCCCTGCCCTGCCCCTTGCAGGCAGGAAGATCGGCATCGATCCCGGCCATCAGGCGCACGGCAACAGCGAAAAGGAGCCGGTAGCCCCCGGCTCACATGAAATGAAGGCCAAGGTCGCAACGGGCACGCGCGGCGCGTCCACCGGCACGCCCGAGCACGTAAGGGATCTTGAGATCGCGCTGAAGCTCAAAGATCTGCTTGAGGAGCTGGGCGCGCAGGTGCTTATGTCCCGCGAAAGCGCGGACGTGGACATTTCAAACGTGGAGCGCGCGCTTATGATGAACGAGTGGGGCGCGGACGCGGTGCTTCGCATCCACTGCGACGGCGCAACGGACAAAAGCGTGCACGGACTTGGCATGTACGTGCGAAAAACGGGCGACGGGGCAAGCGAGTGCGAACTTCTGGCCCGCTGCCTGATTTCCGAAATGAGCAAGAAGACCGGCGCAGCCCAGCGCGGCGTCTTTAAGCGCGATACCTATACGGGGCTAAACTGGTCCACCGTGCCGTCGGTGCTGGTGGAGTGCGGCTACATGTCCAACCCTGAAGAGGACGAGCGCCTCGCCGATCCCCAATACCAAAACAGCCTCGCGCTTGGCATGGCGCAGGGGCTGATAAAATACTTCGAAGCGCTGGAGGGCGGGGAATAGTTTAACAGAGAGGCTGCACAAGAATAACCCCGGGGAAGCTTGGAGGGGCCAAAGCCCCTCCAACAACAATCCGCAGGGGTGGCTTCGCCACCCCGAGGACAGCGATTTTTGCGTAAGGAGCGCAGCGAAGCGGAGACGACCGGAGCAAATAATCGCAACCTTACAGTTTTTGCGCCCGGAAATTCCCGCAGGAATTTCAGCAAAAACTGCATTCTTATTGTCTAAGCCTTTTTCATTTTGCGTTTTGGCTAAAACACAAATACCCAACAACCCAGCCAACCGATTGAAATGAATCTCCGATTCATTTCAATCGATCATATACATATGTTACTTCGTTCCCCGTAATAACATTTGGCTGCCGCCTTGGCAGGCCGTCTTCGGTCGCCGGGCGGCCAAGGGCGAGCGCACCGAAAACGCGCTCGTTTTCCTTAAGGCCGAGGGCCTGCAGGTACTTGAGCAATTCCCCGTCTTCGTTCAGCCAGCGGAGCTGGTTGATGTAGCAGCTGCCAAGGTCCAGCGCGTTTGCCGCGATCATCATGTTTTCCAGCGCGCAGGCGCAGTCGGCAAGGCTGTTGCCGTAGTCCCTGCGGTTGGCAACGACGATCAGCACGGGGGCGTTATAGCAAAAGCGGTACCCGCCCCTTTTCGAGGCCTCTATGGAGTGGCGAAGGCTGGGATACATGCCCTCAAACGTTTCCATTCGGGAAAAGGCCTGCTGGGTCAGGCGGATGAGGTCTTCTATGACGTTTTGATTCTGGATCACAAGAAAGTGGTTGCTTTGGCTGTTCCCGCCGCTTGGGGCCTGACGCCCCACCTGCAAAACCGTTTGCATCAGGCTTTCGGGCAAAGGCGCGTCAGAAAAATTGCGGGTGCTTCTGCGGGTCAAGATCGCTGTAAGCGCGTCCATGCAGTGCTCCTTTCAAGGCTGTCGTCTGCTTACTTTTCCCAGATCACGCTGGGATCGATGTGCTTAAGATCCTTTGAACCGGTCCGGTACATCATGGCCTCCAGTTGTGCGGTCATGCTTTTGAGCACCCTGCAAACGCCCCTGTCGCCCTCGGCCTTCAGAGGCTCCATCAGCGGCCTTCCCACCGTGACCGCGTCCGCGCCCAGCGCCAGGGCCTTGAAGGCGTCGTAGCCGCTTTCGATGCCGCCGTCTGCGATCAGCAAAAGCGCGTCGCCCACGGCCTTGCGGATTACGGGCAGCAGCCGTACCGGCGGCACCGCATAGCGCATAAGGCCGTTGTGGTGGCTTAGGATGATCCCCCTGCAGCCAAGCTCCCGGCACAGCAGCGCGTCGTGCACGCTGAGCGCGCCCTTGAGAAAGAAGGGAAGGCCGGTGTAGCTTATGTACTTTTGCAACTGCTCAAGGCTTGGCAGCGCCATTTCCAGGCCGTGGATCATGTCGTTTTCCGGGGAATCGGCGTGGATGGCGTGCTCCACGTCCATGCCCACGGCGAGGGCGCCGTGCTCCTTGGCGTAGCGAAGGCGCGAAAAGACCTGCTCGGGGTCCGCGTAGGGCTTTATGATCTTCATCACCCGCGCGCCGGTGTTCAGTACCTGCCCAAGGGTCTCGTTGTCGCCCATGCCGATGGACACGGCGGCCCCTGCGGCCTTTGCGCCAAGGGCCATGTTTACAAGGTCGATGTGGCTGAGCGCCGCGGTCATGATGGGAGTATCGAAGACCTCGCCCAGAAAATCAAAGCGCGCGCTGGGCCTTTGCGCGCCCACGATGCGGCTTTCCACCAGCAGGGAGTCAAGATACTCCCTGGCGATCTGGATGGAGTCGCCTGGCAGATTTGGCATACGCTTTGCTCCTTTCCTTCAGATGGAAACGCCGGCCTTGTCGGCGGCTTTTTTCAGATGTTCGTAGGCCGCGCTGTAGCGCTCAAAGGTAGCAAGGTGCTCAAGCAGCACCGGCGCGTCCTTGGGAAGAGTGCGGTCGATCGTTTGCAGGATGCTTACAAGATCCAGCCCGCCCTCGCCGGGAGCGCACTCCTCAAGCATTGTGGTCAAACGTCTTGGATCCATGCGGGAATCCTTGATGTGGGTGCTTTTGATGTAGGGGGCAAGGCTGGTAAAGCATTCCTCAACGAACTTATCCGCGCCCAGAAAGCGCCTTGGGCTGTTTATCATGTTTACAAAGTCCATGTGCGCGGCAAAGTGCTGCCTGTTTACGTCCCGGATGAGCTGCAGATACACCTCCGGCCCGTCCGGGATCATCCAGGGCATGGGCTCTAAGCAGTAAAAGGCCGTTTTGGGCTTTACGTCGTCGATGATCTCGCGGATCATCAAAACGATCCGCTCATACATTTCGGCGCTGTAATTGCTTTTGTCCGCCGCGTCCCAGCCGATGGGGCTGAGCGTCCCTGCGATGTTTACGCAGCAGGGGATGGAAAGCGCGTCGGCCAGCGCCAGCTGGCGCTTTGCGAAGTTAAGATTGGCCGCGCCGTTTTGCGCGTCGAAGGGGTTTTTCCAAACCCCCACCTCCGCGATCACGACGTCGTGCTTTTGGGCGATCGCGCAGCAGCGCTCGATCTCGTCCTTTGGGGAATCGCAGCTAAACGGCGCGGGGATCGCCCGAAAGCGCGACGCTACCAGATGCTCCTCCCAGCTTGCCTTATCGGGGCTTATGACCGTTCCTCCAAGCCGCATATCTGTCCTCCTTTTCAGGGCAAAACCTTGCCGGAGGCGAGGTAGAGCTTATACCACTCCTGATGGGTCAGGCTGACGCCGGACGCGGCGCAGATGTCCTTCAGGTGCTCTGGGTCCATCGTGCCGGCGATGGTCTGCATGCGCGCGGGGTGGCGCAAAATCCACGCGATGGCGACGGCGGTTTTGCTGACGCCGTATTTTTCGCCAAGCTCGCTAAGCGCCTGATTGAGCTTTGGATAGTCCGGATGATCCACAAAGCAGCCCTTGAACATGCCGATCTGCAGCGGCGACCAGGCCTGGATGGTGATGTCGTTTAGGCGGCAGTAGTCCAGGACCCCGTTGTCCCGGTCCACGGAGCGCTCGGTGGTGAGGTTGTTTAAGTACAATCCCGTATCGATCAGCTGGGTCTGATCCAGGGAGAACTGCAATTGGTTGATGACGAGCGGCTGTCTAACGTACTTTTTCAGCAGCATCAGCTGGCCGGGGGTCACGTTGCTTACGCCAAAGTGGCGCACCTTGCCGCTGGCAAAGAGCTTTTCAAAGGCCTCGGCCACCTGCTCTGGCTCAAACAAAAGATCCGGCCGGTGCAAAAGCAGCACGTCGAGATAGTCGGTTTTAAGGCGGGCAAGGCTGCCGTCCACGCTTTCAAGGATGTCGCTCCGGGACCAGTCGAACTCCTGCCGGTCAAAGTGCAGGCCGCATTTGCTTTGCAGGATCACGTCCTCGCGCTTTAAGCCGGCTGCGGCGAAGGCGTCACCAAAGCGCTGCTCGGCCTCGCCGTTTCCGTAGCAGGTGGCCTGGTCGAAAAAGTTTACGCCCAGATCGAGGGCGGTGCGGAGCATGCCGGAGGCGTCCTTTACAGACAGCTTCGGCATGCGCATGCAGCCAAGAACGACTGCGGAGGCATTCTGGGGGCCGTTTACGATGTTTATGTACTTCATGTTTTGTCCTGCCAGTTTATGATTTATCAGAAATTGGTTTCGTCGGGATCCCGCTCGAGCCCCGCGCAGCCGGTGAGAGAGGCGATAAGCTCTGTGTCCTCGTCTGTCAGCTCAAAATCGAAGACCCTGAGGTTTTCCTGGATCCTGGAGGGCGTCACGGATTTGGGCAGGGGCAGATATCCGCGCTGCAGGCTCCAGCGGATGCAGACCTGCGCGACGCTTCTATCGTACTTTTTGGCAAGCCGCTGCATTTCGGACACGTCGAACACCCGGCCCACCCCGAGGGGGCTGTAGGCCTCAAGCAGCATGTTCTGCGCGCGGCAGTAGGAGACCACCTCGTCCTGGGTGTCGCCGGGGCAAAGGCGGATCTGGTTTACCATGGGGGCGACAGTGGCCGTCTGCAAAAGCGCCTCGATATGGTGCTGCCTGAAATTGCTTACGCCGATCGCGCGGATGCGGCCGGAGCGGTACAATTCCTCCATGGCCCTCCAGCTTTCCGCGTTGGCCTTTTGCCAGCAGCTGCGGTAGGCGATGGGGTTTGGCCAGTGGATCAAAAAAAGGTCCAGATAGTCCAATCCCAGCTTTTTCATGCTCTCATCAAAGGTCGACATCGCAAGATCGGAGCTGTGATAGGGATTCCAAAGCTTGGTGGTGATAAAGAGCTCTTCTCTGGCGATGCCGCTTTCCCGGATGCCGCGCCCCACGCTTTCTTCGTTTCCGTAGGCCTGGGCGGTATCGATGTGCCGGTACCCCGCCTCGATCGCGCAGCGAACGGACGAGACTGCGACGTCCCCGTCGGGGGTCTGCCAGGTCCCAAAGCCGATGCAGGGGATCTCGACGCCGTTTGCCAGCTTGTAGGTATCCGTCGGTTTGTTCACTTAGATCGCCTCCTTGCTTTTTGCCGTAAAATGTGATAGGCTTATTGTATGACTTAGAGTTAAGTTTAAGTCAATACCCGCAAGGTTAATTCTGGAGGAGTTATGCGCTATACCATCAGCGAGGCGGCGCAAAAGTGCAGCCTGAGCGCGCATGTGCTGCGCTATTACGAAAAGGAGGGCGTGCTGCCCGCCGTGCACCGGAGCAAGGGCGGCATCCGCTATTATACCGAGGAGGATCTTGAGACCCTGGGCCTGATCTGCTGCCTGAAAAAGACAGGCATGCAGCTTAGCGAGATCAAAGCCTTCGTGCTGCTTGGCGGAAAGGATGAGCGTTCCCTCAAGGAGCGCTGCGAGATCCTAAGGCGGCAAAAGGAAAACGTGGAAAGGCAGATCGAGGAATTAAAGCAAAGCTACGATAAGGTGTCCCGGAAGCTTGAGCACTATACGAGGCTTTTGGAAAACTTCGCCAGCGCTGACCAAAATTGACAAAGAAGCGCGTTGGCGCTATAATGCATCAAAAAGAAGATTTACGGCGCCGGACGCGGCGTGCCGCTTTCTGTTTTCAGACAAAGGAGAAGCAAATGTTCAAAACCAATCAACCCCTGCGCCGGGCGCTTTTTCTGATCGCCTTTGCGGCGCTGGCGCTCAGTATCGCGCTGAAGCCGGAAAGGCTTGGCGAAGCGTTCAGCTGGGTGTGGGGCACCCTCAGCTGCATAACCGCCGGGCTGTGCCTGGCGTTCGTGCTGAACCTCATCATGGTGCCGCTCGAAAAGCTGATCGGGCTGATCTTCAAAAAGCGCCCAAAGCCCCGGCTCGTGCGCGTGCTTTCGCTGGCGCTGACGTTCGTTTGCGCGCTGGGCGTGCTGGCGCTGATCTTTTTCAGCATTCTGCCCAGCATGCGCGAGATCGCCCAGACCATCGCCCAGTACCTGCCAAATTCCATGAACGATCTGCCCGCGTGGCTTGAAAACACCCTTGCGCGGCTGGGCCTTGGGGAGCAGATCATCCAAAACGCCAAGGACGGCCTGCAGCGCCTCGCGGACTACATCACAGACTATGTAAACGACATAAGCTCCCTTGCGGACCTTGCCTTCAGCATCACCACGGGGGTCTTCGGCGGCATCGTGGATGTCATTTTGACCGTAGCCCTTTCGGTATATGTGCTTGCGGACAAGGAAAAGCTCTCCCGCTTTGCCTCGGGCCTGGTGCGGGCGTATCTGCCGGAGAAGGCGCAGGAGATCGAGCATGAGCTCAGCGAGCTGATGTACGACAAGTTTTCGGACTTTTTCAAGGGCCAGCTGATCGAGGCGCTGATTTTGGGCGCGGCGTGCTTTGTGGGCATGCTGATCTTCCGCTTTCCAAACGCCGCGACGATCAGCGTGCTGGTTGGCACCAGTGCCATCATCCCGATCATCGGCCCCTGGGTGGGCACGATCACGGGCATATTGCTGAACCTCATGATCAGCCCCATAAACGGCCTGTTCTTTGCCATCTTCATCATCATTTTGCAGCAGGTTGAGGACAACGTGGTCTATCCCCGCATCGTGGGGCGGCAGATGAACGTGCCGGGCATTTTGGTGCTGGCCTGCGTGATCGTGGGCGCGGAGGTGTACGGCATGATGGGCATCATCGCGGCGGTGCCGCTTGGCGCGGTGCTGTACGAGCTGTTGAAGAGGCACATGAGCAGGAGGCTTTCCGCCTCGGGCGAAAAGGGGGCATAAGATGCAAACGCTGATCGAGCTCTACGACGACAGACCCCTTGAAAATGTGCTGGCGACGCAGATGTTTTTGCCAAAGCGCACGGTGTTTTTGTGCACGAGGGAGGTGCTTTCCTCCCGCTTTAAGCAGCAGGCCATCCGCCGCTACCTTGCGGGCAAGGGCTGCACGGGCGAGATCACCTTCGTGCAGGCGGACATGTACAGCGCGGGGGACGTGGAAAGGGCGCTTGAAGAGGTCATCGGAAGCTATGGCGAATGTGTGATGGACATCACCGGCGGCACGGACGCGGCGCTGTTTGCCTGCGGGGCCATCAATGCGCGAAGGGGCACGCCCGCGTTTACCTACTCCCGCAAGGCCAACTGCTTTTACTCGATCCACGAAGCGCCCTTTGGCGCGCAGATGCCCTGCGGGCTCAAGCTGAGCGTGGAGGACTGCTTCATCATGGCTGGCGGCGCGGTAAAGCAGGGGCGCGTGGACAACGCGGTGCTTTACAAATACCTTGGCTTTTTCAAGCCCTTCTTCGATTTGTTTTTGCGCTATAAGCGCGAGTGGACGAGCATCGTAAACTACATGCAGCGCGCCTCCGCCCCGGTAAACGGCGAGATCTCCTGCGAGGTGGACGCGCCCTACAGCGTAAAGGGCGACAGGGGCATGGTGCAGTGCAACGAGCAGGCGCTTGAGGCCTTACGGCGCATGGGCTTTCTAAAGCAACTGTCCATCGAAAGCGGCAGGCGCGTGCGCTTTCGCTTTCGGGACCTGCAGGTGCGCGCGTGGCTGAGAGACATCGGCAGCGTGCTGGAAACCTACGTGTACAAAACCTGCCTGGACGCGAAGGTGTTTGACGACGTGGCGACCTCCGTGGTGGTGGACTGGGAGGGCGACTTAAAGCAGTCAAACGTCACAAACGAATTGGACGTTATGACCACAAGGGGCGTCGTGCCCTTCTTTATCAGCTGCAAAACCGGCGAGATCAAGACCGAGGCCATAAACGAGCTTGCGGTGCTGCGCGACCGCTTTGGAAGCGGCGTGGCCCGGGCCGCCATCGTGAGCGCCTCCAAATGCCAGCACATCACCCGCCACCGGGCAAACGAACTGGATATCAGCGTGATCGACATCGAGGATCTTAAGCGCGGGCACTTGGAGGAGCGCTTGAAGGCATTAGCAAGATAAAAAATCCCGGGGTGGTCTGGAGGGGCCGCAGCCCCTCCACCTTCAATCCGCAGGGGCGGCTTCGCCGCCCCGAGGACAGCGATTTTTGCGTAGGAAGCGCAGCGCAGCGAAGACGACCGGAGCAAATAATCGCAACCTTGCAGTTTGAGGTTGATTTGCCTTTGGCAAATCAATCCCGCCTTTGGCGGGACGCATCGGCTCAAATCACAGATTTGAGGCGGTGCGCCTTGCGCCCGGAAATTTCCCGCAGGAAATTTCAGCAAAAACTGTTGGCCTATAGCCCATCCGCCAGCAGATTTTCGTTTTGACTAAACAAATAATCCAATCAACATAAACCATCCGCTCAAAATAAATCTCTGATTCATTTTGAGCGATAAAAAAATCACCCGGGAGCGAACGCTCCCGGGCGATTTTTTGAAATTTTACTGCGCGGCCTTCCAGGCTTCGTACTGGGCCTCGACCTCATCGATGATGGTGGCGATGCCAGCTTCCTGCAGGGCGGCCTTCAGGGCCTCGATGCCGTGCTCGGCGTCATCGGGATCCACAGCGCCGCACATGAGGGGATTGGCGTATTCCTTGATCTTGGCGGAAACCGCGGCGACCTGATCGGCTACGCTGTCCTTCACGAAGCGGAAGCCCAGGGAAGCGGTGGCCACGGCGTCGTCCGCGTAGGACTGCAGCAGGGCGTTCTTCTCGGGATCCTCGCTGGTGAGCACGTACTGGAGCTTGGTGTTGCCCACGGTCCAGGCGCCGCCGTGTACGCCATACCAGTTGGCGTCGGTGATCAGCTCGACCTGGGTGTCGTTGACCTTAGTGTAGTTTACGCCCTCAGCGCCGAAGAGCATCAGGTTTACCAGGGTGGGATCGGAGTGCATGAGGTTGATGTACTGCATGGCCTTCACGGGGTTCTGGCTGGTTACGGGGATAGCGAACATGGAGCCGCCCGCGTGCGTGGTCACGACGTACTTGGGCTGCATGGTGATCTCGACGCACTCGAACTCGGCGGTGGCGTTGGCGGCGTACATTTCAGCGGCCTTGATGCCGTTGCCCTTCAGGGGCTGCACGAATACCAGGAAGTCGCCGCGGCCGAAGGTGCCGTTGTAGTCAAAGCTGGTGAGCGCCTGGTCGGGATCGATGTAGCCCTTCTGCGCCCAGTCGTACATCAGGCGGATGTGCTCTTCCTGCTCCTCGGTCTCAAAGATGGAGTAGACGGTCTCGTCGAAGACACCGTTTTCGTCCGCAGCCATCTTCATGGCGACGCAGTTGTTCTCCATGCCGGCCCAGTCGGGAGCCCAGGGCTCGTCCGCCCAGCGGCCGTTCTGACCGTCCATCAGGTAGGGGTACTTGTCGGGATGCAGCTCTTTGTAGGCCTCGAGATACTGCTCCAGATCCGCGGTGCAGGTGATCTCGGGATCATCGGCGGTCACGTCCCAGCCGATCTCGGCCGCGGCGGTCTTGTTGATGATGAAGCCTTCGGGCACGCACAGCTCCTTGTTGGTGGGGATGCCGTACAGCACGCCGCCCACGCGGACGCCGTCCAGGAAGGTCTCGGGCAGGGTGGAAGTGATGCCCTCGCCGTA
>CADBNW010000101.1 GCA_902796025.1 uncultured Eubacteriales bacterium
GCTTTTTTTATTTCTCCACTCTTTTTATTCCATCATTAAACCCCTGCCACTACTGTGAAACAGGGGTTTGTTGATGGCCTGAGCGGCGGCAGGGAAGTCTGCCGCCGCTGTAAGATGGGGGAGAGATGTCGCTTTTCTTCCTACCGTCACAGCCAGTTTTTGAGGATGTCCGTTCCCAACTCCAGCATGCGAAAGGCTGCGTCCCGCAGGTCTGTAACGGCGTCGTAGGGAAGGTCCTCCGACAGCACGCCCGCCTTTACGCCCTCGGGCAGGCTGATCTCGCGGTCCTTGCACCAGCTTTCACTGCCGTAGTAGTGAAAAAGCTCAGTGACCTGGGCCTTCATTTTCTCAAGGCGCTCAAGCTGCGCGTTCAGGTCCGTGATCGCCGCGTTGGTTTGGTCAAGACTCAGCTCCATGCTGCTGATCCGTTCAAGCTCTTTCATATAGCTTCGCTCCTTTCGGCTGTACGATGTTCATTGCAATTTGCTCAGAAGATGTCTGAATTTCACTGACCAGTCAGACAAACTGCAACTCAATATTTATTCGTCATGTCATGTACGATTTCCTGCCAGAAAAGCACAAACGTGTTGTTTTTTCACTTTTGGATGGCGCGTGGCAGATGTCATTTCATAATCCGAATGCATTGATGCGGTTATAGAATATGCCATCAAAGCCAAACTCATTTCTTATTTAAACCGATGCAGCAGTCAGACATGATCAGACTCGGATTTAACAAATTAATTGCAAATCCGTCTTGCACTTCGCGTAGTTTTAGAATAGAATATATTTGTATAAATATGAACAAAGAGCTGCTGCTGCGGCACCGCGCGCATTGCCGGGCCGCACGTCCGCTCCACATACGCTTATGTCGAGGCCGGAACGCGTTTGCGCTGCGGCAGGGCGAAGCTATGCCCTGCTCGATCCGGTTGAAACGTATGCCGTATGGACGAAAGGACTATGATGCTTCAAAACGATTATCCCCTGAATCCCAGATTTACAGGTATTTCCCCCTTTGAAAAACATTTATGGCTTTCCTCTCCCACGATGCACGGGGAGGAGCTTTCCTACGTAAACGAAGCCATCCGCGCCAACTGGGTCAGCACCGTGGGCGCGAACATCGACGAGGTCGAAGCGCAAATCGCCTCCTATGTCGGCTGCAAATACGCCGTGGGTCTAAGCTGCGGCACCGCCTCCCTGCATTTAGCCACCCGCCTTGCGGCTGAGCGCCTTTACGGACAGGCCCCGGCGGGAAAGGGCACGCTTGCAGGCCGAAGGGTGTTCTGTTCGGACATGACCTTTGACGCTTCCATCAATCCCGTGGCCTACGAGGGCGGCGAGGCGGTCTTTATCGACACGGAGCCGGACAGCTGGAACATGGATCCCGTGGCGCTCGAAAAGGCCTTCGAGCTCTACCCAGACACAAAGCTCATCATGCTTGCCCACCTCTACGGCACGCCCGCGAAGATGGACGAGATCCGCGCCATCGCCGACGCTCACGGCGCGCTGATCGTGGAGGACGCGGCGGAGAGCCTTGGCGCAATGGCTCTTTATAAAGGAAAGTGGCGGCAAACCGCTTCGCTTGGCGATTACAGCTGCATCTCCTTTAACGGCAACAAAATCATCACCGGTTCGACCGGCGGCATGTTCCTCACCGATTCGCTGCAGGACGCCAACAAGGTGCGCAAATGGTCCACGCAGTCCCGCGAAGACGCGCCCTGGTATCAGCACGAGGAGATCGGCTACAATTACAGGATGTCCAATCTGGTCGCGGGCGTGATCCGCGGGCAGATCCCGCATCTTGATGAACACGTCGCCCAGAAAAAGGCGATCTACGAACGCTACAAAAAGGGCTTTCAGGGTTTGCCCGTCAGCATGAATCCCTTCGACCCTGCAAAGACCCGGCCCAATTTCTGGCTGAGCTGCCTCTTGATAGAGGAAGACGCGATGGCCCCCTTCGTCCGGGGTGAAAGGGAGGAGCTCTGGAAAAGCGAAAGCGGCAAATCCTCTCCCGGAGAGATCCTTGCAGCGCTTCAGCACTTTAACGCCGAGGGCCGCCCCATCTGGAAGCCCATGCATATGCAGCCGATCTACCGAAGCCACGCCTTTATCACGCGAAGCGGCAGCGGGCGCGGCAGCAGCAACGCCTATATCGCTGGCAGCAGCTTGGACGTCGGCGCGGACATCTTCCGCCGCGGCCTGTGCCTGCCAAGCGATAACAAAATGACCCCCGAGGAACAGGACCGGGTTATCGAAATCGTAAAACGCTGTTTTGAATAATAAAAGAAGGCGCTTTGAGTGAAAGATAGAATCCGACAGTTCTTGAGGCGCAATAAAATCACGGCATAACTAGACAAGTTCGCAAATAGATTGCGAATTTCGTATTGTGCAGTATAAACAGATTACGAGCTTGATTCCGGGGAAGACTGCTTTCAGACAGGTAAAAAGGGAATTTGACCTGTGAACTGAACGAACAACCGGGTAGAACACTAAAAGAAAGGACGTAAAAATCCACGTACCAGTTGTTAGTGCTCTCATAAGTGATGAAGCAAATCTCACGTCCGGGTTGTTAGTGTGAAAGAGAC
>CADBNW010000102.1 GCA_902796025.1 uncultured Eubacteriales bacterium
GCAGGAGATCCGCGCCTTTATGGAATCACAGTAAACCAGACTTATATGTAAGCGCGGAGTCCAAAATATGCTACAATTTAATTCGCCATCGATAGGGAGTCATCGCCCTATCGGCGGCCTTTTTTTCGTTTTTGCGCTGTAAAACGATACGACTTTTGGGCGTAGGAAGGTGAACCACTTAAGCGATTGGATGAAGAGCATCCCGTGGGTTAATTTGCGGATTACGACCGGACGGACGTTGCTGGGTTTGCAAATGTATGACTCTTCACGGAGAGTTAGGGAATAAGCATTGTCCGATTCGTCGCACTCGATAAAGCGGCTAAAGCAAAACCTTCATGTCGTAGCCTTTCGAGCCTCATTCTCGACACCATGCGTGATTAAGGTCATCGATCATTAACCTCACCCACTTAGTATTATACATCTAATCACCCGAATACGCAATAAGCAGACATCGGGTCTGGTTAAGTACACCCTTTTCCTGGGCACATCCAGCTCTCCGCTTCACAGCGACAACTTTGAAAGAAGAGCTAAAGATGAAAACTCCGTCAATGTTTTTATATTTTAATGCTTGGTTTTTAGTTCACCGGCAGAACTCAATTGCATAGTTTTCTTCCTTGTTTTCCTTTTGCCCGGAAACCCTAATAAGCAAGAAAAGGGCAATAATTGATAAAGATTTTCAGGAAAATACATATCTTTTTATCGCCAAAAAGGGCTATAGTAGACATTTTTAATGCATGGAAAAGTGGGCTGTATCGTATCGAATTCTCCTTTTGTTCATAGAGCAAATAAGCATGAACTCTGAGGGGTATGTGCTTTGGGCTGATACGCGGGTGATGGTCACAAAGCCGTCCTCCATGGGCTGCCTCAGGGCCTCCAATACGTCCCTTCGGTACTCCGGCAGCTCGTCCAGAAACAGTACGCCGTTGTGCGCCTTGCTGATCTCGCCTGGCACGGCGTGGATGCCGCCGCCGACCATGGAGACCTGGCTGGCCGTGTGGTGCGGCGCGCGGAAGGGGCGAACGGTGAGCAGGCCCTTTTCCGGCACGCTGCCCGCGACCGAGTGGATGCGGGTGGAGATAAGCGCCTCCTCAAAGGTCATGTCCGGCAAAATGGAGGGCACGCAGCGCGCCATGAGGGTCTTGCCGGAGCCCGGCGCGCCCACCATCAGCACGTTGTGCCCGCCCGCGGCGGCGATCGCAAGGGCGCGCTTTGCGCCGCTTTGGCCTTTTACGTTTATAAAGTCCGCAGGGTAAGTGCGCTCCCCTAGCAGCTCCTGATAGCTTTTGGTCTTTACCGGCTGGATCGGCGTTTTGCCGGAGAGGTGCGAAACCACCTGCCACAGGTTCTGCGCGGGAAGGATCGTTATGCCCTCCACGCACATGACCTCGTTTGCGTTGGCGGCGGGCAAAATCAACGTCTTTACCCCGTCGGCCCTTGCGGAGATGGCGATCGGCAGCGCGCCCCGGATCGGGCGAAGAAGCCCGTCCAGGGACAGTTCTCCAAGGATCGCAACGTCCCGGATCGCTTCAGGATTGATGAACTTACAGCAGGCCAGGATGTCTACGGCGATAGGCAGATCGAAGGCAGCGCTTTCTTTTTTGATGTCGGCGGGCGCGAGATTGATCACCAGCCGGTCGCTCGGGAACTCGTATCCAGCGTTCCTGAGGGCGCTTTTGATGCGCTCGCGCGCCTCCTTTACCGCCATATCCGGAAGGCCCACCAGCTCGAAGGCCGTAAGTCCTCCGGACAGATTGCACTCCACGGTGATCTGTATGCCGTCGATGCCGCTTAGCGCGTAGCAAAGGGTTTTGGCAAGCATGGTCTTCCTCCTACTGCAGCTGGAAGTTGTACCAGTCGAACCAGCGCAAAAGCATGGCGTAATCGTAGCTTGTGGCCTTTCCGGACTCAAGCGGATAGAACATCGCAAACAGCACCAGGGCCGCGATCAGCAAAGCGCCCATCGAATACTCTGCCGCAAAGCGGTCGATTTTTACAAGGTACTTCCAGCAAAGCACGATGGCCAGGATGATAAACGGGATCGAGGCAAAGTAGTGATAGATGAACGTGGAGCGCGGCACCAGCACCCAGGGCAGGAACTGGCTTGCAAAGCCGATCGCCACATACAGGGCGTTTTTGTCCTTGAGGCCGCCCCAGCAAAGGCGCACAAGCATCACGATAAGCGCAGCAAGGCCCATCCACCACACGGCGGGATTGCCCATGCAGCTGATCGAGGATACCACGCCCCGCCCCGTGTAGGCGATGTCCGAGGAGTAGTACCACATGGGCTTTACGATCAGCGGCCACTCGTACCAGGGGGTTTTGAAGTAGTGGTTGTCGACCAGGGTGGAGTGGTAATTGTACATGCTCTTTTGCAGCGTCCACACCTTTTCCAGGCTGAGGCCGCCGCTGGAAGCGTAGTGCCAGTAGTAGCTGAAATAGTATACCGCAAGCGGCACGGCGACAAACGCTGCGACGCAAAACGCAAGGGTCAAGGCGATCTTGCCCCAGAAGACACGGGACGTCGGTATTTGGTCATCACCGGAAGCCTTCAGCCGCAGGTATTCACCGATGCGGGAGAAAAGGCTTACAAAGAAGATGACGGCAAGCCCAACGGAAGCGTAAATGCCCGTCCATTTGCTGGCGCAGGCAAGCGCCATGCCAAGGCCCGACGCGCCAAGGGGCAAAAGCGTGCGCCACAGGGGCTGCCTAAGCAGGCTCATCTTTGCGTAGCGTATCATAAACAGATACATCAGCATGATGAAAAACACCGCATAGGTGTCCACGGTCGCGATGCGCGTTTGGGTAAAATGCATGGAGTCGAGCGCAAGCAGCAGCATGCCGCTTAGCGACAGCCATTTGTTGCCGCTTATCTGCTTTACAAGCAAGTACATAAGCGGCAGCATCAGCGCCCCAAACAGCGTTCCCATGCAGCGCCAGCCAAAGGGCGTCATGCCAAAAAGCTTTATGCCAAGCATGATGATGAGCTTTCCAAGGTGCGGATGCGACCACTCCAAAATGCTGTCTGCGGGATAGCGGTTCAGCATTTCATAGGCGGTTCTGGCATGGTAGATCTCGTCAAAATACATGCCGTTATAATAGCTTGGCACGAGGTGCACCGCGTCCTGCTCGTCGATCAGGCGCGATACTCCGTTGTCGCCGGAGGTGGAGGTGACGCTTTGGATCGGATACAGACATTCGTTTGCAGTGTCGATGAAGGCGACCTCGTTAAGCAAAAGGCCCGCCCCGTTTACGGTAAAGCGCACATAGCGCGCAGTCTGCAAAGGATAGGGATCAACGCTCGTTGGATAGCTTACAAGCGCGCCGTACTTTCCCGTGTCCACCACGCGGCTCATCTCAAGCGGCGCGCTTGTAAGCTCGCCGTTACTGTTGTATTTTTGCGGCGCGTACCAGATCCAGCGGTACATATCCCCGGCGGCGTAGACGGCGTAGTTTTCCTCCGTCCAGTTCTGGGCATCGTTTGAAAGCGACACCGTAAAATTCGTATTGCAGATGCCGCCAAAGTAGGTCAGACGGAAGGAGCGCACTTCCCCAAGGTCGAATACGATCTGCTCGCGGTACTCCTTGCTTTGCCAGCCGCTTTGCGGGGAGACGGTCGTGCCCAGATTCCAAAACGCAAACGCCCCGTACAGCACGGTGACGACGGCCATGCAAAGCGCGTCAAAGCGCTTTAGGTGAAGGCGCCAATCCTCCTGCGCCTCAGGCAAATGGCGCTTAGCATCCGCCTTGCCTTCCTTTGCAGTGACGAGATGCGCGTTTATTGTGATATCCCAGGCCGTCCAGGCCATAAACAGTGCGCCTAGGCAATTCAAAAGCGAGATCAGCCCGTTCCATATGCTTTCATTCGATTGCAGATGCCCGTAGCCCTCAAAGCCCGGGTACTGCCCCCACTCCAGCACCAGCGCGGTGTTCAGAAACTGGGTGACCGTGATCAGGATGAAGTAGTACAGGATGCGAAAGTCCCTGTACCCGACAAACGCGCACAGGGCAAGAAGCAGCGCCGGGAACAGATACCTTTCGTGCATCATCGGCGCGAAGGCGAAAATGAGGCCCATCAGCGCGCAGCCGATCAGCGGCAGGCGCTGGCGATCCCGCCCCTTGAACATGAGGAACGCGCTAAAAGCGTAGGACAGGCCCATCAGCGCCCAGGCAAGGACGCTCAATGCTCCCCCATCCAGCTCGGCCCAGTTGCGGTTCAAAAGCGTGTAGAGGTTGCACGCGTTAACGGTTAGGTTGCCGTACCCCGTGGCCGAAGCAAACAGCTGCTTCCAGATCCAGCGGAAGGGATAGACGACGGCTCCAAAGGCCCCGCCCTCGTAGACGCTCAAGGCAAAGGGCAGGCTGATCAGATAGATCGTGCCGACGGAAACGGCAAGCGCGATGAGCGCCTGATCGATAAGGCTTTTGTCCTTACGCACGTCGCAGATCAGCAGGATGAGCCCGACCGGGCCAAAGATCAGCGCCTGCGGCTTTGTAAGCACGGCAAGCGCAAACACGAATAGCGCCAAGATCCATTTGCGCTTTTGCGCAAGACACACGACGCAAAGCAGCATAAGCGCAAGGAGGCTGTCCACCTGTCCCCAGGCTGCACTGTTTGCGATGTAGGCGGGGTTTACCGCGATAAACGCAAACAGCATGAGGGACAGCGCCCTGAGCCCGCGCCTTTTTGCCATAAAGTACAGCAAAAAGGCCGAGGCCATATCGGCAAGCATCGGGAAGAGCTTTACCAAAAAGATATGCGCCTGCGAGCCGTAGGCAAAGCCAAAAAGCCGCCTTAGCAGACTTACAAAGCCCATCAGCACCATGTACAGGGGCGGATAGTCGCAAAAGTTCACGTTTGCATAGAAGGCAAAGCCGTGATCGAAAAAGCTCTCGCCCCAGGCGGAAAAGCAGTTGATGTCCACCGCGTAGCCGTGGACCGTGAGCGCGTAATAGACGCGCGCGCCAAGCGCCAGAACGCAGGTTGCGATCAGGGCAAGCCTTTCAAGCGCCGGGATCTGCTTTGGGGCTAATGCTTGCGGCTGTCTTGCCTTGGCGCTCATGGCCACGAAGGCCAGCGCCGTGATAAATCCAAACAGCAGCCACTTGGGCGTTTGCCGCTCCGGCAGGCTGTCCGGGGTTTCGGAAGACGACGAGGCCGTAAAGGGCTCAAAGGTCGCAAGGCTCATGGCAAGGTCGCTGGCGTCGTCCGCTAATGTCACGCGCACGTCCCTGAACCACGCCTTTCCCGTGCAGTCGCCGCTGTAGCCGCCAACGCGCAGCGCGACGCTGATCTCGCTTTGCTTTTTGGCCGCGGTGCCAAAGACCTCGACCTCTACCCATTCCCCTTCCGTATCGTAGACGGATTCGGAATAGACGTTGGTGTTCAAAACGCTTATGTTTGCGCCGCGCCCGTCGTAGGAGCACTCGCTTGCCTTGAGCATGCAGCTGATGCGGTAGGTCTTTCCCGGCTCCACTGCCACGTCCTGCACCCAGCGAGCGTCGTTGTTTTCGTAGGAGTACAGATACAGCGCGTTTTCGCCGTCCTCCTGAACGACGTCATAGAGGGTGTTTGCGCTGTTCCAGCTGGAGACGGTCCAGTACGAGGGGTACAGATCCCCCTCGTCCAGTTGAAACTGCGGGTTCAGAATCAGGTTTTCGTCCTCCGCCGAGGCGCTGGTCAGCAGTATCAGCGCAAGCAGCAGCGCGCCAAAGATCCTTTTCATTCGTCTCTCTCTTTACCTTATGACGCCGGTGGCGTCGAAGGCGTTTTTGATATAGGTGATGTCGCTGCCCAGCACAGCCGCAACGTCAAAGCGCACACGGCTGTCCAGCAGATGGTTTTGCTTCATATAGCCAAGCGCTGTGCGGATGATGGCGCGCTGCTTGAAGCGGGTCACAGCCTCCTGCGGGAGCCCCTTCAGGGTATTCTCCCGCTGCTTGACCTCGATAAACACGGTCACATCCCCATCCCGGGCGATGATGTCGATCTCCTCGCGGCCAAAGCGATAGTTGCGCTTTAAGATCCGCATCCCCATTTCGTGGATGTAGCCGCACACCAGCTCCTCGCCCCACCGTCCGGCGCTTGTGGGATTCACTTGCCGCCTCCGGCGAACTTTTCGCAAAAGCTCCTTCTGTGCATGGGGCAAAGCCCCTTTTCCCGGATGGCGGCGATGTGCTGCGGGGTGCCGTAGCCCTTATGCTGCGCAAAGCCGTAGCCCGGATAGGTCTTGTCAAGCTCGGTCATATAGCGGTCTCGTTCCACCTTGGCCACGATGGACGCGGCCGCGATCATGTAGCTGATGGCGTCCCCGTGCACGATGCTTTGGTGTCTGCAGGGAAGGTTTATCCCCTCCACCGCGTCCACCAGGATGATGTCGCCCGAAAAGTCCCGGGCGCATTCCTCCATGGCGCGCTTTGTGGCGTTCAGGATATTGATGCGGTCGATCTCCTCCGGCCACAGCCAGGCCGTTTTTGCGTAGACCGCCTTTTCAAGGATCAGCGGATACAGCGCCTCGCGCTTTTTCTCGCTGAGCTTTTTGGAATCGTCCACGCCCTCGATAAGGTCGTCAAGCGGCAGGCACACACACGCCGTGACCACCGGCCCCGCCAAAGGCCCGCGGCCCACCTCGTCGATGCCCGCTATCTGGATAGGACGGCCAAACTCCCGCGTCAGTTCCCGCTCGGTGCGCGTCAGGCGCTCCAGCTTTTGCTGCGCCGTTTCCCTTGCCATGCTCAAACGCCCATCCTCTCAAGGCTGATCCTGCCCATCTTCGCGCCCCGGAATTCGTCAAGCACCAGCTGGGCGCAGCGAAGGGTGTCGTATCTACCGCCGGAGAGCAGAAGCCCTCTCCCCTTGCAGCATTTTTCAAGCAATTCCTCGTCCGGGCAGGAAAGCGCGCTTTCGTCCAGGCGGAAGCGGCCCATGATCGCTTCGGGCTTTATGACTAAAAGCTCGCGCACGAGCTTTGTTGCAAGCTGCTCGGTATCCATGATGTCGTCCTTTATGGAGCCAAGGTAGGCAAGCCGCAGCGCGCCCCTTTCGTCGGAGAGCTTGGGCCACAAAAGGCCCGGCGTATCCAGTAATTCAAGATAGGGATTGATGCGCACCCACTGATTGGAGCGGGTCACGCCCGGGCGGTCCTGCGCCTTGGCGATGGCCTTGCCGTGCAGCTTGTTGATAAAGGTGGACTTGCCCACGTTTGGAATGCCCACCACCATCATGCGCACGGTTTTGTTTGCGCCCCTTAAGCGCATGCGCTCCACCTTTTCGGCGGCTGCCGCCTCTATTTTGCGAAAGATCTCTTTTGAAGAGCCGCCCACGGACTGATAGGCCAGGGCCTCCTGCCCCATGCGCTTAAAGCCCTCCAGCCACGCGCGGGTGATCATTTCGTCTGCAAGGTCCGCCTTGTTCAAAACAAGGATCCTCGCCTTGCCCTGCGCCATGCGGGCAAGGTCGGGGTTTCGCGTGGAGTAGGGCGCGCGCGCGTCGCAAAGCTCGATCACGGCGTCCACGCTGCGCAATTGCGCCTCCAGCAGACGCCGGGTCTTTGCCATATGTCCCGGGAACCAGTTGATTTCTGACATGATGTGTAGTATTTTTCCTCCGCCTGACGGCATGGGATCAAAAGCTCTTTTCAGGCGGCAAGCGCCTTGCTATACCAAAAATAAAAGACCGCGTGAGCGGTCTTTGCCGGGGATAATCAGGCTTCCTTGACCTTGGCGGCCTTTCCGCTGCGCTCGCGCAGGTAGTACAGCTTGGCGCGGCGCACCTTGCCCTTGCGGGTAACGGTGATGGAATCCACGCGGGGGCTGTGCAGCGGGAACGTACGCTCTACGCCTACGCCGTAAGAGGTGCGGCGCACGGTGAACGTTTCGCGGCAGGAGCCGTTGCGGCGGGCGATGACAACGCCTTCATAGGCCTGCAAACGCTCGCGGGTACCCTCGACTACTTTGACCTCTACCTTTACGGTATCGCCAACTTTAAAGGACGGCACGCTCTTTTTGAGCTGAGCTTCCTCGATGGAGCGGATGATCTCATTCATAGGAATCATCCTCCTTTCCTCACAGGACGTTCATCAACGATTACTTTGCGCCAGCGGAACGCCCGAAATCACA
>CADBNW010000103.1 GCA_902796025.1 uncultured Eubacteriales bacterium
CATGTGCAGCGCGCGCGAGCAGGCGGTGTACAGCCTTCTGCGCTCGCCGTCGGTCAGGCGCGCGTAGGGCCAGGCCACGATCACCGCATCGAACTCCAGCCCCTTCATAAGGTAAAAGCTGCCCACGGCCACGTCGCCGGGGTCGTTCAAAATGTCCTCGTCGCTGCCGTCCAGAAGGTGCGCGCGGGGAATGACGCGGCTCAGCCGGTCCGCCTGCGGCAGGGTGCGGGTGACCACGGCGATGGACGCCATGCCCGCCTCCTTGCAGCGCTCCACGGCCTCAAACACGTTTTCGTCGCTTAGATCCACGATCTCGGGGGCAGCGCCCTCCCGCCCGAAGGGCACGACCTGCACGTCCTCGGGCAAAATCGCGTTGCAGATGCGGGTGATGTTCAAGGTGGAGCGGTAGCAGCGCGTGAGCGTCAGCATCGGCGCGTCCGGCAGTCCGAAGCACTCGTTCCACATGCTCACGTCCAGCATCGGAAGCCCCGGGATGGTGCGCTGCTTGGGATCGCCCAGCAGCGTGAAGTGCGCCTCCGGAAAATACGCGCCCAGCAGCCCCAGCGCGCAGGCGCTGTAATCCTGCGCCTCGTCCGCCACCAGATGCCTGAAGCCCCGGTCGCCCCGGGCAAAGCCAAGCAGCAGCATGAGGTAGGCCATGCAGGGAGCGTCCTCCCACCACACGATGCCGGCCTCGGCGTTTTCCTCCGCGCAGCGGCGGATGTCCTCCGGCGCGTCCTTGAGCACCTGCGCGTAGAGGCGGGAAATGGAGATGTTCAGCATTTCCTTTACGTCCTTGCGCAGGGGCTGCAGGCGGTGGCTCACGGCGAAGTGGCTGGCGTTTTCCAGATCCTTGCCCCGGTATTTCGGGCGCAGCTGCTCCATGTAGCTTTTGTACATGTTCGCCTCCCAGCGCTCAAGGCGCGAGGCAATGACGTTTCTGATGCGCTCCAAGCGAAGCGCGGGCTGCATCTCCACAAAGTCGATGCGGTACATGCGCTCCAGTTCGTCTTTTCGGATCAGCACCGCGTCGTCCAGCTTTATGTCCTTAAAGGCCGGGCCGACGCGGGAATACTCCCGGGCAAAGAGCTCTATGATGCGCTTGAAGTCCAGCCCGCTTTTGTAGCGCACGGACTGCCTGCGCAGCTTGCTGCGCTTTTCAAGCAGCACCTCGGTCTGCGCAAGGGGCTTTTCCACGCGGCCCGGCACGATGCTGGTCACCAGCTTGTACAGGGTGATCGTGGGGGCGTTTTCCTCGCCCAGCTCCGGCAAAACCGTGGAGATGTACTCCGAAAACGAATTGCTGGGCGACACGATCAAGATGCGCCCCGCCTCCAGCCGGTCGCGGTAGCGGTACATCAAAAACGCGATGCGGTGCATGGCGACGCTGGTTTTGCCGCTGCCGGCGGAGCCCACGACGGACAGAAGCTTTTCGTTTCCGTAGCGGATGGCGCGGTTCTGCTCCGCCTGGATCGTGGCCACGATCTGGCGGATGCGGTGCTGGGTCGCGCCGGAGAGGATGTCCAATAGCAGGTCGTCTTCGATGCTGACCTGGGTGTTTACATAGTATTTTAGCTTGCCATCCTCCATTTTATACTGGCGCTTCAGGCGCATCATGCCCCTGATCTCTCCGGAGGGGCTGAGATAGCTCACCTTGCCCGGCAGGCTGTCGTAGTAAAGGCTGCACACCGGGGCGCGCCAGTCGTGCACCAAAAGCTGGCTGTCCGGCCCGTAAAGGCTGTACAGGCCGATCACGATGCGCTCATAAACCGCGCTGCCCTCCTCCTGAAAGTCCACCCGGGCAAAATAGGGCGTCATAAGGATGCGCTCGTAGCGCCGGGCCACGTCGTCGTTAAAAGCCTTGCGCGCAAGATACCGGTCCACCTCCCCGGCGATCTGCTGCATGTCCTGTTCGCTGAGGGCGGTGGGTTTTTGCCTCAGCTCTTCCCAGGCGTCGTTTAATAGCTGTTTGATGCTGGATACGTGCTCCCCCGCGATCTCCCGGGAGTTTTCGATGACCGACAGCATGATCTGCTGCACGCGCGCAAGATACGCCCGCTCCTGTTCCAGCTCCTCCTGATTCATCAATCCCGAAGTATCGGATGCCACAGCAACCTCTCTTTCCCGCGCGTAGACAAAATTGCGAATACCCGCGCCGTGAAGTATCGGCATTATACCACTTTTGCCCCGCTTTGTAAAGGATTAATGTGTTTGTTGAAAAAATAGACGAAAGCAGAACGCTCTGTCCCATAAGTCAGCGAACATTCAAATAAGGGGCTGTTGCACAAGTGCAACAGCCCCAAGGTAGCTTGGAGGGGCCGCAGCCCCTCTAAATTTCAATCCACAGGGGTGGCTTGCGGTGCCGCGTCTCAAATCTTTGATTTGAGCCGTCGGCATCCCACGCTCCGCGTGGGATTGACTTGCCATGGGCAAGTCAAC
>CADBNW010000104.1 GCA_902796025.1 uncultured Eubacteriales bacterium
GGACATAAAAGCAATACCTCTTTTCACAGAATTTCGCGCAAAATATAGCATAAAAGCCCCGCGCTGTCAAGCGCGGGGATGTGAACAATGCGCGGCGGAAATGTCGCTTTTGTCTTTAGGCGGCTTTCCCGGAAGGCGCTGCCTTTCGCCGGTCCATCCCGTTCCAAATAAGCTGCGCTGCGATCCACATAAGCACAGCTAGCGCGACGCCCGTATACACGTCCGCCATCACGTGCTGCTTGGTAAAAACGGTGCTTGCGCAGACCAATAGCGCAAAAGGCAGCGAGCACAAAGCGTACCAGTGCGGCGCTTTGCAGCGCCTGTCAAACAGGGGCAGGGACACCAGCACGCTCAAATGACAGTGCATGGAGGGCAGAAGGCTGGTGGGCGTGTCTATGCGGTAGATCAGCCTGAGCAGCCATGCGCCAATGCCCGTAAGGGTTTCGGCCTGCGGCCGAAGAAGCGTGCAGGGATACAGCACAAAGCACAGCGCGCACACCGCCTTGCAAAGCAGATCCGCCGTAAGCATCCTGCGGCACAGCGAGGCGTCGGAAAAATAGATCCACGCGTAGTTGACCACCCAAAACAGGTAGGCAAGCACGTAGATGTACACAAAGCAGGGGATCACGGGGATGGCCTCGTCCAGCGCCGAGGTGAGCAGATGCTCCGGCCGGCTGCCAAGCAGCTTTGGCGCGTAGTAGGTGACGCACTGAGTAACCACGGTGATCGCGATCGGCCAGCGCGCGTAGACGGGGATGCGCTTAAGAAGAGAGAGTATGCCTTTCATCTGTTGTCAAAAAGTTGGCGTTAGGGAAGAAATCTCCGATCGATTTCTTGTGTTGCAGGAAAAAATCAGCAGCCTTTGCTGTCGTCTTGGACTTATCTGGTATGCCACGCAGATTTCAATAGTCCGAAACGGGCTTATAAAGCACCCTTCTTTATTCGGGGTCCGGCAAAGCAGCCCCGGACCCTGGCGCTTCGCTTGTTGCGAGCTGTGCCCTTTCCCCCAGCGCTTCCCCGGCGCGGATCGACATCTCATTTGGCGTGAGCCAGCGGGGTTCCATTTCCAGCGCGCCCTTTTGCGTAAGCAGCACGATGGTGGAGCCGCCAAACTCGAAATAACCCTTTTCCTCGCCCTTTGCAAATGCGCCCCGGGTCTTGGAATTTGCGATCCGCCCCACCAGCATCGCGCCGACCTCTATCTGGCAAATCAGACCGAAGTCTGTTTTAAGCAGCGCCCATTCGCGCGTGTTGGTTTTGAAAACCTTCACATGCTGGAGCGCGCCGAGACGCACGGTGTGGTAGATGCCCGGGATGCGGCGGGTCTGCAAGATCTCTCCGTCGCAGGGAAAGGTATAGCGATGGTAGTGGCTGGGCGTCAGGCGAAACACCAGGCACAGCCCGCCCTGAAAGCTTTGCGCGGCCTTACCGTCCTGCAAAAGCTCCTGCAGGGTGTAGGCGCTGCCCTTGATCTCAAAGCGGCTGACGGGAGAAATAGGAAATACGCTGAGCAGCCCGTCGCAGGGACTGACCAGCGTATTTGGGCCACCCTGCAGGGGACGCGCGCCGGGCTGAAGCCGGCGGGTGAAAAAAGCGTTAAAGCTATCGTAGCCCCTATAGTCCCCTATGGCGGCCTGACTCATATCGATATGGTTTTTGCGGGCAAAGCTTTTTATAAAGGGTTTAGACAAGCGGCTGTCCATAAACGCGCCCGCGGCGCGCGAAAGAAACGGCGCGGCCAGCACACGCGCAAGCAGCCTGCCGGATGGGGTGCGGTAGAGATCCTCAAACATTGGTGGGATAGACGCCCGGCTTCATGCAGGTGATGCTGCCGCCGTAGCGGTACGCAAGATAAAACACCAGCGCCCCCACCACGATCATGCACACGATGCCCACGGTGTAGGGCTTGCGCACGCGGAAGCGGCTGATGTTGAGAACGCCCGTGATGGCAAGGCCCAGCGGATAGATAAACGGCAGGTGCAGCCCCTTGAGCGTGGTGATCAGCGCGACCATGGGCATGATCAGCGCGCTGGCCGTGACCGGAAGACCCGTATAGTAATGGCGCTTGTCGGCGCTGCCGCCCATGCGGTTCATTTCTTCTACATTAAAGTAGCCAAGCCGTATCACCGCCGCCAGCACGAAAAACGCCGCCGCCAGCACCGTGAACCAGCTGGCGGGACTCAGCGCAAAGCCGATGATGACCGGAAAAACGCCAAAGCACACCAGATCGCAGAGCGAATCGATCTGCACGCCAAAGCTCTTGGCGTCCTCGCTGCGGGTCTTGTTGGTGCGCGCGATCATGCCGTCGAACATGTCGCACAGTCCGCAGATGAGCAAACAGATAATGGCAGTGCGATAATCGTTTTTCATCGCCTGCATCATGCCGTACACTGCCGAGCACAAGCCGAAGTAGGTCAGCAACACGGTGTAATTGTAATAGCCTATAAACATTTTATCAGCCTCTATGTACAGGGAAAGCTCCCATTAAACTCTGTGACCATTTTATCACATTGGCTTTCGTTATGCAACAGTAAAAAATATTTTTTTGCGCGGCGCGGCCTTCGCGTTTTCGCGCTTGTGCGCGCCTTGCGTTTATGCTATACTGGCTTATCAAAAGTTGCTTTAGAAGCCGCAAGGAGGATGCGCGATGGATTATGCCAAGGAGTCCCTGCGCCTGCACGAGCAGTGGCAGGGGAAGATCGAAGTGGTTTCGCGGGTGCCGGTGACAAACAGGGAGGAATTGTCCCTGGCGTACACGCCGGGCGTCGCGCAGCCCTGTCTTGAGATACAAAAGGATTACAGCAGATCCTTCGAGCTGACCAGACGGCACAATCTGGTCGCGGTGATCACAGACGGAACGGCGGTGCTGGGCCTTGGCGACATCGGGCCGGAGGCGGGCATGCCCGTTATGGAGGGCAAGTGCGCGCTGTTCAAGGCCTTTGGCGGGGTGGACGCGTTTCCCCTGTGCGTTCGCAGCAAGGACGTGGACGAATTTGTGCGCACGGTCTATCTGATCAGCGGAAGCTTTGGCGGCATAAACCTTGAGGACATCGCAGCGCCCCGCTGCTTTGAGATCGAAAGGAAGCTGAAAGAGCTGTGCGACATCCCCGTATTCCACGACGACCAGCACGGCACCGCCATTGTGGTGGGTGCGGCGCTGATCAACGCCCTGAAGGTCGCGGGAAAGAAGATGGAAAAGGCCAGCGTCGTCATAAACGGCGCGGGCTCCGCGGGCATCGCGATCGGCAGGCACCTGATGGGCCTTGGCATAAGGCACCTGAAAATGGTGGATAAGTGCGGCATCCTCTGCAGCGGCGCGCAGATGAATCCCGCGCAGGCGGAGATAGCGCGCCTCACAAACCCGGAAAACTTCAAAGGCGGCCTTGCGGACGCCATGAAGGGCGCGGACGTGTTTATCGGCGTCAGCGCGCCGCACATCGTAAGCAAGGAAATGATCGCCTCCATGGCCAAGGGAGCCATCGTCTTTCCGATGGCGAACCCCGTTCCGGAGATCGAGCCCGAGGAGGCAAAGGAGGCAGGCGCCCTGATCGTAGGCACGGGGCGCAGCGACCATCCAAACCAGATCAACAACGTACTGGCCTTTCCCGGCCTGTTCCGGGGCGCGCTGGACGTGCGCGCAAGGGACATAAACGAAGAGATGAAGCGCGCCGCCTCCTTTGCGCTGAGCGCCCTGGCCGCTGAGGACGGCCTGAGCGCAGACTACATCCTTCCCCTCGCCTTCGATAAGCGTGTGGGGCCCGCCGTGGCCAAGGCCGCAGCTGAGGCCGCGCGGGAAAGCGGGGTCGCAAGGCTGTAGCGCCAAGGCGTTATTCCGCGCTTACTTCCTTAAGCAGGATCCTCTTTGCAAACCCGCCGCGCTTTGCCGCCTTGTCCCGGCGGAGGGCTTCCACCTCCTCGATGGAGCTTCCGCGCGCAAGAGCGACGGCCCGGACGACCTCAAGAAGGTCCGCAAGCTCCTCCATGGACTTGCTTTGCTGGTACTCCATAAGTTCCTCGTTCAGCTTTTCATCGAGCTTTGCAAGGTATTCCCCCTCCGGGAGGGTGGACCAAACGCAGCGCTTCCCGCTGGATACAATGATCTCGGGAATGCGGTCGCGGACGAGCTTGTCGTATCGAATGGTGGATGTGTTTTTCTCCATACTTACACCGCCCTGTGTTTTTCAGCGATAAAAGTAACGGCTCGTATCTATCCGGCTGGACGCCGCCGACTTTCGGCCACAGTATAGCATAGATCACCGAGTTTATTCAACCTGTGTACATCCTTCTCGGTTTTCAACAACCATAAAAAGCAGGGCAACGCGGACTGAACCGCGCCACCCTGCCATTTTCAGACAGGAAAGCTTTTTTCTATTTTTCCTTGTAGTACAGCATGCAGTGGCAAAAGCCCTCGTAGTCGGGATCGGCGATCTGATCGCGGAATTCCTTGCACATGCACTTTGTGTCGGGCGTGCGCTCCAGGCGGCAGGGGCAGTAGCCGTCCTTGGCCTTGAGGCCCTCCTTGATGGTCTTTACAACTTCGGCATCGGGATTCAGGGTAATTTTCATTGGCGTTTTTCCTCCTTTGGACTGGGTGGATAGCAATATTTGTTTGTTCGATGGAACATTCAAAGCGAGATATAAGGGCAGAAAATCTCGGTCAGAGCGGAATTTCGGTGAAAATTCACCGAAAAAAGCGGATTTTCACCATTCAGACCGAATTTTCGGTGTAATTTCACCCATTTTACCCGGTTTTTCGGTCGAAATTCTACTGCTCTTTGGTCAGTTCGCCAAGCACCATCATAAGCACGTGCTTGCTGCCCTCGCTGCCGGCGCCCGTGCAGGCGGGGCAGCCGTCGGTGCAGGGGCAGGCGTTCAGCATGCGCAGGGCCTCTTTGAAGAGCATTTCGTTCATGTCGTACACCTTGTCGCTTAAGCCGATGCCGCCCGGGATGTGGTCGTAAAGGTAGAGGGTGGGGCGGTCGGTGAAGCTGTCCTTTACGTGGTAGACGACGCTGATGTCCGTGACGGCGCACATCAAAAACATGGGCGCGATGTGGCGCAAAAGGTAGCTCAGCGCGACCATCGCGTTTTTGAACTCGTCCTTGCCGTACTTTTCCTCCATCCCCTCCGGCAGCGTCCACCAGCAGGCGGTGGTCTGCATTTCCAGCTCGGGCAATGTGACGGGGCCCCAGCCCAGGTTTTCGTGGGTGTCGAAGCGGATCTTTTTGAACACCGTAACGATGGAGCTTACCAGCACCTCGCCCCGGTGGCGCTCCAAAAGCCCCAGCGGCTCGCTGTCAAATTCGTCCAGCACCTTGAGGCTGGTGGTGAGGTCCGCGTCGGTATAGTAGCCCACGTCCACTCTGCGGATGTAGGCCTTTTTGTCGTCAAAGTCCAGATCCTCCACCTGATACTGCTGCCCCTCGTGCATGTAGATGGCAAACTTGTGCAAAAGCATGGGCACGGTGAAGCGGTCCATCTCGCCCACCACGCGGTGGCGCTTGGGGTCGGTGATGTCGATGATGACGAAGTTCTGGTCGCTTGCGCTTCGCAGGTTGATGCCCGCCTGGGGAAACTCCTCCGCCATCCAGTACCACTTGCCGGACACGCTGTGCAGGATGTTCTGTTCGCCAAGATAGTTCAGCAGCTCGCCCGTTTCCTGGACGTTGCCAAACTTCTCGCCCTCGGAAAAGGGCAGCTCGTAGGCGGCGCACTTCAGGTGGTTCAAAAGGATGTACAGATTGTCCGGATTGATAAACGCCATTTCCGGGCTCTGGTCGAAATAGTAGTCCGGATGGTTGATGATGTACTGATCCAGGGGATTGGAACTGGCCACCAGGATGGTGAGGCTTTCGCCCTTTCTGCGCCCCGCCCGGCCCGCCTGCTGGCGGGTGGAGGCGATGGTGCCGGGATAGCCGCACATGACGCAGCAATCCAGCTGGCCGATGTCTATGCCAAGCTCCAGCGCGTTTGTGGAAACCACCATGTCCACGCTGCCCGCGCGCAGCTCCCGCTCGATCTCGCGCCGCTGGGTAGGCAGATAGCCGCCCCTATAGCCGCGAACGCGCCCGGCGTTTCCAAGGGGATCGCGCACCATGTCCTTCATGTAGCGCGTCAGCACCTCCACTACCAGCCGGGAGCGCCCAAAGACGATGCTTTTGATCTTGTTTTTGATCAGCCGTTCGCAGATGCGGCGGGTCTCCGGTATGCTGCCCGCGCGGATGCCGAGCTGCCGGTTGACCACGGGGGGATTGTAGAAAATGACGTGCTTTTTGCCGCTTGGCGCGCCGCTTTTGTCGATCACCCGCATGGGGCGGCCTGTCATCGTCTGCGCAAGCTCGCCCGGGTTTTTGATGGTGGCCGAGCAGCAGATGTAGGTGGGATGCGCGCCGTAAAACGCGCAGATGCGTTCAAGCCTTCGCAGGACGTTTGCAAGGTTTGAGCCGAAC
>CADBNW010000105.1 GCA_902796025.1 uncultured Eubacteriales bacterium
GCGCTTCCGCGCGGACAAGCTGATCGAGGACTTTACCGAAGGCAAGGAGACCGGCGACGGCTGGTCCAACGCGGAGCTTGAAAGCTATATCCGCGATCACGCGATCCCCTGCCCGGTGTGCGGCAAAACGGATTTTACCGGCATTCGGCAGTTCAACCTCATGTTCAAGACCCATCAGGGCGTAAACGAGGACAGCGCGGCGGAGCTCTACCTGCGCCCGGAAACCGCGCAGGGCATCTTTGTAAACTTCAATAACGTCATGCGCACCACCCGCAAAAAGCTGCCCGCGGGCATCGCGCAGATCGGCAAATCCTTCCGCAACGAGATCACGCCCGGCAACTTCATTTTCCGCGTGCGCGAATTTGAGCAGATGGAGCTGGAGTTCTTCTGCGTGCCCGGCACGGATCTTGAGTGGTTCGAGTATTGGCGCTCCTTCTGCCGCGATTGGCTATTGAGCCTTGGCATCAAGCCCGAGAACCTGCGCCTGCGCGATCACGAAAAGGACAAGCTGGCCTTCTACTCCAAGGCCACCACGGACTTTGAGTTCCTCTTCCCCTTCGGCTGGGGCGAGCTTTGGGGCGTCGCGGACAGAACGGACTACGACCTTAAGCAGCACCAGGAGCACTCCGGCAAGAGCATGGAATACATGGATCCCACCACGGGCGAAAAGTTTATTCCCTACTGCGTGGAGCCCTCGCTGGGCGTGGACCGCGCGGTGCTGGCCTTCCTGTGCAACGCCTACGAAGAGGAGGAGCTAAAGGACGGCGACGTAAGGACCGTGCTGCATCTGCATCCGGCGCTTGCGCCCATCAAGTGCGCGGTGCTGCCGCTGCAGAAAAACAAGCTGGGCGACAAGGCGCGCGAGGTCTACGGGATGCTGGCCAAGCGCTTCATGTGCGAATACGACGAAACCGGCTCCATCGGCAAGCGCTACCGCCGCCAGGACGAGGCGGGCACGCCCTTCTGCGTTACGGTGGACTTCGATACCCTCGAAACCAACAAGGTCACCGTGCGCGAGCGCGACTCTATGGCGCAGGAGCTTGTTGATATAAACGAGTTGCCCGCGTGGATCGAGCAGCGCCTGGACTTCTAAACAAAAAAATAAAAAAGGAGCACCACTGCCGTGAACACCGACATCATCCGCGCCCTGGATCCGGAGCTCGCAAACGCAATGGACGCAGAGCTTACGCGCCAAAGGCAGAACATCGAGCTTATTGCCTCCGAGAACTACGTAAGCCCCGCTGTGATGCAGGCGATGGGCAGCGTGCTTACAAACAAATATGCCGAGGGCTACCCCGGCAAACGCTATTACGGCGGCTGCGAGTGCGTGGACGTCGTGGAGGAGCTTGCAAGAAAGCGCGCCTGCGAGCTGTTTGGGGCCGAGCACGCAAACGTGCAGCCCCACGCGGGCGCGCAGGCTAACCTGGCAGTGTATTTTGCTCTTTTGAAGCCCGGCGACACCGTGCTTGGCATGAGCCTTGACAACGGCGGACACCTGACCCACGGAAGTCAGGCAAACCTCTCCGGCAGCTATTACAACTTCGTCTCCTATGGCGTATCGCCCGAGGACGGCCGCATCGATTACGATGAAGTGCGCCGCCTCGCGCTGGAAAACCGTCCCAGGCTGATCGTGGCCGGGGCCAGCGCGTACCCCCGCGAGATCGACTTTGCGCGCTTTGGCGACATCGCCCGCGAGTGCGGCGCGCTTTTGATGGTGGACATGGCGCACATCGCCGGCCTCGTTGCGGCGGGCCTGCACGTGAACCCCGTGCCATACGCGGACGTGGTCACCACCACCACCCACAAGACCCTGCGCGGCCCCAGAGGCGGCATGATCCTTTGCCGCGAGCAGTACGCAAAGGCCATCGACAAGGCGGTTTTCCCCGGCACCCAGGGCGGGCCTCTGATGCACATCATCGCGGGCAAGGCCGCCTGCTTCAAGGAGGCCCTGAGCCCCGAATTCAAAACCTATCAGCAGGGCATCGTAAACAACAGCAAGGCCCTTGCCGCAAGGCTTTTGCAGCGCGGCGTCGATCTGGTAAGCGGCGGCACCGACAACCACCTGATGCTGATCAGCCTTTTGAACCGCGAAATGACCGGCAAGCAGATGGAAAACCTGCTGGAGGCCGCCAACATCACGGTGAAC
>CADBNW010000106.1 GCA_902796025.1 uncultured Eubacteriales bacterium
AAAGCAGTGGGTCATGTTCTACTACGGCCTTGGCGAGCTCTCCGCCTGCGACGGCGTGGCGGTCAGCCAGGATCTGTACCACTGGCAAAAGTTTCCCGCGCCCATCCTCACCATCGGGCGGCCGGGCACGCTGGATTCCAAATACGCGCACAAGCCCTGCGTGATCTGGCATAACGGCGCGCTGTACCACTATTACTGCGCCGTGCGCCCACGCGTGGAGGGCGACATCCCGGGCATGTACAACGAGTTCCGCTGCATCAGCGTAGCCCGAAGCGTGCCGTGGCAATAACAAAAACCATCCGACAGAAAGGACGCCTTATGAATTATCATGCGCTTGCAGACCGCGTGCTTGCGGTCATCAAAAATCCGGGCAGCGACCCGAACAACGCCACCCTCAACATGAACGAGTGGGACTGGCCTACGGGCGTCGCGCTCTACGGCATCTACAAAACCTGGCAGCAAAGCGGCAGCAAGGACGCGCTTGATTATCTCAAAAGCTGGTACGGCGACATGCTCTCCCGCACGGAAAAGCCGCACAGGAACGTGAACTCCGTCGCCCCCGCGCTGGCGCTCACCTGCCTGTACGAGGAGACCCACGACGAAGCCTACCTTGCGGAAATCAACAGCTGGATCGACTGGGTGATGAACGAGATGCCCAGGACGGAGTACGGGGGACTGCAGCACTGCACGGTATGGAACAAGCACTATCAGCAGCTTTGGGACGATACCCTGGTGATGGTGTGCCTGTTTTTGGCCAAGGCCGGCATGGTGCTAAAGCGCAGGGACCTGGTGGAGGAAGCCAAGTACCAGTTCCTCATCCACATCCGCTATCTGCAAAACGTGAAGGTGGGCCTTTTCTACCACGGCTGGACCTTCGACGGGCGCAACAACTTCGCCGGCGCCTTCTGGGCGCGGGGCAACGCATGGTTCACGGTGGCGGCGGTGGAATTGTACGACATCGTGGGGGAGGACGACGCCTCCATGCGCCTGATCAAATCCGCCTGGCAGGATCAGGTGCTGGCGCTTTGGAAGCTGCAGCGGGTAAACGGCCTGTACACCACCCTCATCAACGTCGAAGAGACCTACAGCGAAACCAGCGCCACCGCGGGCATCGCCTACGGCGTATTGAAGGGACTGCGGCTTGGCTGGCTGACAGAGGACAAGTATAAGGAAATGGCGGATCTTGCCGCAAACGCGGTCATCGACAAAATCGACGAAAACGGCTCGGTGCAGGGCGTAAGCCGCGGCACCGGCATGGGGCACGACTTCCAGTACTATAAGGACGTGGGCGTGTCTCCGACCGCCTACGGGCAGGGCCTTACCTTCCTGATGCTTACCGAGCTTATGCCCCGGGACGAGGCGGCGAAATGAAAAAGGAGCTGCTCAGAACCATCAAATACGCCCTGGTCGCGGCCTCAGCGGGGCTGATCCAGATCGGCAGCTACACCCTGTTTTACGAGCTGTTCCACTGGGCGCCGTGGCTTGCGTACCTGGTTAGTCTGATCCTGTCCGTGCTGTGGAATTTTACGATCAACCGCAGGTATACCTTCCACTCCGCGGACGATCTGCGAAGGCCGATGCTGCTGGTGCTGTTGTACTACGTGGTGTTCACGCCCCTTAGCACCTGGTGGACGGCGGCCCTGACCGGCGAAAACCCGTTTACCGGCGCGGCCGCCTCAAGCGAACCGCTGGTGAACAACTACGTCGTTCAGATCGGCACGATGCTGATCAACTTTGTAACCGAATTTTTGTACCAGCGCTTTGTGGTGTTCAAAGACACCCTGGACACCAACAAGCTTGCAAAGAAGTAGCCACGGCGCGGGAGGCGATCCATGAGCGAGTACCTGGGGAAAGACATCTTCAAGCTGGGCTTTGGCCTGATGCGCCTGCCCAAAAACCCGGACGGCACGATAGACGTAGAGCAGGTTTCGGCGATGGCGGACCGCTTTATCGCCGCCGGCGGCACCTACTTTGATACCGCTTACGTGTACGACAACGGCCAAAGCGAGGCGGCCTTCCGCGAGGCGGTGGTAAAGCGCCATCCAAGAAGCAGCTACACCGTCTGCACCAAGCTGAACGCCTGGATGCAGTGCAGCGACGAGCAAAGCGCAAAGCAGCAGTTTTATACCAGCCTCGAGCGCACGCAGGCGGGCTACTTCGACTTTTATCTTTTGCACGCGCTGCAGCGCAACAATTACAAAAAGTACGACGAATACCACATCTGGGATTTCGTGCAGGAGCAAAAGGAAAAGGGCCTGATCAAGCACTGGGGCTTTTCATTCCACGCGGATCCGGAGCTGTTGGAGGAGCTGCTCACAAAGCACCCGGAGGTGGATCTTGTGCAATTGCAGATCAACTACGCCGACTGGGAAAACCCGGGCGTGGCCGCAAGGCGCAACTGGGAGATCTGCCGCGCGCACAATAAGCCCGTCACCATCATGGAGCCGGTAAAGGGCGGCATATTGGCCGATCCCATCGGCGCGGTCAAAAAGCTGTTTGACGAATACGGCGCGCCCGTATCCTACGCAAGCTGGGCGCTCAGATACGCGGCAAGCCTCGATAACATCATCACTGTGCTTAGCGGCATGAGCAGCCTTGCGCAAATGGAGGATAACCTTAAGACCTTTAGCCCTCTTAAGCCCTTAAACGAGCAGGAGCAGGCGCTCATCGCCCGCGCCCAGCAGGCCTTCGCGGGGGACAAATCCATCCCCTGCACGGGCTGCCGCTACTGCGTGAAGGGCTGCCCCATGCAGATCCCGATCCCCGACATCTTTACCGTTTCCAACCGCAAAAAGGGCAGCCCGGAGTTCAGGACCAAACGGGAATACGCCATCGCCACCCAGGGAAAGGGCAAGGCCAGCCAGTGCCTCAAATGCGGCCAGTGCGAAGCCGCCTGCCCCCAGGAGCTGCCGATCATCAAGCTGCTTGAGGAATGCAGGCAGCTTGAGGGGTGATAGCTATTAGCTGTTAGCTATTAGCTATTAGCTGTTAGCCATAGAGACAAGGAAAGCCGACCGTTTGCAAGGAGAGTCTTGCGGGCGGTCGGCTGGTTTTGTGTGGGGGATGGAGGACGGGCAGGGCGGGGAGGACTGAAAAAGCCGCCCGGGAGC
Organism: uncultured Eubacteriales bacterium; assembly: GCA_902796025.1. Taxonomy (GTDB): domain Bacteria; phylum Bacillota; class Clostridia; order Christensenellales; family Aristaeellaceae; genus RUG14130. Next base: position 3,111 of record CADBNW010000106.1, read on the forward strand.
GGGCGGCTTTGGAGGGAGCCTAAAGCTTTTATAAGGTCAGATGATTTTTATGTAGTCTGCTTTTCTGGGTGCGGCGGGGCGCTTGCCTTCGCTTAGGCCGTAGCCCAGGATGACGTTGCCTGCGCCTATATAGTTTTCGGGGATGCCCCAGGCCGCCTTCAGGGCCTTGCCCTCTTCGGTCTCAAAGGCTTCCTTTGCGCGCCAGATGTAGCAGGAGTCCACGCCCACGGCGTTTGCGGCGTTCAGGAGGTTCCCAAGCACTAAATTGGCGTCGGACTTTCCAAGGGGGCTGTCTGCGTTTTCAAATACCACTACTACGGTGGGCGCGCCGTAGAAGGGATGGGCGTCGGGGTTTCCCATGGCGGCGGCGTTTAAGCGCTCCACTCTGGACAGCACCTCGGGGCTTTGGATCGCCACGATCAGGGGAGACTGGCGGCCCATGCCGGTGGGAGCGTAGGTTCCGGCCTCCAGGATCGCGCTAAGCTGTTCCTTTGTGATCTGCTCTTGCTTATAGGCCCTGCACGATCTTCTCGTGAGCAGGTTTTGCAATGCTTCGTTCATGCTGCGCTCCTTGGGATCAGGTCGTGTAGTTGTCAAAGTAGCCCTGCACCAGCACCACGGGGGTGCCCTTGTCGCCGGAACCGCTGGTGAGGTCGCACAGCGAGCCGATCAGGTCGGTCAGTTGGCGGGGCGTGGTGCCCTCGGAGGCCATGCTGCCCTTGAGGTTGGCGTCCTTTTTGCGGATGGATTCGCTGATGGCGTTTTTGAGCGCCTCGCCGGAGAGGGAAGCAAACTCGTTGTCCGCAAGGTACTTGAGCTTCAATTCGTTGGGCGTGCCCTTGAGCCCTTCGGTGTAGGCGGGGGAGACCACGGGGTCGGCTAGCTCCCAGATCTTGCCCTGGGGATCCTTGAACGCGCCGTCGCCGTAGACCATGACCTCGACGCACTTGCCGGTGGCTTCCAGAATGCGCTTTTGCACGTCCTCCACGAGGGGCTGCGCGTTTTGGGGGAAGAGCTTTATTTTGTCCTCGGTGGCCTTGTTGGAGCCAAGCAGGCCGTACAGCTCGTTGCAGCCGGAGCCGTCCACGGGGCTGGTCAGAATATCGTCAAGGCCCAGCACGATCCTTGCGCGCGCGTCCCTCAAAAGGCGCTTGGTGCGCTTGCGGGTGTGGATGTCGCAGGTGATGACCGTGTCGGTGTACTCCAGGATGCGGCGGGGGTTGTTTGCAAAGATGATCTCGGCCTCGGCCCCGCAGGAGGTGATCAGCTCCTGATAGTAGGACACGTAATCCACGCCCGTGAAGGGATGTTTGTTTTCGCCAAACAGCGCGCGGTATTTTTCAAGATCCAAAAGGTCAGTGTAGGGGTCGATGCCCGCTTCGTCCAGCTTGTCCAGACTTACCAGCTCGTTGCCCACTTCATCGGAGGGGTAGGAGAGCATCAGCACGATTTTTTTGACGCCCATGGCGATGCCGCGAAGGCAGATGGCAAAGCGGTTGCGGCTGAGAATGGGGAAGATCACGCCCACGGTCTCGCCGCCGGTTTTGCGCTTTACGTCTTTTGCGATCTGCGCTACGCTTGCGTAGTTGCCCTGGCTTCGCGCAACGACAGACTCGGTAACTGCGATAACGTCCCGGTCGCGCAGCGAAAAGCCCTCGCACTTTGCGGCCTCAAGCACGCTGTCCGTTACGATTTTGGCCAGATCGTCGCCCTCCCGAATAATGGGGCAGCGAATGCCGCGCGACACCGTGCCGACTCTGCGCTCGTTATTATCCATATCCTGCACCACCCTTTAATACAAATTCACAAGGAAAAATTATATGCGCAGGGCCTCGCCCTGTCAATGCACCTCAAGTAATCGCTGTGTTTATTTTTATTTGCCGGAAGGAAAACGGAATTTATGCAGTTTGAGCGCTTTTATACAGTATTCCGGCGCTGGTATGCAATTGGAGAGGCGGCGTTATTCATTTAATGGGCGTGGCGGGGGCGCAGGGCCTGCAAACCGCGCGGCGGGGGATGGGATGGAGCCTTTCGGTGTCGGCATGGGCTTTGTCCTGCGCGGCGGGATGACCCCGCGATTTTGCGTTTCAAAGCGAAAAACGCAAATTTGCGCGCTGCGGCGCTTGTTTTTTGCCTCTCTTTCCTGTATAATAAATTCTATATAAGATCGTTTGGACAAAATGTCGCTTGGCACGATGGGAGGACGGCATGAAGAACGTTGCTTTGATCTTTGCGGGGGGCACCGGACGCAGGCTGTCCAGCGGGGCCATTCCCAAGCAGTTTCTGATCCTGTCCGGGAAACCCGTCATCATCCATACGCTGGAGTATTTTCAATTGAACGAGCGCACGGACAGCATTTGCGTGGTGTGCCTGAAGGATAAAATAGACGAGCTGCGCCTCTTGGCCGCGCGCTACGACATCAGCAAGATCAGTATGATCGTGCCGGGCGGCGCGACGGGGCAGGAGAGCATCTTTAACGGCCTTCGCGCCCTGTACGAAAGCCAGCACAACACCCGCGACACGCTTGTGATGATCCACGACGGCGTGCGCCCGCTGATCAATCAAACACTGATAAACGACTGCATCGACTGCGCAAGAACGTACGGCAACGCCATCACCGTGACCAATGCCATCGAGACCATCATGACCACGGACGGGGGCGACAACATCAGCGAGGTCATCGACCGCAGCCGGGCGCGGCTGGTGCGCGCGCCCCAGTGCTTCTTTCTGAACGACATCTACGGCGCACATCTGAAGGCACAGGCGGAGGGCTATACGGACGCCATCGATTCGGCGACCCTGATGCGTCACTACGGGCACACCCTCTACACCGTAAACGGCCCCGCCGAGAACATCAAAATCACCACGGCCTCCGATTATTACATGGCCCGGGCGATCATGGACGCGCGGGAGAATTCCCAGATCTTCGGCCTATGAGCGTACTACCCGAGTGCCCCGGGCGGGAGGAATATTCCCGCGTGATCCAAAGCGCGGCGGACGCCTGTCAGGACGCGGCATTTTTGCGCGGGGCAAGCGTGCTGATCACCGGCGCTACCGGCATGCTGGGCGGCGCGCTGGCAAGGACCCTCTGCCTTTTGAACAGGGAACGGAAGCTTGAGCTTAAATTGATCTTGCCGGTCAGGGACTTGGAGCGCGCAAAAAATGCCCTGCGCGGCATATCAAAGGACGCTGCGGCGGTCCTGGAAATGGATCTGACGAAGGAGATCGACCTTTCCGGGGACGTGGACTACATCGTGCACGCGGCCGCGCCCACAAGCTCCCGCGAATTTGTGGATAAGCCAGCCTCCACCCTGGAAGGCATGGCGCTTGCGGGGCTGAATCTTATGCGACTTGCGCGAAAAAAGCAGGTGAAGCGCTACGTCTACCTGTCCTCCATGGAGGTATACGGGGTGCAGCAGGGCGTCGTTTCCGAAAGGGAGCTTGGTTTTCTGGATCTTGAAAAGCCCCGCTCCTGCTATCCTGCGGCCAAGCGCTTTTTGGAGCACGCGTGTTTGTGCTGCGCAGCGGAATACGGCCTTGAAGCCTGCAGCCTGCGCCTTGCCCAGACCTTCGGCGCGGGGGTGCGCCCAGGCGACGGGCGGGCGTATATGCAATTTGCCTTAAGCGCCTTAAGGGGCGAGGACATCGTATTAAAAACCTCCGGCGCGTCCCTTGGCAACTATTTGCACCTTGCAGACGCCGTAAGCGCGATTTTGTGCCTTATGCAAAAGGGTGCAGCAGGCGCAAGCTACAACGCCTGCGGGGACGACTGCGCCGTAACGATCAAGCAGCTGGCGCAGAGGATCTCAGCGCTTTTAAGCGGCGGACAAAGCCAGGTCGTTTGCCAGAATCTTGGCGCGGACAGCCTGCCCTACGCGCAGGATACGTCCTTTGTGATGGACAACGGGCACCTTAAAAGCCTCGGCTGGAAGCCCCGCTACGGGCTTAAGGATATGATCTGCTCCCTGGGACGGGATCTAAAGCAGATGGGTATTGCGGACAAGTGAATATCAAGTGAAGGCGAAGGAGGATGCGTAAATGAATTTCCACACCAGACCTGAATGGCAGAACGTAGAGGTGCAGTCGATCAATCGTTTGCCGGCGCACTCGCCCTGGGGCAATTCTTACGCGATGAGTCTGGATGGCGCGTGGCGCTTCATGCTGTGCGAGCATCCCTCGCTTCTGCCCGCCGGCTTCTACCTGCCCGATTACAACGACGAAGGCTGGCGCGAGATCAGCGTGCCCGGCAACTGGGAACTGCAGGGGGAGGGCGAGCCCATCTACACCAACTGGGCCTACCCCTTTACCGACGAACCCGGCGCGCACTTGATCACTCCGGGCTTTGCGCAGGAGGCTGATTACGGCGCGCGCCTGAATCCGCCGGGCCTGCCGGACAAAAACCCCACGGGCCTGTACAGAAGGGAGTTCACCCTGCCGGAGCACTTCGTGGGCAAACGCCTGATCCTGCACTTTGAGGGCGTGGAGTGCGGCTTTTACGTCTGGGTGAACGGCCAGCCCGTGGGCTACTCTCAGGACAGCAAGCTTGCATGCGAGTTTGACGTTACGCGCTTTACCTACGCCGGCACCAACCAGATCACCTTGCAGGTGATGCGCTATACCGACGCCACCTACCTTGAGGATCAGGACTACTGGCATCTGTCCGGCGTATTCCGCCCGGTCACGCTGTTTGCAAAGCCCCGCATCCACATCGAGGACGCGTTCGTTCGGGCGGACATGTACGGCCATCTCACGGTGGACGTTAGCGTAACGCGGGTAAGCGGCTATGCGGATACGCTGGTGCGCCTGCACATCTACGACCCGGACGGCAACATCGTTTATAAAGAAAAGAGGGCCCCTTCCGCAAAAACGCCCTCCCTGCACGATCCCAAAAGCCCCCTGCCCGGGCACGCGCTGTTTGACATAAACATTCCCGAGCCCCGCCTTTGGAGTTGCGAGACGCCAAACCTCTACCGCATCCATCTTGCGCTGCTCGATCCCACAAGCGGGGACGCGGCCGACCGGGAAAGGGTGTATTTTGGCTTCAGAACGGTGGAGATCAAAAACGGCGTACTGCTGCTAAACGGCGTGCGCGCGCTGATCCGGGGCGTGAACCGCCACGAGCACTGCGTAAGCAGCGGCAGATACGTGCCCCGCGAGCAGATGAAAAAGGAAGTCCTTTTGATGAAGCAGATGGGCATCAACGCCGTGCGCACCTGCCATTATCCGGACGATCCGTACTTTTACGACCTGTGCGACGAAATGGGCCTGATGGTGGTTTGCGAAACCAACCTTGAGACCCACGGCAGCGGCGCGCTGCTCACCAACAACCCCGAATGGGCGGAGTGCTTTTTGGTGCGGGCAAGGCGCATGGCGCAGATCCACAAAAATCACCCCTCCATCATCATCTGGTCGCTCGGCAATGAAAGCGGCGTCGGCCCCAACCACGCGGCGATGGCCGGCTGGCTTCGGGCCTACGACGGCACCCGCCCCGTGCAGTACGAAAGCGGCGCGCCGGGTAAGGAGATCAGCGACATCCGCTGCCCCATGTATCCGTCCATTGAACGCATCGAGGCGCTGCTGGCAGACGCCGCAGACGCGCGCCCCGTGATCCTGTGCGAGTACGCCTACCAGATCCTGAATTCCGGCGGCGGGCTGAACTACTTCCGCTATCTCACGGAGCGCTACGAGCGCTTCCAGGGCGGCTTTGTGTGGGACTTTCAGGACAAGGTGCTGTGGCAGACCGACGAAAACGGCGAGCGCTTCCCCGGCTACGGCGGCGACTTTTTCGAGAGCATCACCGAGCCCTTCGAGCCGCGTTTCATGTGCGCAAACGGCATCGTGACCCACGAGCTTACGGTAAAGCCCGCCGGGGTGGAGCTTGCCTACATCTACCGCCCGGTCTTTGTCGAGCGCAGGAATAAAAACGAGTACGTGCTCAAAAACCGCTATATGACCCTGCCCGCGCGGGGGCTCAGGCTCACCTGGACCGCCTATGCGGACGGCGAAGCGGTCTCTACTGGCGAAATGCCGCTGCCGGAGATCGCACCCATGAGCGAGGCTGTCTTTACGGCGGGCCCCGTGAGCGCGCCGGGCGAGGTAGCCTATATCGATCTTGAGATCACGAATCCCGCGCAGGAGAGCTTTACCCAGCAGTTCGAGCTGGAGGCCATGCCCTCAGCCTGGCGCAGGGAGCGCAGCGTGCAGGCGGCGCTGGACGATTCCCACGGCTTTATCACCGTGCGGGGCGAGGATTTCTCGCTGGAGATCTTAAAGTCCTCCGGCTGCATCGTGAGCATGACCCGCCACGGCAGGGAGCACATGCTAAGCGGCCTCAGCGAATGCGCAACGCGCGGCTTAAGCGGCCTGAACGCCCAGCCCGGCTGGGGAAAGTACGAGCAGTTCGCGGCCTTCGAGCCGGAAAACTGCGTGCGCAGACTGGTGTCCATAAATGCCCTGTCCCAGTCGGACGGCACAGTGCGCATCGAGCGCATCAGCCGCCTGTCCTCCCGAAGCGTTGAGGGCGCGGCGCTGGACGTGAATCTCAGCATGCTTGTCTCCGGCGACGGGCACATCCATCTGGAGAGCATCTTCCGCCTGAGCGGCATCGAATGCGTGGAGCGCCTGGGGCTTACCTGGACGCTGCCGGAGGACTTTGAAACCGTGGAATGGTTCGGCCTCGGCCCGGGCGAAAGCTACCCAGACCGCCGCGAAAGCGCGCTGATGGGCCTGTACACCGACAGCGTGAGCGACATGCACTTCCCCTTTACGCCCCCGGCGGAAAACGGCGGCAGGGAGCAGGTGCGCCGCGTGCGTTTCAGCGCTCCGGACGGGGCCTATGTGGGCTTGCACTGCGGCGCGCCCATGCACTTTGACGCGCATCACTACACGGTAAGCGACATCCGTCAGGCCATGCACGAGCACGAGCTCGCCCGCCGGCCCCAGATCATCGTGCACACCGACGCGGCGCACGCCGGCATCGGCGGCTGCATGGCCTGGAGCACGCAGCAGGACGAAAAATACACGATCAAGCCCGGCACCTACAGGCTGGAAATGGATATCGAAATATAGAACAAAAAGGCAAAGCGGGAGCCGGAAGGCAAAGGCTTTGGATAAAGCGGGCGAAAAAGCTGCATGAGGCCCCGGTATATCGGGCGCTCCTCCGCGCTTTTTTGCCGCCGCCTCCTGGCTCCCGACTTCTAAGAAAGGTTTTTGTATGTACAAGATCACCCTCAAGCACACCCGCGAAAGCCGCGTGCGCAGCGGCCACCCCTGGGTGTTTTCCTCCGATATCGAAAACGCGGAAGCGGGCGTGCAGCCCGGAAACGTGGTGGAGGTGCATTCCGACAAGGGCACCTTCCTTGGCAAGGCGTTTTACAACCCCAACTCCATGATCACCCTGCGCATGCTGACCTATAAGGACGAGCCGGTGAACGAGGCGTTTTTCCGCCGCCGCATCGAGACGGCTTGGACCTACCGCAGGCAGCACTGCGATCCGGAGAGCTGCCGCCTGATCTATTCCGAAAGCGATTTCATGCCGGGACTCATCGTAGACAAGTTCAGCGATGTGCTGGTGCTTCAGTGCCTGTCCCTGGGCATGGAACGATGGAAGGACACCATTGTAAAGCTGCTTAATGAGATCGTTTCGCCGCGCGGCATTTACGAGCGCAGCGACGTGCCGGTGCGAAGGCTGGAGGGCCTTGAGCAGACCACGGGCCTGCTGTCAGGCGAAGTGCCCCAGCGCGTGGACATGCGCGAAAACGGCATCCTGTTTTCCGTGGACGTGATGAACGGGCAAAAGACCGGCTTTTTCCTGGATCAAAAGGAAAACCGGCTGGAGGTCATGAAGCTGTCAAAGGATCAGCGGGTGCTGGACTGCTTCTGCCACAACGGCTCCTTTGCCCTGCACGCGGCAAGGGGCGGCGCAAAAGAAGTGCTGGGCGTGGACATCTCGGAGGAGGCGCTTGAGGTCGCGCGCGAAAACGCCCGCAGGAACGGGCTGGAAAACGTGCGCTTTGAAGCGCACAACTGCTTTGACCACCTGCGGGAGCTGACCGACGCGAAGGAAAAGTTCGACGTGGTGATCCTCGATCCCCCCGCCTTTACCAAGACCCGCGCGCAGGTGGAAAGCGCGCTCAGGGGCTATAAGGAGATCAATTTGCGCGGTCTGAAGCTCACCCGGGAGGGCGGGTATCTGGTCAGCTGCTCCTGCAGCCAGCACGTGTCCGAGCAGCAGTTTATCGACATGATCAACATCGCCGCCCGCGACGCGAAAAAGCGCGTGCGCCTGGTGGAAATGCGCTCGCAGGGACACGATCATCCCGTGCTGCCCGCAAGCCCTGAAACCCGCTACCTGAAATGCGCTATCATGCAGATCTTCGATTAAAAAATGGGGCTTTTGCAAAATGCAAAAGCCCCGTATACTTTGTAGGGGCTGCGCCTCTCCAAACTTCAATCGGGGTGGTTTGGAGGGGTCACAACCCCTCCAATTTTCATCCGCAGGGGCGGCTTTGCCGCCCCGAGGACAGCGATTTTTGCGTAGGGAGCGCAGCGAAGCGAAGACGACCGAAGCAAATAATCGTTTCCTTGCAGTTTTTGCGCCCGGAAATCTCCGCAGAGATTTCAGCAAAAACTGTTAACCTCTTGTCAATCCGCCAACAATTCTACGTTTTGACTAAACAGCCTATCCGTTCACCATAACCCTCCGCTCAAAATGAATCGAAGATTCATTTTGAGCGGAACATTCCCGCGCAATCCGCCGGGCATGCGCTTTGCTCGGTCTGGATGACCCGGCTTGCCAGTAGCGCGCCCTTTTCGCAGGCCGTCTGCACGCTGTCTCCGCGCGTAAGCGCCAGGACCGCTGCGGAAAAAAAGGCGTCGCCCGCGCCGGTCGTGTCCACCACGCGGCAATTGATGCGCGGCACGATGCCGCACACGTCGTTTTCGATGTCCGCCCATACGCTGCCCTTCGGCCCGCGCGTCACTACGATGGCCCGGTAGGCATGCTGCGCGGCCTGACGGCGCACAAAGTCCAGGGCCTCCTCGTCGGTCATCCCGCAGATGTCCGCATCAAACAGCTTGCCGGCCTCGATCTCGTTCATGATGGCGCAGCGCGTCTTGGCGACCAGCTCGGGAAGGGCCAGCATCACGCTCATGTTGCCAACGATCGCGTAGACGGGCTTACCCAGCTTTTGCGCAAGCTCGCAGCAGTAGCTTGCGATAAAGGGGCTGGTGTCAAACTCCACCACCACGGCGTCCGCCTCTGAGACCAGGCGCTCTCCCTTTTCGCGCAGCATCTCCTCAAGCGGCGCGACCTCCGGCATCTGCGATACGGAGCCCGCCAGCTCGCCCTTTTCGTTGAACACCGCAAGCCACAGCCCGGAGCCGGTGCCCTTGACGCGCACTTCGTCGCTCACGTCCACGCCTGCCATCTCCAGCGCCTGGCGGATGCCGGTTTCGATGGGGTCGGTGCCAAGCATCAGGGGAAAGCGCACCTGCGCCCCCAATACCGCCATGTCCTCGGCGACATTTCGCGCCACGCCTCCGTGGGTGATGCTGACCCGCCCGTGATTTGTGCCGATGGGGTCGTATGTGCCAAAGGGAAAGCCCTTGATATCGCTGAACGACACGCCGATTACGAGAATGTTCATGAAAGCGATCCTTTCTGCTGTTGGAAAGTGTTATGGGAAAGCGCCTTGCGATCTCCCTTGAAGGGATAAGACCGTTTGCCTAAAAGCCGGGGGATTATTTGGGAAGGCTGATGCGGTCCGCAAATTCCAGCGCCCGGCCTATCAGCTCCTCGTCGCTGGCCAGCACCGCAGGATCGCCGGATTTGGCAAACACGCCCACGCACGCGCAGGCGTCGTCTACGGTGTCGAGGTAGACAAAGCACTGCCTGCGATAGTAATTGCCGGCTTCGTCGTAGGGCTCCAGCTGCACGGGGCGCGCAAGCCCGTAGTAGGGGATGCCCTTTGCGGTCGTGCCCGTAAACTCCTTGCCGCCAAGAACGCTTTGGCCGTTTTCGTCCACCTCGGTGTAGGCGCTGATTTGCGCCGTGTGCAGGTCCTTTGCGCTTAGGTGCCCGCCCTGCACGGTCATCAAAAAGATGCTGCTGTCGCTGTCGTCTTTGTAGGCCCAGCAGTGGAGGTTGTTGTCGATGTAGCTGAAGAACTGTTCGTCCATGGGGTACTCGGCGGACGGGTCGAAGACGCCGCTTATGCAAAAGCGATTGTCGCGGGCCGCGCCCACGCGGGAGACGATGTCGTTTTCCTGCGTGCCGTAGACCTTGCCGTTAAAGTAGCGCAATCGCCCGTCCAGAAAATAGAACAGGTCGAGGGCGTTCAGGATCAAAATTAGGATGAGCAGCGCCGCGCACGCGCCGATCAGCCAGGAGGCCTTTCGGTGCTCCCGGATCCAGGCGCAAAGGGCGGAGGTCTGCTTCTTTTTGTTCTTTGAAGCGCTCATGGTTACCCCTCCTCTACAGCATGGGGATGCGGCGCTTGTATTCGTCTATGATGCCCTTGTTTGCGCTGTCGCCCTTGTCGGTGTTGGCGCTTAAAAAGACCGGGGGTGTGATGCCGCGCGCAAGCAGGCGCTGGGCCGTGCCGATGCTTACGAGATTCACGATGGTGGCGTCGATCACGGTGGAGGTGGGGGCGATGGGCTGCTCAAGGCCGGAAAGCGTTACCGACGCGTCGCCCGGCACGCCGCCGTTATCCAGCACATAGTCGCACACCTCGAACAGGCGCTTCCCGCCCGCGTGGCGGCTGCTGACGGAGGAGGAGTGGTTCACGGAGGTGATCGCTACCGTCGTCGCGCCCTTTTGCTTTGCGCGCAGCGCCGCGTCCACGATCACGGCGTTCCTGCCGGAATTGGAGATCAAAAACAGCACGTCCCCGCTGCCCAGGGGCGAATTATCGATGATCGCCGCGCCAAGATCCTGCATGCGCTCGTAAAAGCTGGACTTGCTCGCGCCCTCGTGCAGCATAAGGTCTGTTTCCAAGATCGGGTAGACGCAGGCAAGACCGCCCGCGCGGTAGAAGGGCTCCTCGCAGATCATGTGGCTGTGTCCCGTGCCGAAGAAGTACATAAGGCCCCCCTTAGCCACCTTGTCTGCGCAGAGCTCGCATACGCGGTCGAGAGTATCCTCCTGGGTGTTTTCCAGCCTGTCCAGCAGGCGGCGAAGATTGTCAAGATATTCCTTATTCATGATTCAATCCAATTTAAATCCCTTTCCGGTCAGAGTCCTGACCATGATTTCGATGGTATGATATAAAAACGGGATCGTTTCCGGCGCGTAGGGGGAGGCGATGTCCTGATAGTTGCTGTCGGCGCTTATGGGTCTTCCGCTTGGCAGGTAGCCGTCGTAGCCGCCGGTATAGCAAATGACATACACGGGCCTGTTGCAGATAAGGCTCATTTCCCGCTCCAAAAGTGCGGCGTCCCCGCTGTTCATTTCAAAGGGCAGGCCGATCAGCACGATACCAAGAAGATACGCCGCGTGGATGTCGACAGTGCGCGTATTCTCCCTTTCGCGGGGTGGGCGATCCAGGACCGCCAGGATGGAACGCATCTCCCGCTGCTGAGCTTCGTCCGGGCAGGAGCTGAGCTTTGCGGCGATCTCATTTCGCAGCTTCGCCTTTTCTGCTTCCGTCAGTATCTGACTCTGGGGCAGCGTGACGCTTGCTTTTTGCGCCGTAAAGCGCGTAAAGCGCCGGTCGGCATGCCGGTAGCGCAAGCCCCGCATCGCGTCCGCCAGCGCGCTGCCAAGGCGGGCAATCTCCTTTGGCGTTGCGCTAAGGCGCGTAAAGCGGGTGGAAAGGTCTGCGCAGGCGCCGTTTACAAGCACGGCGTCCGTGCCCAGCGCCTGTCTGGCCGCGCCCGCAAGGTCGGCGGAGACGAGCAGGTTTTTCTCGTCCAGCACTGTGCAGTGGCACTGAAAGCGCGCAAGCACTTTGTCCTTTTCGCCGCAGAATTTCAGCGCCGCAAGCGGCATCGAAAACCCGGCTTTTTCCCGCGGCACGTCCCGCAGGGAGGCGATGCCGCGCACCTCGCCGGCGGCGATGTACGCTTCGCAGGGAGCCGCGCTTTGCAGCGCCTCCCGGGCGGCAGAAACCGCCTGTACGCGCACAAATGAAAGGTAGGGCTCGTCCAAAGCCCCCTCCCGCCCGAAGATGTGCGAGGGGGCTGCGTGGGTGTGGGTCGCGCTGATCCATATGCGCGGGGCGTCAAAGCCCAGCGTCGCCTTTAGTTCGTCTTCGATCAGCTGACACTCTTTAAGCGGCACGCCCAGCAGATCGAAGGACAAAAACGCAAACGGCGCGCCCTTGTCCGGCTTTAAAACGATGCAGCTGACGTACAGATCGTCAAGCACCCCCTGAGAGGGCTGCTTTCTTAGATCAAAGCCCGCCAGGTGGCAGCTGTCTGAAGGTGTTATGCGTTTTTTGGAATATCCAACCAGCATATTTGCATCCTCGAAGTGAAGCTATTTCTTTTTCCTGTACTGCTTTGGCGCTTCGTCCGGTGCGGGGCGGATCCTTGCAGAACCGGTGAAAGACCTGATGATCTTCTTGTTCAGCGTGCCGATTCCGATGCAGTAGAAAAGCGGAACAGCAAGGCCCAGAGCAATAAGAAGGATAAGGCCCCGGCTCCTGCCTATCCAAAGTCCGTAGATCGCGGTCGCGCAAAACACGGCGCCTATGATCAGATAGAGAACCAGAAAATACCTGCCGTGCTGCACGCGGTCGAGCTTTCTCATA
>CADBNW010000107.1 GCA_902796025.1 uncultured Eubacteriales bacterium
CCTTCGCGCCACCGTGCGCGACCTGCTTCGCATGGCCACCCAAAACGAGGAGACCTCCTACGATTGGGACGACGCCGACTTTGTAAAGACCTTCTTTGACAATTCCCAGCCCAAGCACGAGCCCGGCACCATTTTCCACTATGATACCGCCGGCACCACGGTGCTGATGGCTGTCGTCGAAAAAATCACCGGCATGCGCATCCTCGACTATCTGCGCCCCCTGCTGGACGCGCTTGAGATCAGCAAGGACGTCTGGTGCGTCGAGACCCCCGAGGGCCGCTCCTGGACGGGCAGCGGCATCCTGTGCACCCCGCGGGATCTTTTGAAATTTGGCCAGTTCTGCCTGCAAAAGGGACAGTGGAACGGAAAACAGTGGGTGGACCGCGAATACATGACCCAGGCCACCACCAAGCAGATCGACATCACCGTCGCCGACTCCTCCTACATCCGCGACGGCTACGGCTACCAGTTCTGGATGCTGCGCGGCGGGGCGTTTGCCTGCTGCGGCATGGGCTGCCAGTTTGCTTTCATGGATCCCGCGACCGACTCCGTGGTCATCCTGACTGCAGACACCCAGGGCATAAACAACGCCGAGGACGCGATCAAATACGCCTATTACGATCTGCTTGACAGCATGTCCCCCTCTCCCCTTGCCGAAAATCCCGCGGCGCACGACGCGCTTATCCAGTATAAGACCTTTATCCCCATGCGTCCGGGCAGGACCGAAAGCCCCGTCGCCGCTAAAATTTCCGGCGTCAGGTACGTATTTGACGAAAACCTGTTCCACTTCAAGTGGATGCAGGCGGAGCTTACGAAGGATGAGCTGACCCTCAGCTACGAAAAGCCCAACGGCTGCTTTGCCCTGCGCTTTGGCCTTGGAAAATGGCTGGACTTCCGCTTTCCCGAAAAGTACGCGGGGCGCAACATCGCAAGGATGAATACCAACTACCGCTGCCTGACCCAGGCCGTTTGGGAGAGCGAAAACACCCTGCTGTGCAAGGTCTTTAGCGTAGACGACTACCTTGGCTCCATCCGCATGCAGCTCACGTTCAAAAACGACACGCTCACCGTCTTCATGGTCAAGAGCGCGGAAAACTTCTTTAACGACTATCGCGGCTATCTTGCGGGCACCGCCCAAAGCAAGTAAGCCGCACGGGAGGCACTGTACAAATGAAAACCTATGCGCTGGTCGGCACCGGCTACCGGGGGCTGTGGTCCTACTGCGAGCCCATCGTAAAGGACTTTGCGGACACGGCAAAGCTCGTGGCCGTGTGCGACATCAACCCCCTGCGGGCAAAGCTCGTTGGCCAATACCTGAAAACGGACATCCCCGCCTATACCGATTTCGATCTCATGCTCAAGGAGCATAAGCCCGATACCGTGATCGTGACCACCAAGGACTGCGCCCACGAGACCTACATCTGCCGGGCGCTGGAGGCGGGCTGCGACGTGATCAGCGAAAAGCCCCTGACCACCGATGAAAAAATGCTCTCACACATTCTGGAAACCGAGCAGAAAACCGGCCACAAGGTCACGGTCACCTTCAACTGCCGCTTTATGGACTTCTACGTGAAGATCAAGGAGCTGGTGGCGGGCGGCCTGCTGGGCGAAGTCTACTCCGCGCACTACGAGTGGCTGCTCGACACCAGCCACGGCGCGGACTACTTCAGGCGCTGGCACTCCATCCGTGCAAACTCCGGTTCTCTCCTCATCCACAAATGCACCCATCACTTCGACCTGCTCAACTGGTATCTGGACGACGAGCCCGTGAAGGTGAACGCCTTTGGCACCCGCCGCTTTTACGGCGACGACCGGCGGCCCCACGGCGAGCGCTGTCTGACCTGCCCCTATAAGCGTACGTGCGAATTTTATCAGGACATCGACAAGGAAGACGGCGGGCGGCTCGCCTTCCTGTATAAAAACTGCGAGGAGGCGGACGGCTACATCCGCGACCGCTGCCTGTTTTCAAGCGTGATCGACATCGAGGACAGCGTGTCCGTAAACATCCGCTACGCAAAAGGCGCGGTCGTCAGCTATTCCCTGACCGCCCACTCCCCCTACGAGTGCATGAAGCTGGTTTTGAACGGCGAAAAGGGCCGCCTCGAATGCGATACCGCCCTTGGGCAGGAGCGTATCCTGTTTTACGACCGGGACGGCCAGTGCGTCAACTTTGACCGCAGCCACGTAAAGCCCGTGCCCGGCGGCCACGGCGGCTCCGACCCGGCGCTGCGGGAACGCCTCTTCAGGGGCTACAGCGACGATCCCCTCTGCCAGATGGCGGACACCCGCGCGGGCGCGATGTCCATCGGCATCGGCATCGCCGCCAACATCTCCATGCGCGAGGACCGCGCCGTTTACCTTGGCGAGTTTCTGGGCAGCTTCTATCCGGAGCTGAAGGCATAAAAACAGCATTTACCAGCAGGAGGCAAGTATATGAAGATCATCATTTCCAAGACCCCGGACGAGTTGGGTCAGCGCGCGGCCCTGCAGTCTGCCGCCGTCATCCGTTCCGCCATCGCCGAGCGCGGCCATGCGCGCATCGTGCTCTCCACCGGCGCAAGCCAGTTCGAGACCCTGGAGCACCTGGTCAGGGAGGACATCGACTGGTCGAAGGTGGAGATGTTCCACCTGGACGAGTACGTGGATCTTCCCATCACCCATCCCGCGAGCTTTCGCAAGTACCTAAAGGAGCGCTTCGTCGACAAAACGGGCGTGCGCCTGGCGCACTTTGTGGACGGCACCAGGGAGGGCATCGCAAGACTTACCGAGGAGATCCGCCAAGCCCCCATTGACCTTGGCCTGATCGGCATCGGGCGCAACTCCCACATCGCCTTCAACGACCCGCCCGCCGATTTTGACACCCGCGAGGCCTACATCATCGTTACCCTGGACGAAGCCTGCCGCAAGCAGCAGGTGGCCGAGGGCTGGTTCAAGGGCTTTGACGACGTGCCAAAGCAGGCCGTAAGCATGAGCGTATGGCAGATCATGCAGTGCAAAACCATCATCTCCGCCGTGCCGCACGCAGAAAAAGCCTGGGCCGTCGCCGCGGCGATGAAAAACGAACTGACCAACACCGTGCCCGCCACGATGCTGAAGACCCACCCGGACTTTAGCCTGTATGTGGACGCGGCAAGTTGGGCGGACGTTACTGACGTAAAGACCCTTTGCGGCGAAACCGTGATCGAGGATCACCGCTAACCCCCTCCTTCCCGCGTAAAATGGATCCGGAGGGGTCAAAGACCCCTCCGATCCGCCCCGGGACTTCTCAGCCTATGGTCATACCCCTATTTGCCAGGAAAGACATAAGGAGACCTGCATGACACAGCAAAACGAAGCAAGCGGCGCAGACAAGCTGCGCTTATGGGGATGCATCCTGCTGTGCGCGGGCATTATAGCGTTTGCAGCACTGATCGTTTTGATGGTGATGGGCGGCGATAACGATCCCCTGCGCCAAAGGGCAAAGCTCCGCCTCGAAGAGTACGTGGACAAGGGCGAAGCGCTGCCCCTTGGCAAGTACGTGTCCGTGGACGCCCGCTGGGTGCTTGGCCCCTTTGCCGTGGAAGCCTCCATGGAGGATAGCGGCGACGACGTAAGCGACAAGGACGCCAGCTATTATTACTACCTTCGCCTGAAGGACGGAAGCGTTATGGCGCTGAAATCCAAACACAAGGACGAGCTCAAGGCCCTTGACCGCATGAGCGAGTGGCTGATGCAAACGCCGCTGTACCCCTTGAACGGCGAGACGCTCCACCTGCAGGGCAAGCTGAAGGAATTTCCAAACGCCCGCCTCACCCAGCTGTTTGACGAGAGCTTTGAAGACGCCTTTGGCGTAAAGCCCCAGGACAAGGCCCGCTACGTCCTGATGGACACAAACGCCGGCTACGAGCCTATGATCCTCTGGATGGTCCTTTCTGGCGGCGCCCTCGGCGCTGGCATCGGCCTTTTGATCCAGTGGCGCAGAAAGAAAAAAGCCGCCCTTTCCTGATCGGTTCAGGAAAAAAGGAGATTTGCATGCAAAACACCAATGACGCACAAGGCGCGCCGCGCGAGATCCGCGTTGCGCTGTTTGGCACCAGCGGCTTTGCCGCAAACTATCTGGACGCCTTCAAAAATCCAAAGCGCCCGAATGTAAAGCTGGTGGCCGCGGTGGATCCCTACGCCGAAAGCTTCGAGCTTGCCCCCCTCTACCGGGACGCGGAGCAGATGTACAAAGAGCAACGCCCGGAGCTTGTGATCATCGCAACGCCCATCCAATTGCACCGGGAGCAGGCCGTAAAAGCCTTTGAGCACGGCTGCCACGTGGTATTGGAAAAGCCCTTGGCAGGCTCCGTCCAGGACGCCCAGGCCATTTTGGAGGCCCGGGACCGCTATGGCAGGCTTTTGAACGTCGACTTCCAGCTGTGCTACGATCCCGTGATCCAGAAGGTGAAAAATGACGCGCAGAGCGGGCGCTTTGGAAAGCCCCAGCGCTTAAAGGTGCTGGTGCTGTGGCCAAGGGGCTTTAGCTACTACGGGCGCTCCACCCACTGGGCGGGCAAGCGCTTTGACGCCGCCGGGCGCGCGATCTACGACAGCGTTTTGAATAACGCCACCGCCCACTATCTGATGAACATGCTCTTTATGACCGGAGCGCCCCTTGAGATCACCTCCGGCAAGACGTTTTACGCAAACGACGTGGAGACCTACGATACCGCCGTCGTCCGGGGCAAAAGCGCCGGGGCGGACATGTTCATCGCCGTGAGCCACGCCGTGCGCCCCGAGGAAAAGCAGGATCCCATCTTTGAATACCGCTATGAAAAGGCGACCCTGCGCTTTGGCGCAAGGGGCGTTCGCGGCAGCCATTTTACCGCCCAGTGGAACGACGGCAAGACTCTGGATTACGGCATCGTGGAGCAGCCCTACAACGCAAATCTGTGGAACATGGTGGACGCCATTCGTAACGGCGCGCCCATCCTCTGCAGCGGGGAAACGGCGCTTCTGCAGTGCAAAGCCATCGAAAGCCTTCGCGCCGCCTGCCCCGAGGCCGAGCCCTTTGCAAAGGAGCGCGTCGCAAGCGACGGCAGCATGCTCTTCGTGCCCGGGCTTGCCCAGCAGCTGTTTGAGGAGTTTCAAAACGCGTAAAAACCAAAATTCCGGCCCGCTTTGTCAAATTAACCTGTCGCACATTGCAACGGAACGCGTTTTGCGCTATACTTTCACTCAAATTTTATTTTGTGCCGGCTCTGCCGAAGGCTGCGGCGCGGTCTTCCATAGCCCGGCTCCGACGGAGGCTTTTCATGGGCATCATCGCAGCCAAATTCGGCGGCTCGTCCCTGGCGGACGCGGCCCAGTTCAAAAAAGTAAAGGGAATCCTTTTGGCCAACCCCGATCGCCGTTATGCGGTGCCCAGCGCCCCCGGCAAGCGCTTTAAGGACGATACCAAGGTCACCGACCTGCTCTACCAGTGCTACCGCAAGGTGGAAAAGGGCGAGGACATGCAGGAGGTCTTTTCCGTTATCGAGCAGCGCTACCGCGAGATCGTGTTCGAGCTGGGGCTGGACATCGACATCGACGGACTGCTGGATCAGACCTGCGCAGACATCCGCCGCGTCGCCACGCCGGATTTTGCGGCCAGCCGGGGCGAGTATCTGAACGGCGTCATCCTTTCGGCCTATCTGGGCTGGGACTTTATCGATCCGCGCGGCTACATCAAGTTTGACCGCCAGGGCGTTTTTGCGGAGGAGTGGACCAACGAGCTTTTGGGCGAGGAGCTCAAAAAGCACGAGCACGCGGTCATTCCCGGCTTTTACGGCGCGGTGCCAAACGGCGAGGTGCGCACCTTCTCAAGGGGCGGCAGCGACATCACCGGCGCGGTCGTGGCGCGCGCGGCGGGCGCGAGCCTTTACGAAAACTGGACGGACGTCTCCGGCTTTTTGATGGCCGATCCCCGCATCGTGGATAACCCCCGCGAGATCCGCTACATCACATACGCGGAGCTTCGCGAGCTTAGCTACATGGGCGCGACCGTTTTGCACGAGGAGAGCATCTTCCCCGTTCACAAGGCGGGCATCCCCACCAACATCAGAAACACGAACGATCCCTCCCACCCCGGCACCATGATCACCGACCGGCGGCAGGATTCGGGCGGCATCATCACCGGCATCGCGGGACACAAGAACTTTTCGCTGATCTCCATCGAAAAGGCGATGCTGAACAGCGAAAAGGGCTTCTGCCGCAGGGTGCTTAGCGTGCTGGAGGATTTTGACATCTCCATCGAGCACATGCCTACCGGCATCGACACCGTCTCCGTGGTGGTCGCCGACAGCGAAATCGTAAACCGCAAAAGCGAGATCATCCACCGCATCCGGGAGCTGTGCCAGCCCGATCACATCGACATCACCGGCGGCATCGCCCTGATCGCCACCGTGGGCATGGGCATGGTGCGCTCCCCCGGCACTGCGGCGCGCCTTTTCGGCGGATTGCAGAGAGCCGGCGTAAACGTCCGCATGATCGATCAGGGCTCCAGCGAGCTCAACATCATCGTGGGCGTGGACACGCAGGACTTTGAAAAGGCCGTGCGTGCCATCTACGAGGCCTTTAACGAGCCCGCCTGAGGCCACTATGGACGCTTTTCCCCTGCTTGAAAACAGATCACGCAAAGCGCGCACAGCCTTTACCCTGCTGTGCGCGCTCATATTTGCCGCGTGGTATGCTTATGTCTATTTAAACGAGCGCGCCCTGCCCTGGTACTCCTACGCGGTCACGGGTGTGCTGCTTTTTCTGTTTATCGCCCTTGGCGCGCGCTTCGTTCCCGTATGGTTTGACGCCTGGAGCAAGGATCAGGCGCATCCCCTCCCCCATCAGGGACGGCGCGGGGATGCATGGCGCGTTCTTTTGATGGTGCTTTTGACGCACGCGGCCTATCTTATGATCGTTCTGATCCGCCTGCGGCTTACGGACTGGTGGCCGGAAAGCTTCAATGGGGTCTTTCACTTTCTGGACGCCTCGGACTCCAAGCACTACCTCGACATCGCGCAAAACTGGTATTCCAACAGCGCGGAACACGACCGGGTGGTGCGGCTGGTGTTTTTGCCGCTGTATCCGCTGCTGGTTAAGCTTTTGGCGCTTGTGACGGGCGAATACTACTATACCGCCGCGCTGCTGTCCGTGCTGTTTAGCGCATTGGCCGCCCTCGTCCTGTACCGCCTGGCGCTAATGGATCTTCCCCGGAGGCGCGCGCTTTGGGCCGTGCGCTTTTACTGCCTGTTTCCCGGCTTTTTCTTTTACGGCTGCCAGCTGAGCGAAGCGCTGTTTATGCTGCTTGCCCTTTTGTGCGTGCTTTGCGCAAGGCAGCGGCGCTGCCTTCTGTCCGGTGTTTTCGGCGCGCTGGCGGCGTTTACCCGCTCGCCCGGGCTTACGCTGCTAACTCCCGTACTGTTTACGATCATTGGGGACAGCGCCGCCCGTCCCAAGGGGCAAAGGCTTAAGTATTTCCTGTCCAGATGCTGGACAGCGTTTATCATCCCCCTTGGCTTTTTTGCCTACCTCTTTGTCAACTACCGCGTAAGCGGCGACTGGCTGCGCTTTTTGCAGTACCAGAAGAACAACTGGTTCCAGTCCCCCGCCCCGTTTTTCGACACCGTGCGCTATCAGCTGGACTATCTGATCAGCTACGTGCGGGACGGCAGCGTTTCCAACGCCATCGGCCTTTGGGGCGCAAACCTCCTTGCACAGTTTGCGGCGCTTACGCTTATGCTTCTTACGGTAAAAAAACAAAACGCAGCGTACACCGCGTTTTTCATCGTCTATTTCGTTTTCACGACCGGCGTCACCTGGCTGCTTTCCGCTCCCAGATACATGCTTGTGTGCTTCCCGCTGATTTTTGCGCTGACGCAGCTTGGCCAAAGGCGCCTTGTCCGCGCCCTGCTTACAGCCTTAAGCGCTATATGTAGCGTTTTGTTCTTCCTTGCGTATTTGAGCTACAGTATCGCGGTATATTAGAAAAGGCCCAAAAGCCCTGCGCGCCCCGGGAGATCAGGAATTTCCCAGGGCCGCTTTTTTCCACTTGCCCCTTGCGTAGCGTATGAAGCTGGCCACTGCCACCAGCGTCCAGGTGAGGGCGGTGCCAAGCCATATGCCCCACTTGCCCACCTGCGGGAGGAGGGTAAGAGGCTTTGCAAAGCCCACGCGCCCCACCATTTCGCAAATGCCGCTAAGAAGCGAATAATAGCCGTCTCCGGAGCCGTTCAAAACGCCTCTGCACATATAGATCATGCCAAGGGGCAAAAAGAAGAGGCTTGTCATCCTAAGGCCGGTCGCGCCGTACTCGATCACCCGCGCGCCCTCCTCGGCGTCCACAAAGATGCCCACGATGGCGGGGCTGAACAGTTGAAACAGCGGCACGACCAGCGCGGTAAAGCCGATCATGATAAAGGTCGCGTGCTTAAAGCCGAGCTTTACCCTTTCCAGCCGTCCCGCGCCGATGTTTTGCCCCGTAAAGGTGGAAAGCGCGGCAAAGAGCGAGCCGTAGGGCTGCTGCACCAGCACCTCGATGCGGCTGGTGGCAGTAAATGCCGCGCCCACCTGAGAGCCAAAGCCGTTGACCACCGTTTGCAGCACCACCAGCGAAAGCGCGATCAGCGAGGACTGCGCGGCAAGCGGCAGCCCAAGGCGGCAGGCCTTTACCATCAGCGCCCGGTCGGGCCGCCAGTAGGCGCGCTCCAGATAGAACATGGGGTTATACTTTACCGCGTACAGGATGCTGCCCGCAGCGGAAAGCATCTGGGAAAGGATCGTGGCAAGCGCCGCGCCGCCGACGCCAAGGCCCAGGGACTTGATAAAAAACAGATCCAGAAAGACGTTGATCACGCACGCCAGCACCAGAAAGTACAGCGGCGTTTTGCTGTCCCCTACGCCCCGAAGGATCGCGGCCACGCAGTTATACATGGATACGGCGATCAGGCCCGCGCAGCTGACCTGCATGTAGGTGGTAGAGCGGTCGATGATGTTTGCGGGCGTGCCCAAAAGCTGCAGCACGGGCCTTGACAGGACAAAGCCCAGGCTGCCCATGACCACGGCGGAGCTTAGCATGATGTAGACGGAGTTTGCGATCAGCTTTTTTACGTTGTTGACCTGCCCCGCGCCGAAGGCCTGGGACACCAGGATGCCAAGGCCGCTTGCCAGCCCGTTGCACAGCGAGAAAAACAAAAAATTGAGCGAGCCCGTGGCGCCCACCGCCGCAAGCGCGTCGCTGCCCAGGGTCTTGCCCACGATCATGGTGTCCGCCATGCTGTAGAGCTGCTGAAAGATGTTGCCGATCAGCATGGGGATCATAAACCGAAGCAGAAGCGGCGCGGGCCGGCCCTCGGTCATATCGGTCAGAATGGCGCGTTTTAGTTTTAGCATAATTAATATATCTTGCGCGCCGCCCGTTTGCAGCGGCGCGCTTTCAGGCAAAGCGTTGGCGTTTTATCGAAGAAGAGTTTAGAAAAAGGAATTATTTTCGGTAGGGGCTATCGAATTCCCTTTCCGCCTTGGCGACCGCGTCTTCGAGGCTCATGCCCGCAAAGTGCTGCGCGCCAAGGTATCTGCCGGACTTTTTATCGTCCACAAACGCGCCCACCACGATGCCGGGGATGGCGCTTTCGGGCGCGTTGGGGGCGTGCGGACCGCCAAGGTCCGTGCGGCACCAGCCGGGATCGGTGAGGTTGATCATGACGTCCGTCCCCTCCACGCGGCTGCCGAGATCGATGGTGATCTTGTCCAGCGCCGCCTTGCTGGCCGAATAGCCCGCCTGGCACACGTCAAGAGAAATGCCGCTGGTGGTGTTCAAAATGCGGCCCGTGCCCCGCGCGATCATTTTGGGCAGAAAGTGATAGCAGATCAGCGCCGGAGAAATGGTGTTTACCCGAAAGCTGATCTCATAATCCTCTTTGGGGGTAGTGAAATACTCCGTGCGGTAGGCGACCTGCAGCCCGGCGTTATTCAAAACGATATCCACGTCCACGCCAAAAGTATCGATCTGGCAAAGCATGCGCTCCACCTGGCTTAGATCGTTCAGATCCGCCTCGACCGCGCGCGCCTGCACGCCCATGGCCAGAACCTCGCTTAAAACCTTATCAGTATGACTGAGACTTCGGCTGTGCAGGATAAGGTTTACGCCCTGCTGCGCCATGAATTTCGCGCTCAAATAGCCGATGCCCCTCGCCGCGCCCGTGATCAGCGCCCATCTGCCCTTGACCTGATACATGCTTCTCTCCTGAAAATCGATTTTGCGTCCCGCGCAAGTGGCGCTATTATAGCATGCAGCACCATGAAATACAAGAAAAGAAACGGGGTCAAAAGCGTTAGTAAACGGGTTTACCGGACGCCAAGGGGCAGTAACGTATCCTGAGGCTGTTGCACAAGCGCAGCAGCCCCAGGGTGGTTTGGAGGGGCCGCAGCCCCTCCAGCTTTCAATCCGCAGGGGCGGCTTGCGGTGCCGCATCTCAAATTGAAAATTTGAGCCAACATGCCTTGCGCCCGGAAATTCCCGCAGGGATTTCAGCAAAAACTGTTATCTTATTGCCCAAGCTTTATAAGCATGGCGTTTTGACAAACCACACACATACGGCCAACCTAACCAACCGCTCAACATGAATCTTTGATTCATTTTGAGCGAGGGGCTCTGCCCCTTTTATAACAGTCTCTTAAAGCTTTCAAGTAGCGCCGTCATCTGGTACTTCAGCAGCCACGCGGCGCTGTTCCACTTGGGCTCGTTTTTTACGACCTCCAGCAGGGGCAGGATGTACTTTTCCGTTTGCAGCACGTAGGCGATCATTTTTTCGCGGCCAAAGCCGTCCGCCATGCAGCTTAAGTTGTTGCAGCGGTCGATGCACTTGACCAGCGCAGCCAGCGGGTTTTGGGCGATGTTACGGTAATACAGGGGCTTTATGCTCTCCTTGTCGCCGGGGTAGCTGTTGTAGGACACGAGGCACACGGCCTTGCGCACCCGCTCGTTTACAGGCAGCTCCTCGGGGGTGGTATCCGTATCCTCGATCACGTCGTGCAACAATAGCGCGGCCAGCACGTCGTCCTCCCCGATGCCCATGGCCAGCGCGTGACAGGCGAGGGTCAGCGGATGGGTGACGTAAGGGGCCGCGTCCGTCATGCCCTTGCGAAACTGCCTAGCGTGCTTTTGGCGCATGAGCGGCAGGGCCTCAAGCGTTTGCGTAAGCCCGGCGCTTTGCGCCCTGGCCTTTACGTAGGTGTACATGTGCTCCGGATCGGAATGGGGCGCTTTGAGCGTCCAGTCCGGCCTGTCCTCGCAAAACAGCGCGTCCAAAGAGCAGCTAAGCGCGCGCGAAAGCGCCTTAAGGCGTCCGGTGTCCGGCAGGGTCTCGTCCCGCTCCCAGCTGCTGACCGACTGAAAGCTGACACCGACGATTTCTGCCAGCTGCTCCTGGGTAAGCCCTTGCCGCTTTCGATAGTGCGCGATGTTGTTTCCAAGGCTCATAGGCTCTCCTCCCCTCTTACAGGGTCATTATAGCGCGATATCCGGGCGCTTGCCAGCGCGCGGGGCTTGAAAATGCAGCACTTTATTCAAGCGCCGCTTGAGCGGGCGTGGGCTAAGCGCAGGTCAGCTTTTCCAAAAAGCGATAGCCTTCGGAAAGCTCCTGATACGCGTCTTGCCACATCTCCTGCTCGGCAAGGATCAGCTCTGCGCCCGAAATCCTGCTTGCTTCAAGGGCTTTTGCAAAATCTGTCTCTCCGCTGCCCACGGGACAAAGGCTGCCGTCCTTGGCGCGGTCCTTGAAGTGGACAATCTGCACGCGCCCGGGATAGGCTGCGATGAAGGAAGCGGGGTCCAATCCCGCGTCCCGCAGCTGGCACACGTCTGGCGTCAAGCGCAGCCAGGGACAGAGCTGCAAAAGGCTTTGCGCCGCGCCCGCAAGATCCGCTTTGACGGGGTGAAAGCTAAGGCCGATTTCAAGGGCTTGCGCCCTTTCGCGCAGCGCCTCCAGGCGCTTTGCAAAGGCCTGCGCGTCGCCGTTTGGAATGCCGCTAAGGCACAGATCTCCGCCCCCGGTGGCAGCGCAAAGCGCAAGATAATACTCTTCCTCACCGAAGACCTCGGGCGATTTATCCTGCGCGCCCCAGGCCTGAATGCCGTACTGCCGCAGCAAATCGGCGATCACGGGGACGGGAACGCTTTTGTCGATCCACTGCAGCTGCGTATGGACGCAGCCCATGGCCCGCATGTGCCTAAGCACGTCGCCAAGACCCGCCGCGTCCCGCATCAGCGGGCGAAAGCTGGAGATCTGAATACCTATGTCCATTCCAGGGCCCTCCTTTATTGTGCTCCTACGCGCTTAAGCCCATCCCGCAGCGCGCGATTCTGCATGCAGATTTCTCGATTTGCTTAAAAAAACGGCAGGGGATGTCGTTCCCCTGCCATTATACTATCAGCCCTGCTTCTGCTTGTGCTTGGGATTCTCGCAAATCACCATTACGTGACCCTTGCGCTTGATGATCTTGCACTTTTCGCAGATGGTTTTTACGGACGGTCTTACCTTCATGGTGTGTTCCTCCTTTCGGAATCACTGCTTGCTGCGCCAGGTGATGCGGCCTCTGGTGAGGTCATAGGGCGAAAGCTCTATTTTGACCTTGTCGCCGGGGTAGATGCGGATGTAGTTCATGCGCATTTTGCCGGACACGTGAGCCAGGATCTTATGGCCGTTGGGCAGTTGCACCTCGAACATCGCGTTGGGATACGCCTCAGTGACAACGCCTTCCACTTCTATAACGTCTGATTTGGACAAATGCTACTCCTCCTTGTCGGCCAGCCATTTACGGATTTCATGATCCTCCACGCCGCCCTGGCTTAGCCTTGGCAGCGCCTCGGGGATGGAATCACGAACGAGCTTCAGATGCTTGCGCTTTTTCTTTTTGGGCTTTGAGACCTTATGGGTTTCGCCGTCTGCGATGAGCACGTACTCGTCGTCCAGACTCGTCAGCACCATAAAGACCCTGCCTTCATCCCGTCCGGCTGTGGAAAGCACCACGGCGCCGGCTTGCACAGGGGGTTTTTTCATGCTTGTACCCCCGCGCCGCTGGGCAGTGAGAGGATCTCGGGCCCGCCTTCAGTGATCACCAGCGTGTGCTCGTAGTGAGCGCAGGGCCTGTTGTCCCGGGTGACCGCCGTCCAGTCGTTGTCCTTGATGAAAACCTTCCATGTGCCCATGGCGATCATAGGCTCTATCGTGAGGGTCATGCCCGGCACAAGGCGTGCGCCGCGCCCGGGCTTGCCGTAGTTGGGCACCGAGGGATCCTCGTGCATTTCACGCCCGATGCCGTGGCCGCAGAAGTCGCGTATGACGCCGTAGCCGTTCATCTCGGCGTGCTGCTGCACTGCCCAGCCGATATCGCCCAGTCTGTTGCCCGCTCTGGCCTGGGAAACTCCCTTCCAGAAGCATTCCTCCGTCACGCGGATGAGCTTTTTTGCTTCCGCGCTTACATTGCCTACCGGAGAAGTAAATGCGGAGTCCGATTGCCAGCCGTTCAGAATGAGGGTACAGTCTATCGAGACGATCTGTCCGTCCCTGAGCGGCACATCACTTGGGAAGCCGTGCACCACTTCGCTGTCTACGCTGGCGCAGATCGAGTAGGGAAAGCCTTCGTAGCCCTTGGACGAAGGGATCGCTCCCCCGTCGCGTATGAGCTTTTCGGCCATCCGGTCGATTTCCAGCGTGGTGACGCCCGGCTTGATCATGGGCTTTAGCGCCTCCAGAACCTGGTGAAGCAGCTTGCCCGATTCGCGCATGAGAGCAATCTCAGCGCTGCTTTTTGTGTATATCATTTCAGCACCCCAGCGCGGTCAGTATCGCGCGGGTGACCTCGTCGGGCGTCTGGTCGCCTTCGACCCTGCGAAGGCTGCCCTTGGCCTTATAGAAGTC
>CADBNW010000108.1 GCA_902796025.1 uncultured Eubacteriales bacterium
GCCCAGTCTCTGGTGCAGTTTTGCGATCTCAGTTCTCATCTGAACACGCAGCTTGGCGTCCAGGTTGGACAGAGGCTCGTCCATCAGGAAGACCTTAGGTTCACGCACGATGGCGCGGCCGAGGGCGACGCGCTGGCGCTGACCACCGGACAGAGCCTTGGGCTTTCTGTTGAGCAGGTGCTCGATGTCCAGGATGCGGGCGGCTTCCTTAACGCGCTTGTCGATCTCCTGCTTGGGGGTCTTTCTCAGCTTAAGACCGAAGGCCATGTTGTCGTAAACGGTCATGTGCGGATACAGAGCGTAGTTCTGGAAAACCATTGCGATGTCGCGATCCTTGGGCGCTACGTCGTTTACCAGCTTGTCGCCGATGTACAGTTCGCCATCGGAAATCTCTTCAAGACCGGCGACCATGCGCAGCGTGGTGGACTTACCGCAGCCGGAAGGACCTACCAGAACGATGAATTCCTTGTCTTCGATGTCCAGGCAGAAGTCGCTTACAGCAGTAACGCCGCCAGCGTAGACCTTGTAGATGTTTTTCAGGGATACACTTGCCATAGATTATCCTCCTTAATGATTGGTCATGTTCGGCAGCCATCCTGCCAGCTGAATGAATTATACCATATTCCATGCAGAAAATTCTATCGGTAATATTAACAAATTACAGCCCTTGTTTTTTATTGATACGTCAAGCCGGAAGCAACGGACTTTGTCAAGTAAACGTCACAAGGGATACAGCGTGTTTTCAAAAGAACAGCAGCACAAAAGATTGCGTTCTTTTGCGCGGCCTGGCCTTGATCGAAGGGTTTATTCCTTACATGCCCCGGGTCCAGATCGTGGTATCGGAGTCCTTGATGTGGTAGCCGTAGTTGCCGACCACCTCTATCTGCCCCTCGTTTATGCCGCTGTCCAGCATGGCCTTTGCGATATCCAGCGACTTTAGGGCGTCGTATCTAAGGTTTATGGTGACGGGGATCCCGGCATAGGTGTTCAGCACGACTTCCTTTTGTTCCTTTACGCTTATGTCCTTGAACACCCCGGAAAGGCCGTTTTCCATAATGGCCAGGGCGACCTCACGTGCGTATTCAAATTTTGCGTTGTCCTCCGGCTGGGCGGGAGAGCCTATGGTAAGATACCTTAGCACGATGCCGCTTGTCAGGATCGGGTCGCCCTGGGCAAAGCCATCGCTTATTCTAAGCACGTAGCCCTCCTGATCCAGCTGCACGTATTTGCCAGCCGTCCGCACGGTAAAGAGGGGCTGGCGCGCGGCGATCACGAGGGAAATGGTCTGCTTGCTTACCATCCTGATCTCATCCAGCCTGAAAAAGCCGGTGGTCGCGATCCCGTCGCGGGCGCTTTCCTCCCACTCCTTCATGCGCTTCATTTCAAGGTTTACGACGCCGCTTCGGCGAATGAATTCCGCGTCTGTAAAGCCCCTGTCCGCCGCCGTCTGCTTCGAGGCGCCAAGATATTCCACGTTTACGTGCTTGACCTTGGCCGGAGACAGGCGCATGAAGATGACCATCGCCATCACCAGCGCGGCGACTCCAAGCACGTAGAGGGCATACTTGAAGCTGTCGTCCTGCTTTTTCTTCATTGCAAACCCCTCCCCGCAGTTTTGGCGCGTTCCTTCTTAAAGCGCGTTTACGATGCGCTTGAATTCCTCGCCCCTGTGTTCAAAGTCCTTGAACATGTCAAAGCTTGCACAGGCGGGAGACAAAAGCACGTTCCAGCCCGGCTGCGCGTGGGACGCGGAAAGCCTGATCGCCTTTTCAAAGTCGTAACCCGCAAATTCCATTTGGGTAAAGCCCGCATCCCGGAGGGCTTTTGCGATCACTTCCGCGGTGTCGCCAAGAAGCACGGCAAACTTCACGTTGGAATGCAGGATCACCTGGCTCATGGGGCCATAGTCGCTTTGCTTGCTGGAGCCGCCCAGCAGGATCACCGTCGGGACCTTCATGCATTCCACGGCCTTGATCGTGCTGTCCGGGTTCGTGCCCTTGGAATCGTTGATAAAGGTGACGCCGTTTACCGTGCGCACGGTTTCGATCCTGTGCTCTACGCCCTTAAAGCTTTTAAGGGTATCGGAGATCACTTGATTGCTGAGTCCCGCGCACTTTGCGGCGGCGACCGCAGCAAGGGCGTTTTCAAGGTTGTGCGCGCCGGGCAGAAGGATCTCGGATACGCGCATGATCTCTTCGGTCTTTCCGTTCTCCGTCCAGTACACCGCATCATCAAGCGAATACGCGCCGCGCTCCACCGCTTCGCCTCTTGCAAACCAGTACACGCGGCAATTGGCGCGCCCTGCCATATCCCGGGTGATTGGATCCAGGTAGTTTAGGACCAGCGCGTCCTCAGGCGTTTGGTTCATAAACACGCGCTCCTTGATGCGCGCGTAATTCTCCATCGTGTGGTGGCGGTTCAGGTGATCCTCGGTAAGATTCAAAATCAAAGATACGTTGGGCCGGAAGCTGGAAACCGTCTCCAGCTGGAAGGAGCTTAGCTCGCACACGGTGGCGCTGTTTTCGCCGGTGCTGTCTGCGTGGGCGCTGTAGGGCTCGCCGATATTGCCAACGACGTGGGTATCGCGCCCCGCGGCCTTGAACATTTCGCCAAGCAGCGTAGTGGTGGTGGTTTTGCCGTTTGTGCCGGTGATGCCGGCGATGTAGCCCTTTGTAAAGCGGTAGGCAAGCTCTATTTCGCTTATGACCTCGACGCCCTTTTCGCGGGCGGCGTTTGCGGCCTTGTGATCTGCGGGAATGCCGGGGCTTATGATCATGGTGTCCACGTCGTCAAGCAATGTCATGATGTCGCAGCCCAGCCTGTCCTCTATGTCCAGCCCGTCCAGCTGATCGATATCCGGCTTCAATTGCTCTCGGGTCTTCAGATCGTTGATGCGCACAAAAAAGCCGTGTCTTGCAAGCAGCGCAGCCGCGGCGATGCCGCTTTTGGCCATGCCCCATACAATCACGCGTTTCATATTTCGTTCCTCCTATGCAAACAGGATAAGCGCCGCCGCGCAGCCGATCAGGGTGATGATGGAGTACAGCGACACGATCTGCGCTTCTTTCATGCCGCCCAATTCCAGATGATGGTGCAGCGGGGACATACGAAGCAGCTTTCTGCCCTTGTGCCTGCGCATATAGACGACCTGCAGGATGTCAGAAAGGCTGCTTACCACCATCATGATAAGGGCAAAGGGCAAAAGCAGCATGCCGCCCGAGGCGATGGCCGCGCCCGCAAGCGCGCCGCCGATGCCAAGGGAGCCTACGTCGCCCATCATGATGCTGGCGGGGTTCGTGTTGCGGCGCAAAAAGCCGATGACCGCAAAGCACATGCAAAGGCAGAAGATGCCAAGATTCATAAGGCTTCCGTTTTCCGTGCGGATGCCGGTATAAAGCGTATAGGCAGACATCGCTGCAAAGGCAATGGAGCTGTTGGAAGCAAGCAGCCCGTCCAGCCCGTCCAGAATGTTTGCGGAGTTATCCACCGCCACCATCACAAACACCGCAAGCGGGATATACAAGATGCCAAGGTTCAGCCGCGCTTTCGTAAAGGGCAGGTCGATGGCAGGACCGATACAGTCGCTGAAAAAAGCGATGATGGCAAGCACGAGCGCCGCCGCGCACTGCGGGATAAACTTCTGCTTTACCGTGAGGCCCTCGTTTTTGTGCCGCGCCACCTTCAGATAGTCGTCCGCAAAGCCGATCGCGCCAAACAGCACGGTGCTGAGCGCGGCAAACAGCATAAGCTGTCCGTTTGTGTTTTTGTAGCGCCAGCCAAAGATCATCGCTGCGATCAGGCCCGCACACAAAAACGATACGCCGCCCATCGTCAGCATGCCCTGCTTGTCCTTGTGCGTTTGCGGGCCAAGCTCGTTTATGGTCTGCCCCACCCGCAGGCGGTTCAGGATGGGCATTTCGATGTACAGTCCCAAAAGCGACAAAAGCAGCGCCGCGACGGCGGCGATCAGCCAATAGCTCATTTAGATCTCCTTCAACAGTTCGCTCACGATGTCCTTTTCATCAAAGGGATGCTTTACGCCCTTGATCTCCTGATAGGTCTCGTGCCCCTTGCCCGCAAGCACCACCGTGTCGCCGCTTTCGGCCATTTCCAGCGCATAGCGGATCGCCTCGCGGCGGTTTTCGATCACGATGTACCGATCGGTGACCTCCCTAATGCCCTCTTCGATCTCGCTGATGATCTGCATGGGCTCTTCGTTTCGGGGGTTATCGCTGGTGACGACGCAAAAGTCTGCAAGGCGGCCGCCGATCCGTCCCATGATGGGACGCTTCAGCTTGTCCCGTCCACCGCCGCAGCCAAATACCGCGATCAGCCTGCGCTTGGTGGAGCTTCTAAGCGTCGTAAGCACATTTTCAAGCGCGTCCGGGGAATGGGCGTAGTCCAAAATGACTCGGTAGGGCGTGTGGGTATCCAACAGCTCCACCCGTCCCGGCACGTTCCTGATCGCGTCAAGACCCTTCTGGATGTCTTCGATCGCGATGCCCGCCTGCCAGGCCAGGGACGCGGCCATCAGTGCGTTGTATACGTTAAAGATGCCGCTTAAGTGCAGCGTGATGTGCGCCTTGGCCTTTTTGTGGAAGCTGAGGTCAAAATCCATGCCGCTTTCGGTGGGCTCGATCTGGTTTGCGTACACGTCTGCCTGGGCCCGGATGCCCACGCGCTCAAACTGCGCGCCGCGTTTTCGGGCAGCTGAAGCCACGACTTCATCGTCCACGTTCAGGCTGAGCTTTGGGGTCATGTCCAGGATCCTGAGCTTGGCTTCAAGATATTTGTCCATGGTGCCAAAATAATCCAGGTGATCCTGCGAAAGGTTCGTAAAGCCCGCGCACGCAAACTCCACCCCATCGATGCGATGCATGTCCAGGGCATGGGCGGATACCTCCATTATAACATACTCCATGCCCCTGGCAAGCATTTCACTTAGAATTTTCTGAAATTCCACGGGATCGGGCGTCGTCATGCTCTGCTCGTATTCCGTATCGCCGATCAGCGTGCAGACGGTCCCGATCAGGCCCGTTTCGTGCCCTGCGGCCTTAAGGATGGAACGCAGCATAAAGCTGGTCGTAGTTTTGCCCTTGGTGCCGGTGATGCCGATGATCTTGAGCTGGCGCGCGGGAAAGCCGTAAAACGCCGCCGCAAGATAGCTCATCGCCTTGCGCACAGACTCCACCTTGATTTGCGGAACGTCCAAGTCCAGATACCGTTCCACCACCAGCGCGGCCGCGCCGTTTTTGATCGCGCCCGGCGCAAAATCGTGGGCGTCAGAATGCAGCCCCGGCACACAGAAAAACAAACCCGCATCGCTTTTCACGCGCGAGTCGGTCACCAGTGTCTTGATCTCCGTATCCGCATTGCCGCAAAGTTCATACGCAAACGGCAGCGCCGCCGCCAATTCCTTTAAACGCATATTTCCCTCCGATTTGCCTTAGTTCGCCGCCAGCGTGCCCTGCGTGCGCGCGGGCAGACTTACGCTTACGCGCTGCAGCTGCGCTTCGTCGTTGACCATTCCGATGGTGCGCGCAAGGTCGCGTATCCGCTCGGAGTCCGTTGCCATCTTCATGGCGACCTGGGCGGCGTCCAGTTCGTCGCTCAGCTGCTCATAGCGGGCCTCCAGCCGGTCAAGATCGTCGCTGGAGCGCTTAAGGTCGATGGCAGAAATGGACAATACCACCAGCGCAAATACAAACGCGATCGCGACCAGCGTTTGCAGAGCGCCCGTCATATCGCGCCTTTGCGCGCGCCTCGTTCTCGCCTTGGGCGCGGGAGCGCTGTGCGGCTTCGGTCTTACCGTGCTGGGTTCATCGTTCCATTTTACCACCCTGCGGCTTTTGCCCTGGATTCGCTTTACATCAGCCATTGTCGTCGGCTCCTTTCGACAGGTCCTTAAAGTATGTGGCGTTTATATAGTCAAGCATCGCCTGCTTGTCCTGCAGCGATACGCTGCCCGCGCCGCTGCGGTATCTTTCGTTGTTCCAGATCTCAAGCGTCGACCCCACGCCCAGCAGCAGCACCTCCGCGCCCTCTACGAGCCCGTGCTCCTGCCTGATCGCCTGCGGGATCAGCACCCTGCCCTGCGAGTCTGTATTGTAGGGCGAAAAGGTGCTTGAGAAGATCGTCCTTCTAAGCACGTGGCCGTTTCGGTCAAACTCCGGGATGCTGCGAAGCCACTTGCTCTTTTTCTCCCAGTCCTCCTTGCAGTAGAAAGCCAGCGTCTCCATGTCGCTGGAAAGGGAAATGACAAAATCCTTCCCCAGCAGCTCTCTGTACCCCTGGGGCAGAAAAAGGCGACCCTTTGAATCGATGGTCAGCAGACTTCTTCCGTTGAACTCGGCCATCCCGGTCGCCTCCTCTCTTAGTGTGGGAATATTATACCATATTGCCACACTTTATTTCTACTATGTTGCACTTTTTCCCACCCGAAATTAGCCGCAAGGCTGATTAATTTTATGTTAATTCTGTGTATCGCGCCTTTTTGCGTCCTGAAGGGCATAAAAAAACCGCTGCGGCTCGTGCCACAGCGGTCATCAGGCTATCCTTCCAACGGCCTGCTTCGTTATCCCTGCAGACCGTCGGACTGGCGGATCATATCCTCCACGACGATGTCGTAGATCCAGCCAAGAGTGCTTGCGTATTCCAATATCTCCCAGGGCTTGTTGGTGTGAAAGTGCAGCTTCATCGTTTCCTCGTCCCCCGCGACCACAAGGGAGTTGCCCTCAAAGTGCGAAGTGATGTAGCTTCTCATCTCGTCCTCGTTAAGATCCCTGTCCCTTCGGTCGATCAGCATTTGCGTATCGTATCGGTACGCAAACTCGTTCTCCTCGGGCTCGATGCTGTTCATCAGTACCATTTCAGTTTCCTCCTGTTTCATCAATGCTGTGCAGCTCGGTGCTGTCCTTGCCGTCGTATTCGGTTACGTTCACGCGGATGTGCTCGCTTAAGGAGGTGGGCACATTTTTGCCCACGAAGTCGGCGCGGATGGGCAGCTCCCTGTGTCCCCTGTCCACCATGACCGCCAACTGCACGCGCCTGGGGCGGCCAAGGTCCATCACGGCTTCCAGCGCCGCGCGCGCCGTTCTGCCGGTAAACAATACGTCGTCCACCAGCACCACAGTCTTATCCACGATGGAAAACGGCACGCCCGTGGCGTTCAACTTGGGCTGCTCGCTTTTGTGGCTCAAATCGTCCCGGTAGAAGGTGATATCCATTTCCCCAACCGGCGGACAGGTGCCCTCCACCTGCTCCATGGCGCGGGCCAGCCGCTGGGCCAGCGGCACGCCCCTTCTGCGGATGCCGATCAACACCACGTCCCCGCAGCCGTCGTTTCGCTCTATGATCTCGTGCGCAATGCGCGTAAGTGCGCGCTGCATCGCGGTCTGGTCCAGTAAAAGCGCTTTCAGGGCCATAGCGCGTTCCTCCTTAAACTTTTCTGAACACCTTTTCCAGCAGGGGATCGTCAAAATCCTCCACCATGATGTGCGTTCCCAGGCTCTCGTGCAGCTCCCTTTGCCGCGCGGCGTCCGGGTTCAGACGGCTGATCGTAAGCGCGCCAAGCGTAAGCCCCGCCGAGATCTCGCTGCGCCCGTCGCCGGTCACCAAAATGCTCTTTCCTTCAAGCTTCAGTTCTTTTGCAAGCGCAAGCATGATCTCGTCCTTGGGCAGCTTTTTATCCCAGCTGGAGCCGATGATGTCCTCGATCAATTCGCCCTCGCCCACGGGATAGCCAAGCGCCACGACCTCCTCGAACATGCCCATGCCCTTTTCCACGACCGCGCCGGTGACGAAGTAGTTTTTGACCCCCGCGTCCTTTAGCATCTTCAAAAAACGCATGGAGCCCTTCACCCGAAAGCGCTCCGGCTCGCGCCTTGCAAGGGCCAGGTTTTTGTCCCGGCAATAGCCGTTCAGCACGCGCTCGTAGAGCTTGAAAAGCCTTGGCGTATATTCCTTAAGCAGCTCATCCATCTGGGGCGTTTCGCTCAGGTCCTCAAAGCGCTCTACGCCCCGATAGATCAAATCGGCCTTTTGGCGGTTGACTTCTTCGTCGCACGCCACGCGCACCGTGCCCTCCATCACCGCTCTTCGGATCGCCCACTCCATCTGGGTAAGGGCGCTTAGGCCCGCGCTCTCCACGCAAAAGGCGTCCGTCTCCTGAAGCGCACGCGTGCCGCAGCAGTCGATCAGGCGCTTTGCGTTTTGCTCGCTGTCGAAATCCTCCGGAAGGCCCCGCTCGATCACATCATTCAGCACTGCGCTCATCACAGGCGGCCAGTTGCGTATCAAAGAATGCGTGCCGTCGATGTCGTGAAAGGCCGCAAGGATCTGCCGCTCGCTAAACTGCCGCCGGCAGCCCGGCGCATAAACCGCCCGCAGCATTATTTGCGCTTTTCGCAGCACAGCGCGATCAGGTCTTCTTCCTTTGCTGTCGCCATCCGGACCACCGCGTCGCCTGCGGAATAGTAGATGCGCACCGTGCCGTCGTCTTCTCTGATCATGCCGCAGGGGAACAGGGCGTTGTCGCGGAAGCCGCCGCTTACTTCATACGGCGCTTCCGGGATCATCAGCGGGCGCTTGCTCATGCCGATCACCTTGGAGGGATCTTTCAGATCCAGCAGCATGATACCGATGCAGTAGCGCTTGCGCCAGTAGTCCTCCCAGCCGTTTTTGCCGCGCGCGGGATCGATGTCCACGGCGTGGAAGATGACAAGCCAGCCCTTGTCGGTTTTCAGCGGCGGCGCGCCGGGGCCGATTTTGTCGTTGCAGTAGGGTACGTCCTCCGTAGCCAGCACAAGGCGCGACTTGCCCCAGTAGATGAGATCCGGCGATTCGCTAAGCCAAATATCGAACATGCCGTCACCGTCCCTGGAATACACGGGCATCGGGCGCTCCAAACGCACGTAGTTGCCGTTTATCTTCTCCGGGAACAGCACCATGTTGCGGTTGTCGGGCACCGAGATGGAAAGGATCTCAAACTTTTTGAAGTCGTCCGTCGCGCAGATGCCGCCGCACACGCCGTGCTTCGTGTCCACCGCGAAGCTCACGTAGTAGCGCCCGTCCAGGGCCGTGATTCTGGGATCGTAGGCGCGCACGAATTCCGGGTCGCCCAATTCGCTCAGTTCAAACGAAGGCTCCGGATCCACCGTAAAGTGGATGCCGTCCCTGCTCCTTGCAAGGCCGATGTTGGTGCCCTTAAAGCGCTTGCCCGCTTCCCACTCCGGCTGGGAACAGCCGTAGTCGTTGCGGAAAAGCATGAGATACTCGCTGCTTTCCTTCACGATGCCCGCGTTGAAGGTGAGGGCGGATTCGTAGGGCACGTCCTTGCAGCTTAAAATGGTTTCCGGGTAGCGGGTGATCACGTCGCTGCCGCGATAGATGTCGTCGTTCATGGCCTTTCCTCCTTGAATGGATTTGGATAAACGATAGTTCTTAGTTTAGTCAGAAGCCGCTTGGGTTACAGCAGGCACCGCGTCCGCGGCCTCTTCCCGGGCGCTTAGCATTCCCAGCCCTCTCATTCAGCTTTGCTCTAAGTATACCATAAGCTTTTCCGCTTGACTACATTTTTAGCACAAAAAAGAGCGTGTTTTCTTCAAAAAACAAGGGGACGCGCTGCGCCCCCTTCAGGCCATCAACAAACCCCTGTTTCACACTAGTGGCAGGGGTTTAATGATGGAATAAAAAGAGTGGAGAAATAAAAAAAAGCGCC
>CADBNW010000109.1 GCA_902796025.1 uncultured Eubacteriales bacterium
GATCAGGTCCATCTTCTCGCCGGACTGCAGGGCGTTGATGGCCTTGTCATTCCAGTCGTTCCAGCCCACGATGTGGAACACGATGTTTGCGCCGATCAGGGGCTCGATGTAGGCGTTGATGGCGTTCTGAACGCCCTCGCGGACGGCGGTGTTGTCGCCGTTGCCTACCCAGTAGCAGTCGAGGGTGTAAACGTCGCCCTCGGCGTTGACGGAGGCGGCCAGGCTCATAAGCATTACGAGCGCCAGCAAAAGAGAAACCAGTTTACGCATGAGATTTTCCTCCTTGTATATTGTAGGGAGCACCGCTCCCGGGAAAACGAAGATGTTTAGTTAGGAGTTAGGAGTGAGGAGTGAGGAGTTGCGGAAGCTTTTGCGCAGCAAAAGCTTTGATTGAAGCAGGAGATTCCAGTTGTAAACTAACTAAAACTCCTAACTCCACACTCCTAACTCTTTTATCCTTTGACCGCGCCTACGGTCAGGCCCTTTACGAAGTACTGCTGGAAGAAGGGGTAGGCCAGGATGATGGGGCCGACGGTCACCACGGCCATGGCCATGCGGAAGGTCTCGCTGGGGAGGTTGGTCACGTTCACGCCGCCCATGCGCGAGGCGTTTTCCTTCAAAAAGCGCAGGTTGTTCATGGTCTGGTAGATGGTGTACTGCAGGTTGTAGTATTGGCTGGAGTCGTTCAAAAGCAGGCACTGGCGAAAATCGTTCCACACGCCGATCGCGCTGAACAGCGCGACCGTTGCAAAGCCGGGGATCGCAAGGGGCACGACGATCTGGAAGAACGTGCGCCATTCGCCCGAGCCGTCGATGCGCGCGGATTCGATGACCGCCTCCGGCACGTTGCTTTGGTAGAAGGTGCGCATGATGATGACCCAGTACGCGGAAAAGGACATGGGCAAAAACAGCGCCCACACGGTGTCCTTAAGTCCCAGCACGCTTCTTGCCATATTGTAGTAGCTCACCATGCCGCCGCCAAAGAGCATGGTAAAGAAGCTGAAGAACGTAAAGAAGCGCTTGAAGCGGAAATCCGGCCGGGAAAGCGCGTAGGAGTACAGGCCCACCGTCACGATGGACAGCGCCGTGCCCGCAAGCGTCGCTATGATGGTGTTTTTGTAGGCCGTGATCATGATGGAGCCGTCCCTGAACAGGTAGCTGTAGGCGTTTACGGAAAACTCCAGGGGCCACAGCCTGTAGCCGTAGGTGGTCAAAGCGTATTCGCTTGTAAAGGAGGATACGATGATGATCCACAGGGGGAACACCGTCACAAAGCAGGCTGCGATCAGCAGGACGTTGAAAAACGCGTTGCTGGGCTTTGAAATGAGGTTTCTTGCCTCGCTGTGGGACGGGGCGGATTTGAGCTTTGTCTGTGCCATGTAAGCTTCCTCCTTCCCTTAAAACAGCGCCATCTCGGGCTGATGCCGGCGCACGATGGAGTTCGTGGTCAAAATCAGCACAAAGCCGACCACCGCCTGGAACAGCGCCGCCGCGCCCGCGTAGCCAAAGGAGTTCAGCAGATTGCCCTTTTTCAGGGTGTCGTAGACGTAGGTGTCGATGGTGGCGGTCACCTGCCGCAGGGTGCCAGAGCCGTTTGGCAGGGAATAGAACATGTCAAAGTCGCCGTTAAAGATGCGGCCGATGGCTAAGATCTGCAATATCACGATGGTTGGCACCAGCTGCGGCAGGGTGATATAGCGGAACTGCTGCCACTTGCTTGCGCCGTCGATGGCCCCGGCCTCGTAGAGCTGCTCGTCAAAGCCCGTCAGGGTCGCAAGGTAGATGATCGAGCCCTGCCCGGTGTACTTCCACACCTGGAAGAACAGGAAAAACCACGGCCAGTATTTCTTCTCGCTGTAGAAGGCGATGTTCGTGCCGAAGAACTTGTTGAAGAAGCCCTGGGCGCTGATCATCGCGTACAGCGCGTACATCACCACGATCCAGCTTACGAAGTAGGGCATAAACAGGATGGTGTGGTAGATCTTGGCGGTTTTGCGGTTGCGCATCTCGTTTATGATGACCGCAAGCCCCACCTGAAGCACCAGCCCCGCCAGCATGAACAGCAGGTTGTAGCCCACGGTGTTTCTGATCAGCATCAGGGCGTCGTTCAGCAGAAAGGTGAAGTTGCTAAGCCCCACCCAGCGGGAGTGCACCAGGCTGTACAGGAAGGTATTTTGGAAAAACGCGTCTGCCGGAGGGACCTGCATGTCGTAGAACTTGAAGGCCAATACCGCGCCGGGCATCGGCAGATAGTTGAACGCCAGCAAAAACAGCACGCCCGGCAGCACCATCAGCAGATATGCGATCTGCCTGCGCTCGCTGCCGGCCATGGCGTTTTTCCTGCGTGGCCGCGCCTTGTTGGATGTGGACAGCATTCTATCACGCCTTTCGCTGTGTCAATGGTTAGCAGTATTCAGATCTCGCACGGTTTCGCCCTCGATCAGACGGCAGGGGACCGTGATGATCTCGGCAAGCGCCGTGCGGGGCTGTTCGATTTGGGCCATCAGCTGCCTTGCGGCCTCCCTGCCGATGGTTTGGGTGTCCTGCCAGATGGTGGTGAGGTGCGGGCGGATGGACTGGATCCAGCTGACCCCGTCGTATCCGGCGACGGAAATGTCCTCCGGCACCCGAAGCCCCGCCTGGCGGATCTCCTGCAGCCCACCCTGGGCCGCGTAATCGTCGCTCATCAAAATGCAGGTGGGCGGCTGGCTTAGCCTTAGCAGCTCGCGTGTTGCCCGCCTTGCGCTTCTGGGATCGTGGAATTCGCCCTGCGCGAGGTAGACGTCCGGCACCTCGATGCCCGCCTGCTTCATCTGGCCAAGAAAGATCGCCTGGCGCACGTCCGCCACGGGATTGTGCGCGCCTGCCCCGCGGATGAGGGCGATCCGCCTGTGGCCCATCGCAAGCACGTACCTTGTAAGGAGCTCCATGCCCTTTCGGTTTTCGCTTTGCACGCAGGTGCGGTTGTTGTACAGAAAGTCCACTGTGACCGCCGGGATGCTGCTGGACAAAAGCCTGCCGAGCTCCGCGTCCCCGGAGGGAGCGCACACCACGCACACCCCGTCCACGTGGCGGCTTAGGCAGTGCTCCAGATAGTCCATGTGCGCGCCGCTGTGGGAGCCGTTTATAAACGTAAGGTCGTAGCCGTTTTGCTCCGCCTCCTGCCGGAAGGCCTGAAGCACCGGGCCGAAATAACAGTGGGTAAAGCCGCTTGCGGTATCGTCTGAGTAGATCACGCCGAGGTTGTACGTGCGCCCGGTCTTTAAGCCCCGGGCGATGGAGGAGGGCTTATAGCCCATCTCCTGCGCGGCAAGACGCACGCGCTTTCGCGTTTCCTCGCCGATGTCGGAATAGTCGTTCAGGGCCTTGCTTACCGTAGCCACGCTCAGTCCGCATTTTGCGGCCAGCTCCTTCAGCGTTACAGCCATGCGCCCCGCTCCTTCCGAAATCGATTTCGTTAATATTATAGCGCGAAGCCGAGCGGATTTCAAGCCCTAAAACTGGGGAAAATGTATATTTGAGTTAATTTTTCTTAAAGAAGCGGGAAATCAACGTCAGAGTGCACAAAACGACGCGCTTGAAATCTGCGGTAAGATCGAAATTTTATCCTAAAACTACGAAAAGCCATTGCGGCGATAGAAAGGAAAAAAGCGGGTCCCGATGCGCAAAAAAATCCATGATCTTGCTTGCAATCCCCGAATATATGTGATATCATAGAGAAAATGTGTGCATTTCTGCGCACTTAAACGTTTTCGTGACCGATCCTTATAAAGATGAAACGGGAGGCTGCAATCGTGGAGACTTACGGCTATTTTGACGACGCGGCGCGGGAGTTTGTGATCACCCGCCCCGATACCCCCTCGCCCTGGATCAACTATCTGGGCAGCGAATCGTTCTTTACCCTGATGTCCAACACCGGCGGCGGCTACAGCTTCTATAAGGACGCGCGGATGCTTCGCATCACCCGCTACCGCTACAACAACGTGCCTACGGATATGGGCGGACAGTATTTCTACATAAACGACGGCGGCAGCGTGTGGACGCCGGGCTGGATGCCGGTGCGCGCAAATCTGGACGAGTACGAGTGCCGCCACGGGCTTGGCTACACCCGCATCATGGGCAAAAAGGGCGGCGTGCGCGCGGTAGAGACCGCCATGGTGCCCTTCGGCACGGACGCGCTGGTGACGCGCCTTGAGATCACCAACGAATCGGACGCGGCAAAGGACATTTCCGTATTCAGCTTTGTGGAGTTTTGCCTGTGGAACGCGCAGGATGACTCCACCAACTTCCAGCGCAACTTCTCTACCGGCGAGGTGGAGATCGAAAACGGCGCAATCTACCATAAGACCGAGTACCGCGAGCGCAGGAACCACTACGCCGTGTACGCCGTAAACGCCCCCGTCAGCGGCTTTGACACCGACAGGGATACCTTCCTTGGCGCGTACCGGGGCTTTGACGATCCCGCCGCGGTAAAGAATAATAAAAGCTTTGATTCCGTGGCCTCTGGCTGGGCGCCGATCGGCAGCCATCAGCTGAAAATGCACCTTGCGCCCGGCGAAGGCAAAAGCTACATTTTTGTGCTGGGCTACTGCGAAAACCCGAAGGATCAAAAGTTCATCGCGCCAAACGTCATAAACAAGGCACCGGCCTACAGGCTGCTTGACGCCTTTTCCAGCGACGCACAGTTCGAGGCGGCCTTTGAAACACTTCGGGCCTACTGGGACAGCCTGCTGTCCGTCTATAGCGCCCAAAGCGGCGACGCGCGCTTTGACCGCATGGTGAACGTGTGGAACCAGTACCAGTGCATGGTCACCTTCAATATGTCCCGCTCCGCCAGCTATTTTGAAAGCGGTATCGGGCGCGGGATGGGCTTTCGGGACTCCTCGCAGGACCTGCTGGGCTTTATGCACCTGATCCCCGCCCGGGCCAGGGAGCGGCTGATCGACATCGCCTCCACGCAGTTCCCCGATGGCAGCGCCTATCACCAGTATCAGCCCCTGACCAAGAAGGGCAACTTCGACATCGGCTCAGGCTTTAACGACGATCCGCTGTGGCTGATCTTCGGCGTGGCGGCCTACGTAAAGGAGACCGGCGACTGGAGCATCCTGAAGGAAAGCGTGCCCTTCGACAACGACGAAAGCCTTGCCCAGCCCATGATGGAGCATCTGCGCCGCTCCTACCACTACACCATCGATCACAAGGGCCCCCACGGCCTGCCCCTGATCGGCCGCGCGGACTGGAACGACTGCCTGAACCTGAACTGCTTTAGCGAGACCCC
Organism: uncultured Eubacteriales bacterium; assembly: GCA_902796025.1. Classification (GTDB taxonomy): domain Bacteria; phylum Bacillota; class Clostridia; order Christensenellales; family Aristaeellaceae; genus RUG14130. The sequence goes on from CADBNW010000109.1 coordinate 5,279, forward strand.
GGGCGAGAGCTTCCAGACCACGGCGAATTTTGAAAGCGGCGTGGCGGAGAGCCTGTTTATCGCCGGCATGTTCGTGGGCGTAAGCGACGATTACGCGGCGCTGTGCCGCGAGTTTGGCTGGCAGGAGGAGGCGCTTAGCGTGCCTTCCCACAAGCAGGCCATGGAGCAGGCGGTACTGCAATACGGCTGGGACGGCGAGTGGTTCCTGCGCGCCTATGACGCCTTTGGCCACAAGGTCGGCTCCCGCGAATGCGAGGAGGGGCAGATCTACATCGAGCCGCAGGGCTTTTTGGTGATGGCGGGCGTCGGCGTAAAGGAGGGGCTTGCGCAAAAGGCGCTGGACTCCGTAAGAAAGCATCTGCTCAGCGAACACGGCGTTGCCATCCTCACGCCGCCCTACACCCGCTATCACGTGGAGCTTGGCGAGATCAGCTCCTATCCTCCGGGATACAAGGAAAACGGCGGCATCTTCTGCCACAACAATCCCTGGATCGTGCTGGCGGAGGCGCAGCTTGGCCACGGCGACCGGGCCTTTGACATCTACAGGCGCACCTGCCCGGCCTACATCGAGGATCAGAAGCTGCACCACACCGAGCCCTACGTCTACAGCCAGATGGTGGCGGGCCCGTATGCGCCGCGCTTTGGCCAGGCCAAAAACAGCTGGCTGACCGGCACCGCGGCCTGGACCTTCTACGCGGCAAGCCAGGGCATCCTTGGCATCAAGCCGGATTTCGACGGCCTGCGCGTGGATCCCTGCCTGCCAAAGGAGATGACGGAGGTCTGCGTCACAAGAAAGTTCCGCGGCGCGACCTACCACATCCACATCGTGAACAGAGCTGGCGGCGAAAAGGGCGCTCTTCGCCTGAGCCTGGACGGCAAGGCGCTTAGTGGCAACCTTTTAAACGAAAAAGGCGGCACCCACGAGGTGGAAGCGATTATCGAGGCCAAAGGATAAAGCGCCATTTTGGCGGGCTTTCAAACATACTGAATTTTTAGATACATCAAAAGGGGGCTCTACCATGTTTTCATCCCTGACAGCCGCGCCGCAGGGCGAAAAGGCGATCCAGCTCCAATGGGACTATACCGGCCCGGCCAGGGCCTTTCGCGCCTGCTGGAGCGACCGCTTCAGCGACAATATGCGCTATAAGCCCCTGTGGCAGGGGGAACAGCGCTCGTGTAAGCTGAGCCTGTCACTGCACCGCGGGTGGTATTTTCAAATCGAGGCCGTTGACGAAAACGGCGAAACGCTGGAAAAAAGCCCGGTGTTTCGCAGTCAGGCGCAAAAGCGCTTAAAGCCCTTTCTGGAAAAGCTGAACCGGGGCCTGATCGCGGTAAAGACCCCGGAGGGCGTCTTTCTTGCCTGGCGGCTTTTCAAAAGCGAGGTGACGGGCTATAGCGAAAGCGGCCTTACCGGCGCGGACTTTATCGTGCTCAAAAACGGAAAGCCCATCGCGACGGTCACCGACAGCACGAATTATCTTGACCGCGAGGGCACGATGGACGACCGATACAGCGTGCAGGCTGTGCTGGGCGGAAAGACCCAGCCCCCCTGCGGTGAGGTCAGCGCCTGGAAAAGCGGCGACAATTACCTGGACATCCCCATCCAAAGGCCCGAGGGCGGCGTGACGCCGGACGGGGTGAGATACGAGTACCATCCAAACGACCTGTCCGTGGGCGACGTAAACGGCGACGGGGAGTACGAGTATATCTTCCGCTGGGAGCCCACGAACGCCAAGGACAACAGCCAAAAGGGCTACACCGGCGACTGCATCATCGACTGCTATACCCTGGAGGGCCGCCTTTTGTGGCGGCTGGACATGGGGCCGAACATCCGCGCGGGCGCGCATTACACCCAGTTCATGGTGTACGACTTCAACATGGACGGGCGCGCCGAGATGGCGCTAAAAACCGCGCCGGGCACAAAAATGACCGTATACGCCGAGGACGGCAGCGTGAAAAGCGAGCGCTTCATCACCATGCCCGAGCAGGACGTAAAGGCCGGCTGGTCGCACGGGGACAGGTACGCCTGCTCCTTTAACGACTACCGCGAAAACCTGATCCACATCTTTATGACCTGGCGCGAGCAGCCGGATGTAAAGAAAAAGCTCTGGCCGCAGCGGGTGGAGGAGTGCTTTGGCTTGAAGGAGCGCTATATTTATCCCCTCTGCCGCAGGGACGCGGAAAAGCTTGCGGATTTCTTTATCTACGAATACGCGCCCAAACGCTCCCCAAAAAACGAACTTTGGAAGTTTGAGGGCTTTATCTTCAAGGGCCCGGAATACCTTACGATGTTCGCGGGCGACGGACGGGAGCTTGACACCATTCCCTATCCCTATCCCAGGGAGGACGACGGGCTGCGCTGGGGCGACTACAGCTGGAACCGCGTGGAGCCCATGAACCGCAAC
>CADBNW010000110.1 GCA_902796025.1 uncultured Eubacteriales bacterium
CGCGCGCTGGAGATTTATGCCCGTCTGCCCGCAAAGCCGAGCATACTTCGTTTGGATATGTATCCATCTGTAAGATACGCGCGAAGCGTTAAACTGCACCTGTATCGCTTGTGTGAAAGAGCAGGGCTTGGCAAACCAGCGTGCATAACGCACACGGGCTCCTGTGTCGTCCCATCTTATGAATGGGATAATGAGATGGAGGAGGGTACGTTGTTCTACTGGCGGCTCACATCCTCTTTCCGTCCCAGAGTACTGTTCAAAGAAATGCTCTATTACAGCAGTGAAAAATACACTGTGCTCGATAAGCCCGCGGACAATGGCCTCTTTTTCGTCGACTGCAAGAATCACGTTATATACCATCCCTATGATGAAGGCGGGGCCGACGTTACGGCGCTTGACGCCAGAACCATTTTCTATCTGTATCGCGAGCTTAACGACTGGATACTGAATTTTGACCGCGAGAGGATCGATCAGGTTTTTAAGGGATTGGGCGGATTGACCAGGTAAATTGGCATTGATTTGTTTTGCAAGGTTTTCACCTTCGGCCTGTACCGGGCAGGAGGGGAAAAGATAAGCAGCTCGATTTGCTTCCGCTCAAAAGCTTTTATATTTTAGAGATAAAGTCATCATAGATCTTTTGCAAGTCTGTGGGCAGGTCTTCTTCTTGTACCGGCTCAACGAAGGGTGCGGGAATGTGCTCATGCGCATTAAAAATGTTTTCATAGTCGTGGCAGCGCATCGTCGTACAGTCCAGAGGCACTATGTAAACATCTGTCCCCGGCGAATGATCCTCATTGAAGGCGATGCCGTATGCAGCTGTTGTATGAGGTGTTTTATATTTGACAGGCGAGTAATGTTCTATAAAATCCGGAAAGATGACATCCTTGCGCGCACACAGGCGACTGCAGCAATAACAATTTCCGGAGCATCCTTCTGCGGCGTGTTCTAAATCCCATACGTCGACCGATTCGATTTTCCCGCCAGGCAACAGGAACATGTCGCCAAGCTCATCTTCAGAAAACAGCGCCTTGCCGCCGCCATAAAAAACGCGCCTCTTTGTGATCTCATAAATCGCAGAGCCCTGCTCTTCACATTCATACTCCTGATAGAAAAGAGGGATCATCTTAAGGGCCGCATCATAACTTGCACACAGGTATCTGTTATCATAGCCTTCCGGTTTTTCTTTGATATGCAGCTCGTAGATTTCATTGTCCTCATGCTTGATAAAAGAAGCCAGCATGCGCTGCTGAACCTCGATCAACCTTGATGTATAGGCTTTGAGTTCCCCTTCAAATGAGGCTTCCAGCAGCTTCAGGATCTCAAGCCGCGTATCATAATCCGGCGCGTATTGAAACGCGATCGAAAGCAGATCAATATCCGAAAAGACAAAGGCGCTATTTTCGATCTCTTGCTTTAAAGCCTTTGACGGCAGCAGGGAGACGATCCTTTTGCATAAAGCTTGTTCCATATTCTGACGATCCCCAAATATTTCCGTTGACATTCCAATCCTTAAAAAGTATCGGAAGGATGTTGATGATACTCAGTATAACATGCTTCCTCCGCCTTAGCAAGAGCTTGAGAACGAAAATGGTGCCGGATGCCTAAACTTGACTATTTTATGCAGGAATCTCTTGCAGCAGTATCGAATAAATACAGGCAGTTCAGAATAGTTGGCGAGGCGTCAGCATTCACCGATCGATCATGACCGATAAAGCAGAGCCTTGAGGAACTGCTGCATTGCTAAAGGAGTTGCAGATATGCTTGGAATTTGGATGTGGGCAGACAGCGTGCTTGCTGCTGGTGCGGATAAGGTTTTTGATGACTGCAAGCTCATCGGCGTAACGGACGTATTCTATCTTACCAAAGGCCTCAGCGGGCGCTGCGCCTTCCCGTCCGAAATAGCGCCCTGTATGGAAAAGGGACGGGATCTTCTTAAGGAAGCTATCGTTGCCGCGCACCGCAGAAACATCCGCTTGCATGCATGGTTTACCTCGGCGCAGGATGCAAGCTACTGCGCGGAGCATCCGGCAAGCGGCCTATTCCATTTTCGCAGCGGTCATTCAGATAAAACCGTAAGCATTGCAGACGACACTTACTGCATGTACCTGCTTAAGCTCTTAGGCGAAATGCTCCACAACTATGATGTGGACGGGGTACACCTGGACTATCTGCGCTATAACCATCTTCTGTACGGCTGGAGCGAGGCGGACAAGCTTCGCTATCAGCATTCCGGCGTAAATGTAGAACACGTGTGTGAACTTATCGAATGCACATTTTATGCAACGCCAGAAAACCAGCTCATTTTTGACCAATACCGAAGGGGAGAAGCGGATGTGCTTGCGCTGGCCGATGCCAGGATCCAGACCGTAAACCGTTTTGCTGACGAGCTGCTTACAGGCTTAAGGGAGCAAAAGCCCAAGATCTGCTATAGCGCCGCGCTTATGCCTGAGGGGGCGTATGATTCTGCCTTTGCGCATTTGCACTACGGGCAGTGCTACAGGGATCTGGGCAAGCGCTTTGACCTTATCCTGCCGATGGCATACAGCAAGGCTTATGGAAAAGACGAAAGCTGGGTAAAAAGTGTGGCGCAGGGCGCAAGGAGCTTCTCTCCTTCGGTGCTTCTCGGCCTGCATGCCTACGAGGGCAGCAGCGGAGCCGCACTTGCAAAAGACATCGAAGCAGCAGGAAGCATTGAGGGCCTTCGCGGCATTTGCCTGTTCCGCTACGGCGCTTGCGTTCTGGGTAAAGTGGCAAATGGCAAGCTTATTCTTGCAAATCCCTTGTCCGAGTCGATCACACGAATCGAGCTTACAGAGGGGGAGCAAAAGCAAAGTCTGGAGATCGCCCTTCCGCCGCAGGAAAGGCTTACGCTTTCCCACGCCTCAGACGTGTGCATGCTTCGCGCCTGGGCAGGTGAGAAGGAGGTTTGCGCGTATCTGGCAAAGTGAATTGCACCTGATTAAAATGCAAATACAGCCTCTGCAATTTTGTGTTTGAACATGTTTGCACGTCCCAGGCAAAATCTGTACCGAATCCGTTTTCAGGATTGAAGGACGTGACGCTTTTTGGTATAATGAACTCTGCAAATGCTTTGTGCAAACAGATTTCAAAGCGCGCTCAGGGCAAGCGTAGAAGGTAGTCCAGGCAATCATCGAATCATCTATACGCGATACGCAAACAGGGAGGTGCAGTCTTCCAAATGAACGATTATTTATCCGCATTGAATGGCCGGGTGCTCGTTGCCGCACACAGAGGGCTTGCGGCAGGAAACGTGCCCTGCAATTCCATTCCCGGATATAAAGCCGCGCTGAAAACGGGCGCAGACGTGATCGAGCTGGATGTTTCAAAGTCGCTGGACGGCACGCTGTACTGCTTTCATCCTGGCATGGAAAAACGCTTTACGGGTTCCGACAAGCATATCGCCCAGATGTACGACGATGATGTGAAAAAGCTAAGGCTCCTCAATATGGACGGGGCGGCGACGGATCAGAAGGTGCCGCTGCTGAGAGATGCGCTCATGCTTATTAAGGACCGCTGCCGCGTGAATGTGGATAAGTTCTGGGACGACATCCCGGGCATTTCCGCTTTGATCCGCGAATTGGGCATGAATGATCAGGTCATTATAAAAACCGCGGCCCGGGAGGAGTATTTCGCGCTCATCAGACAGTATGCGCCCGACATGCCCTTTATGCCGGTCCTGTTCAGCGAGGGCGGCGTGCACGAGGCGCTGATCAAGGACAGAAAGATCCGCTACATCGGCGCGGAAGTGATCTTTGGCAGCGAGTCCAGTGCGTTTTGCCAGTTGGAATATATCGATAAGCTCCATCGCGACGGCTGCGTGATCTGGGTAAACCCCATCATCTACGATTACTGCCACCAGCTGACAGCGGGGCACTCGGACGACGTCGCCGTATCGGAAGACGAAAACCTCGGCTGGGGCTGGCTGATCGATAAAGGCTACGACATCCTGCAAACCGATTTTCCCTTGCAGCTCAAACGGTATATCCAAACGAAGTATCCAGACAGAGCGTAAAGACGGGAACACCCGCTTGCCTTTATTGGACATGGTGCGCTTGACTTAGCAGAGTGAAAGGACAGCGTCAAATGATGAGGATTACATTTTTGGGAACGAGCCACGGTGTTCCTGAGCCGAACCGCAATTGCTCCTGTGCGCTATTGGAAGTGGCGGACAAGCGTTATCTTATCGACGCCGGCGTCGATCCAACGCCGCTGCTGATCAACCGGGGCCTTACGCCGTGCGACATAAGCGCCATTTTTATCACACATGCCCACGGCGATCACACAAACGGCCTTATCAGCTTTTGCGATCTTTGTTCCTGGCATTTCAAGGAGGCTGACCCGCAGATCTTTCTGCCGGATATGAGCCAACTGGATGCCTTAAAGGCATGGATCAGCCACACCTGCGGCGGCCTTCGGGAAAGTCTCAGGTTTTCACAGGTCCACGAGGGTAAGCTCTTTGACGACGGCGTGATCGGCGTCGAAGCCATTAGAACCCAGCACATGCCTAACGCCTACGCCTACAGGATAAAAGGCGGGGGAAAGAAGGTCCTTTTCTCCGGCGACATGAAGGGCGGCGACGGGCCGATTACGGATTACGCGCGTTTTGCGGCGGACGACGACATCGATCTTGCCATCGTGGAAGGCGTTCATTTTGACCCGATGCTCTACTTGGAGCCGCTGCGCAATCATCCGCCAAAGCAGCTGTGCATCAATCACTACAGCTGGCGCTCGCTGGAAAACTGCTGCCGCCTGAAAAACGCGTTGAAGGACGAGATCCCCGTCACGCTTGCAACGGACGGCCTTACAATAGAGCTTCGCTGAGGACGTACAGCGCGCAGCGGGGGGAAGACTGCATAAAACGCTGCTGCAAGAAGAAACAAGTCAAGGACGGCAAGAAACGTTTTGAAGTATACGCATACCAGACGACCGGGCTTTCTGCTGGGGCTGATCGACTTTTTTACCGCGGGCATCTTCTTTCTGATCGCAATGCCTGCGGGAATGCAAGCAGAGATCGAGTCCGTTCTCGGACACAGGGTGATGCCGTACTGGAAGGCCTACCTGCTTGGGATTCCCACGCTGTTTGTCTATCCGCTTTTGTGGATGGCGAGGATCTCACAGGAGCTTAAGGAAATCGCGGAGCGCATGGGTCTTCCCGGCCCGCACACCTCATGGTGGCACATGTTCGGATGGAACGTGTTTGGCCTTGTGCTGATGGGGCCCGCGGTGGCGACGCATCGGTTTTTCAAAACACTGGGTGCGATCGAGCGGGAGCTTAACAAAAAGAATGAGGGGTAAAGCATGCATATTCTTTGTCCGCCGCATACGCGCCTGCAGGATCACCTGCTGAAGAACGGCATCCACATCCTTACGGCCTGCGGGGGCCGGGGGAATTGCGGCAAATGCCGCGTAATCGCGCCGCAAGCCCGGATCAACACCATGGACAGGGTTTGGTTTACTGAAGAAGAGCTCAGGGAAGGATGGCGGCTTGGCTGCCAGGTTTTTGCCAGGGAAAGCGCTCTTGAGGTCGAATTGCCTTAGCACAAACCGAGCCATATCTGAACAGAAAGAAAACGTGTATCAATTTGATGTCAGCTGTTGCAATTGGTTTACAATTTGCAAAACAACGTGGAATATGGGGAACAAGCTGGCACATGCTGCGCGTCAAAACAGTATCTCAAATAACGGAGGTCTTTCATATATGAAAAGGTTCCTGTGTGTTCTTGTGTGCCTGAGTTTTGTGCTCGGGCTGATGCCTGCCCTGGCCAGCGGTGTAAGCCCTGTCATGGAGGTCACCAAGTGCAACAGCTATGTTTCTCTTCGCGTAAGTGCGGACACGAGCTCTGCGCGTCTGGTCAAGGTCCATCTGGGCGAATTGGTCACCAATTGCGAAAGCGCTGCAAATGGCTTTGTTAAGTGCAGCTTTGACGGGCAGACCGGCTACATCCTTGAAAAATACCTGAAGACGACCTCGGAATCTGCGTTTGCCGATGTTCTGCCAAACCAGCAGGTGACAAAGTGCAATTCCTGGGTATCGCTGAGAAAAGATCCTTCCACCACCGCCCAGAGGCTTGCAAAGGTGCCGCTTGGCGCAACCGTGAAAAGCTGCGTGCGGGAGGGTGAATTTGTAAAGTGCACCTACAGCGGCAAAACCGGCTATATCCTGGCCAAATATCTGAAAAACGCCTCCTCTGGCTCCACGCCCGCCGGCGCTGACCTTTACGGCGAAGCCCGCGTCGTAAACTGCGCTAAGTATGTTTCCCTACGCGCGACGCCTGACACCAGCTCCACGCGCCTGCAGAAGGTGCCGCTTGGCGCATACGTGATCGCCAAGGGCAGCGCTTCCAACGGCTTTGTGCAGGTTGAGTATAAGGGAGAAAACGGCTACATCCTGAGCGCCTATCTTAAAAAGACCAACACCGGCAACATCGCTCTTGCAGATCAGAAGGTCGCGGGCTGTGAAAACTGGGTAAGCCTTAGAGAAACGCCCTCTACCAGCGCATACCGGCTGGCCAAGGTGCCGCTTGGCGCGAAGGTGACCAACTGCGTGCGCAACGGCGCGTTCGTGCATTGCACCTACAACGGCCAGAGCGGATACATCCTTGCCAAGTATCTGGTCAAGGCCTGAGGCCGCATGGCGGTAAAACTTGATACGCACTAAGTGAGTATAAAAGCGTGCAGACGAGAATAGGATCGTCTGCTCGCTTTTATTATAGAGAAAAGGGAGACTTCACGCATTTGCGGTCATCGTTTTTTACTGCAGGAAGGCTTCTGCTTTTTCAACTTAGCAAGGCTAACGACTGACCACTTGCATAGAAGGGAGACCTGATAGCCTTCCCCTTCAGGGGAAGGTGCCCCGCAAGGGCGGAAGAGGTTCTGTATTGCGTAGAGCCATTATTGTAACTGTTGTAACGAAGATGCTTTATTGCGAAATGGTTTTCTGACACCGACGCGCCGGGACAAAACCTCATCAGTCATCCTGCGGCTGACAGCTTCCCCAGAGGGGAAGCCTTAGCTTGAGGCGGTGTTTGCCGTCAAAAGCTAATGGGAACTATAAGAGGCAAATGGACTGAGTGCCAAAAGGCAAAATGGCACCCGGTAAATGGCATAAAAGGATGAACCAGAATACACACATATGGTGCTTCCTGCCCTTTTCTTCTTCTCCATAATGCTCCCATATAAAGAAGGCATCTATGCTTTTTGTCGCATAGATGCCTCTTTGTCATTTATTCAATGACTTGGGATCGTTCTTCCCTTAATGCTAGGGAATTATTCAGCGTACTGCCTCTGGTATGCCGCGTCGGCGATCTCAAGCAGCTTGCTCAGACCGATGGTCTCCAGCTCAGCCTTGAAGGCGTCGGGATCGGAGATCATGGAATCACGGCCCAGGATGTAGTTGGTGCGCTGCTCGTTTACGAAGCTCTTGATGGTGGCACGGATCTCGCTGATCGCTTCAAGCTCTTCGGTGGTGAAGTTCAGGTTCGGGCAGTAGGTGCCGTCCAGCGTGGGGGCGTACTTCTGGTATACACCGGTGATGCTGTTCTGACGAACGCCGCCGCTGTTTTCCCAGTTGATCTCATAGCCGTCCTCATACTTGCTGATGAAGCCGCCATGATAGTCGGATACGCCGGAGAAGGTGGGCATCTGGTCGAACCAGTTCACGTTCTGCGCGGTGAGGAAGACGTTGGTGATCTCGCCCATGTGGCTGTCTTCAGACACGTAGGTGGGCTCGTAGCCTTCGAGGCTGGTAGAAATCTCAGCGGTGGGATGCTTGGCCAGGTAGTCCTCGGTGGAAATCCAGTTTTCACCCTCGACGCCGAAGCGGCCCAGCATGTAGGCTTCTTCGCAGAACATGGTGTCGCCAACGCGGAAGGCGAGCTCAGGATTCTTGCAGAAGCTGGTTACAAACCACAGGGGGCTGGTGGCGGACTGGTTGTAGCTGACGTAGCGCACGCCTTCGGGACCGGTCAGAGGCTCCGCGGGCCAGAAGCGCAGTCTGGCTTCAACGAGTTCCTCGGTATCGCTGCCGAAGAAGCCCAGAGAGGAATCGAACAGAGCGCCAACCTTGTTGCCCGCGGTGCCGGCCACAGCCTTGATCTCGGGACGGCCATAGGTGAAGGATTCGGGCGCCATGAGCTTGTCGTCTACGAGGCCCTTGATGTAATCGACGGCCTCAAACCACGCATCCTGCGTGTAGGAAGCTTCAACGTGACCATCCTTGATCAGCCACATATCGCGGTCGTCCTCGGCTACAAAGGCGTTGGTCAGGAACTTCACGGGGTTGGAGCCCCAGGAGCTGGGAGAGCCCAGCAGCGGGATCTCGTCGGTGGTATCGCCGTCGCCGTTGGCGTCGTTGTCGCGGAAGGCCTCGAGCACCTCGCGGAACTCATCCGTGGTGGTGGGCATTTCAAGGCCGAGGTTGTCGAGGTAGGTCTTGTTGATCCACAGCTTATACTTGGTCTCATTCTGGGGAGAAGCCTGGATCTTCGGTACCGCGTACACGGAACCGTCAGAGTTGGTGATGTTGGTGATCAGGTTCCAGGTGGGGAAGCGCTCCACGGCGCTGTCGATGTTTACGCCCAGACCGTCGTCCAGGTATTCCCTGAAGTTGACGAACTTGCCCTTGCTGCCGTAGTAGTACGCTTCAGCCACGGAAAGGCCGTAAACTACAACGTCGGGAAGCTCTTCGTTGGTGTCGAGCATGATGGTGAGCTTTTGCTTGGGCTCGACCTCGGGCAGGAACTCAAACTGCAAATCGACATTGCACTTCTCTTCCACCCACTTGGTGAAGGTGTTGTTGTCCCAGTCGGATACGTGCGCGTTGGTGGCTACCAGCACCTTGAGCACGTAGGGCTCTTCGCCTGTCCAGATGGGATACACGCCGGGCTCTGACAGATCGCCTTCGGCTACAGCCGGCACGATCAGCGCCAGCGCCAGGACGAGCGACAGAATGATGCTCGCAAGCTTGGACTTCATCTTGATGAATCCTCCTTTAAAATTTATTCAACGAAGAATGCTCTTCGCTTGAATCAACCCTTGACGGCGCCGATCATGACGCCCTTTACAAAGTACTTTTTGATGAACGGATACATAACCAGGATCGGCAGGGTGGAAATCACGATAAAGCAGTATTTCAGCAGATCCTGCAGGGACTGGTTGTAGAGCAGCTCCTCCGCGCTGGAGGCCAGGGCCTCGGTATTGAAGGAGTTTTTGATCAGGATCGCGCGAAGCACCATCTGAAGCGGCATTTTGTTTTGATCCTTCAGGTACAAAAACGCGGTGAAGTAATCGTTCCAGTGGCCGACGGCGTAGTACAGCGCAAGCACAGCCATGACGGTGCCGGATAGCGGCAGCACCATCTTAAAGAAGTACTTGAAGTCTGAACAGCCGTCGATCTTGGCGGCTTCCTCCAGCTCGGAGGGAATGCCCTTTATAAAGGTGCGCGCGATGATCATATTATAGACGCTGAGCGCGCCGGGAATCACCATGGAGGTGCGGCTGTTTATCATGCCAAGGCCTCTGACCAGGATGTAGTTAGGGATCGTGCCGCCGCCAAAGAACATCGTGAACATGAATAGACCCGTTATGATGCCGTGCCCCGGCAGGCTGTTGCGCGCAAGGGGATAGGCGCAGATCATCGTCATGGAAAGGTTGATGGCGGTGCCGACAAAGGCGTAGAGGAAGGTGTTTCCGTAGGCCGTCCAGATGCCTTTATATTCGAACACGGCCTTATAGCCCCTGAGGGTGAAGTCCACCGGCCAGAAGGTGACCCAGCCGAAGGCCACAGCGTCCTGCGAGGAAAAGGAGTTCGCAACGACGTTGATAAGGGGCATGAGGATCAGCACGGTGAACAGGCCCAGCACCGTATAGACTACAGAATAGTAAGCTTTGTCGCCGATGGAGATCCTAATCGTGTTTTGATGCTTTGCTTTTTCGATTTTGTTGATCGTCATACCTTTGCCCCCCCTTACCAAAGCCCGCTGCCGCTGACCTTGTCGGCGATCTTGTTTACTGTAAGCAGCGCGACCAGGTTTACAATGGAGTTGAACATACCGATGGCGGTCGCATAGCTGGTATTGCTGGGGCCGCTTTCCGCCGTAAGACCCACCTTGTAAACGTAGGTGGAAATGACCTCGCTAGCGACCAGGTTTGTGTCGTTTTGCATAAGGTAGGCCTTGTCAAAGCCGATGCTCATAAGCGAGCCGCAGCGAAGGATCAAAGTGATCGCGATGGTCGGGATGATGGTGGGAAGATCAATGTACCAAACCCTTTTGAATCTGGACGCGCCGTCGATCGTGGCGGCCTCGTGCAATTCGGGATCCACGCTGGAAAGCGCCGCCATGTAGATGATGGAGCCCCAGCCGGTAGACTGCCAGACGCCGGAGAGGATGTAGAGGATGCGGAAGTTCGGTCCGCCGATAAAGAGGTTATTGTCATAGTTTACGCCAAGGCGCGCAAGGACGTTGTTGATCATGCCGGTGTTTATGTCAAGGACCCTGTTCATAATACCGACCAGCACGACTGTGGAAATGAAATGCGGCATGTAGGTTATGTTCTCCACGGCGCTTTTATAGCGCCTGGAAAGCACGGAGTTTAGCATCAGGGCAAAGATGATGGGGATCGGGAAGGTCAGTACCATCTGTACAAGGGAGAGGTAAAGGGTATTTCCGACCACTCTTTCAAACTGATAGGACTGGAAGAACTTTTCGAAATTGCTGAGGCCGACCCAGGGGGAACCCAGTATCCCTACAGAAAAATCATACCTTTTGAATGCGATGGTCGCGCCGTACATGGGGACGTATTTGAAAATGATCAGCCAAACCAGCGGCACGGCCAAAAAGCCATACATTTGCCAGTTGTCCATGATCCGCGCCGACAAAGGCCGCTTTGGCTTAGCGGAAACCGCGGATCTGCTTGCCCCTTGCTGTGTTGTCATCCTTTCACCTCGAATACCGCTTATCACACTATACTTTTTTAAACAACGTGAATTATACCATTTCATTAACAACATGTCAATAGATGTGAATTGGTCAAGCGAAATTTAAGCAGTTTTACCATTTTTTATACAATTTTTGTTTGCGGAAAGACCTTTTGCATGCTGATATTTCGCTAAAGGAAAAGAAGAATCCCCCTTGCGTCATTTGACAATGAGCAAGAGGGATGCAACATAGAAGGGTAAACTCAGCTTATGGGGTAGGCGGAAAGGTAATGATCCTCCAACCCGCATTCGCTTATGAGCTTAAACAGGGTGTAGCGCGTGCGGTAGTCCTTGGCGCAGCGCATGGAAAGATTGCATAGCGCCTCGTCCACGCCGCAATCTGCCGGGGTCATCTGACAGCCCAGAAAGCGCATGGCGCTTTCGATGCGGGAAGGCTCCGGTAACTCATCGATCACAGCCTTGATTTCATCAAAGCGACTAATGGCGCGATCCATCCGGCGCTTTTGCTCCTCCCAGGAAAGGAAGTCGCCCTCGTTTTCAGCCATGATGGCTTCAGCCGCGGTTTTTTCAAAGGCCCGGTACATCCACTTTATTCTCTCCGGCCGCTCCAATCTGGAAGCGCGCGCAGCTTCGGGGTCTATTTTCGTTACATCCTGACCCGCAAAGGCTTTGAACACCGGCAGCACCATCAGCGTCGCAACGCCTACAGAGGCCCCGTGCATAGGCGGACGCTTGTGATGCAACAGCTGCATCATCTCCCAGTAATGGGCGACGTTGTGCTCGACGCTGGCCACGGCGCGGGTGTGGCCGATGATCATGATGGTCATGCCGGACAAAAGCAGGGCCTCCGTCAGCAGCTGGATGCCCCTGGCGCTTCGGGATCTGATTTCTTCCAGATTGTCCAAAAGCTTGTTTACCGCGTCCATCACGATCTCGCCGCAGACGTCGCAGTAGACCTCGTCGTTTATGATGTGGCCGATCTTCCAATCGGCAATGGCGATGTATTTGCCGAGCACGTCGCCAACGCCCGAGCAAACCATGGCCATGGGCGCGGTTTTCATGATGTCGATGTCGCAGATGATGATCTCCGGGCATTTGCCCTCACGGTGGATCTTGACGCCGCGGAAGGTGAGCGGGCAGATGGAGGAGGTGTAGCCGTCCATGGAGGGGGCGGTGCCGATGCAAACCTGGGGAAGATTTGCGCGCTTTGCGTTTACGCGAACGACGTCTGTGATGGAGCCGCTGCCTACGGATACGATAAATGCCGTGTCTGGCTTTAATGACAAAAGCACCTCACCCACGGCGGTTTCATCCGGCTCCATGGGGGCGTCGCGGGTAATGACGCACTCTGTCACGCTGTATCCGCCCTTGGTGAGCAATTCGCTAACGTGCCTGCCGGCAAGCTCCCAGGTGACGTTGTCCGCGACCAGTACGCACGAGCGGCCATAGCCCCTCTTTGCGATATAGGAAGATACGTTTTCCACAATGCCGCTGCCGACATAGATGTCCTGCGCGGGTGTGTTGTGATGGCTGCCGCAGGTGCAGACGAGGTCGCCGATCAACAGGCGATTGTCCGGACTGTAGCGAATGCTGTAAGACATGCGGTCCTCCAAAATTTATTCTTAATATATCGGCCTGCGCCGATCGAAAGGACCGGCGCAGGCATTTGTGTGGCTTGTGCAGATTAGAAGCTTATCCCGCGAAGGATTCTTCAAGCGCGATGGCCTTCTCCGCCTGCTCGTAGCCCCAGGCGTATACCTTTTCTACGCCAAGCTCGGCAAGGCGGGTCTGCAGATCCTCGAACAGGGCGTCAAATTCCGCTTCGTCCGCGGCAAAGGCCATTTTGTACATATCCTCAAGCCATACCTGCTTGCAGGCGTTGAAGACGATCAGGGTATCGTCGTCCATGGCCTCGAAGAAGTTGGTCCAGGTGACCTGAGAGAGGTGGTGGCCCCAGCTGTGGTACGCCTGAGAGGGCGTCTGCCAGCCTTCCTCCGCGTAGACGGAGCGCCACAGATCATAGACCTTGTATTCAGTCTCCTTATATTTTACCTCAAGCCAGCTGGTCTCTCTGTACACCTTGCCCTCGCCAAGGCCGGTCTCGGTGCACTCGGCGTAGGGGTAGGGGCCCCACCAGCTGCCGGTGGAGAACACGGTGCCGTCGGAGAGGGTGGCTTCGTTGTTGATCATGTACTCATTCCAGAACTTGTCGGTCGCGTACAGTTCGCCCTTTTCGTCGATGTCCCAAAGCTCGCCCTGCGGTCCGTTGTACAGCACCAGGTTGAAGCTGGGATCATACAGCAGGTTCAAAAGCTCAACGCACTTATCGATGTGCTGGCTCTTTGCGGAAATGGACAAGCCGTAGCTGCCGTAGGTCTGGGGAGCTGCGCCGACGGGGTAGAGCCAATCCTCGGCGATCTCCAGATAGCCGGAGGGGTTCTCCTCGTTATTGAGGTGCGCAGCGGTGTTGTAGGGGCCGGTGTACTGGCCGGTAAGCACCGACAGTGTGCCGCCCAGGCGGTTCTTGGCGCGCAGCTGGTCATAGGTCTGGGTGAGGGTGTCGGGATCCAGAACGCCCGCCTGATTGGCGTTGAAGATGACCTTCATGGCGTTGTACCAGGGAGAATCGTCCGCAAACATTTCGCCCAGCTCGCCGGTCTTAAGATCGTAGTACAGAAGGGAGTTCTTGACGTTTGCCATGATGCCCTCAACGGACAGCACGATGTTTGCAAGGCCGGTGTCCTGGCCGTTGTTGCCGTGGAAGGCCATGCCCCAGGTCTTGATGCCCTCTTCGCCCTCGGGCACCGCTTCCATCATATCGCCAAGGACCTCGATCAGGGTGTCCCAGGAGTCGATCCTGGGCGCGCCGACCTTCATGTAGGCGTCCCAGCGCAGCTTGATGGACTGGGTATCCGTGTCGATGGGGTAGTTGTTGTAGATGCCGATCTGCGTAGGCATCATGTAAAGGCCATCCTTGCCGCAGGAGAACATCGCCTTGGAGTATTCGACCACGGTGGGGAAGCGCTCGTAGATGTTGGGAAGCTGGTCAGCGTAATCGTCCAGGTTCACCAGCAGATCGCCCATCATGGCGTTTTCGATGGTGTTGTTCAGCCTGAAGTTGCCCATGTCCGGCAGGCTTTCGCCCGCGATCATGGTTTGCAGCTTTTCGTTGTCCGCCACGATCACATCCAGATGGATGCCGAGCGTTTTCTCGAAGTAGGTGTTGAGCCAGCCGTCGAAGGTCTGCGTGTTGGGGTAGAAGTTGTAGACGGTGATGTGCGTGATCTCGTCTTCCGCTGTGGCCGCAAAGCCGATCATCGAGAAAGCGAGAATCAGCGACAACAGGATGCTGAGCGTGCGTTTCATGGTGCTACCTCCTATATTTATTGATCCGTTTATAAACGGATTGGATACTAACCCTTCACCGCGCCGATCATGATGCCCTTGAGAAAATACTTTTGCACAAAGGGATACACGCACATGATCGGGAAGGTGACGATGACAGTGATGGTGAGGCGGATGGACGTGGTGGAAATGGAGCCCACCATGTTTTCTACGATAGAGGAATCCATAACGCCGTTTGCCAGCTGCTTTGATAGGATGTCCGCCTGGCGGAAGTACATTTGCAGGATGTACTGCAGGGTATAGAGCTTTTCGTCGGTGACGTAGAGCAGGGTATCGCTGAAGGAATTCCACTGACCTACGGCGGTAAACAGCGTGATCGTGGCAAGGATGGGAATGGACAGGGGAAGGACGATCGCAAAGAGTCTGCGGATGACGCCCGCGCCGTCGATCTGAGCGGATTCCTCAAGCGCTGCGGGGATGGACTCCATGTAGGTTTTGATGAGCACCATATTGTATACGCTGATGAGGCCCGGGATGATGTAAACCGCAAAGCTGTTCAAAAGGCCAAGGGAGCGGATGTTCATATAGCCGGGAATAAGGCCGGCGCTGAAATACATCGTCACGATTACCAGGCGGTACCACAGCTTGTGGTGCCACATGTTGGGCTTTGAGAAAAAGTATGCGGCGTAAGCGGTGACCACGACGGAGCAGAAGGTGCCGATGAGCGTTCGCAGCACCGAGACCAACGCCGAGGTATAGATGTTTGAAAGCGCCAGCATCTTTTTGTAGTTTGCGATCGTAAACTTGATCGGGTACCACAATACGCGCCCCAGATCCACCATGGTGCCGTCCGACAGGGAATTGATGATGATGTAGTAAAACGGATACAGGCACAGAAGGGTAAACACGAAATACACGAAGTAGTTTACCGTGTGGAAGGCGTAGTCCCAACCGCTGTAACGGATCTTATTGCACTTTGATGCCTTGCTCATAGATCATGCGCCTGCCTTAGAATACGCTGGAGCCGCGCACCACGCGGCTTAAGACGTTTGCAGTGGAGAAGAGGATAAGCGCGATCACGCTTTTCAGCATGCCCACTGCCGTAGCGAAGGGAATGTTTCCGTCGCTGATGCCCTGATTGTATACATACAAATCGATGGTCTGGATGTATTGCTTGTTCATGGAATTTTGGAAGACGTACTGCATTTCGTAGCCAGTGTTGAGCAGGTTTCCGATGCTCATGACCAGCAGCACGAAGAAAGTGGGGATGATGCCGGGCACGGTGATGTGCAGCATGCGCTGAAAGCGCCCCGCGCCGTCGATCATTGCGGCCTCATACAGCTCCTGATCGATGCCGGCGATGGCCGCAAGATAGACGATGGAATTCCATCCGATGTTTTTCCATACGCCATAGAGCCACATTTTAAGGTACGTGTGATCCGGCGTAGCCATAAAGTTGATGGGCGTTGAGATCTTTCCCATGCTCATCAAAAGCGTGTTTACAAAGCCGCTGTTTGAAAGCATGAAGTAGACCACAGAATACAGCGTGACGACGCTGATGAAGTGCGGCAGGGTAGTGATGGTCTGCACGATTTTCCGCGCGCGGGTTGAATTCATTTCGTTTAAGCAGATGGCAAAGGTGACGGTGAGCGGACTGCTTAGGAAGATGCCCATAAAGGCCATGATCAGCGTGTTTTTGACGACCTGCAAAACCTGACGAAGATAGGCTTCGTTTATAAAAAGGCTGCTGAAGTTTTTAAGCCCCAGATATTCGATGGCAGAGGATTTCATGCCGACCTTGTAGTTTGTAAAGGCGTAATACCAGCCGGTCAGGGGCTTATACTTAAAGATGATAATATAGATTATGACAGGAAGAACGAACAGGAAGTATAAGAAGCCTTCACGGTCAAACTTCTTTTTCTTTGTTAGCGGTGCGACTGTTGCTGCTGACATGCCTCTCACCTCTTGTTTTGTATTTTACCAAATATTCAAAAACATGTCAATGGGCCAGCGAAAGTTTTTACGAAAATAGTAAAATTGTCCAATCTATTACGCAACAGAATAGCCCTGCTGCATATTTTGGCAGCAGGGCAGAGGAATCATCATTGCGCTTTTGCGGGAGCAAAGCCGATGATCAGCTCGTCGTTTTCGTTTAGCTCCAGGACATCGTCAAAATATAGCGTGCCGTCCTTTTCTCCAAAGTGGATCGGGACATCATTTCGCTTTACAGATGCGCTGGCACGCTGCCCAGCGCGGAAGCTGCTTAGCCGGATCTTGCCGTACAGCAGGCGAAGACTTGCGCCGGACCCGCTTTGCGCGTACAGGCCCCAGGCGCCATCCAGGGCCCAGAAGCTTTGAAACGCGTCCTGGTTTATCCTTGGCATAAAACCGATATGGCGTTTTGTCATATCGTATTCAAAGCCGCTTAGCGCCAGCAGGATGGAATATGCTGCCATGGAACGGGCGTAATTGCTGCCGCACTCCATTTCGTTCCAGGGGTTGCGATTCTCGCCGTTGTGTCGCTCGCGGATGGACTTGATGAGCTCGAGCCCTTCATCGATCAGCCCGTTTTGCAGCATGGAGACGGCAGCCTGGTATTCAAAGCCGTACATGGTTTCCTCGGCATAGGGGACGGGGATCACCGGCTTTCGGACGTTTTTGGGCCAGGTACACATGACGGTTCCCTTTTCGTCGTTCAAGGAAAACAGGCGGCAGGGATTAAAGTGCTCGCGCATGCAAATGAAATTATACCTGTAGATCGATAAAAGCGCTTTTTTCACTTTATCTGCGTCCAGAAGCTGTCCAAGGCCCATGTTGTTTGCGTGCCACTGGGCGGTGAGCTGGTCGATGGAGCAGCCTTCGCCGATCTGGTATTTTATTTCCTTTGCCTCGCTGTTCCAGTAGAGATCGTAGGCGTCCCCGTAGGGCTTCAGGACCTCGCGCTCGTCGAGATTTGCCTGATGGATGAAGTATTCGCCGTTAAAGAGATGCGCTTCCATCCAGGCGCGCCCGCGCTGATAGAGGACGGCGTATTCTTCTGCGGTCTTTTCGTCGCCAAGCGCTTTTGCCATTTCGCTGCCCGCCTTCAGCGCCGCGATGTAAAAGCCGTTCAGCCAGGAACTGGGGCCAAAAAGCTCCATATCCAGGGTATGATGCTGCCGTCCCTCCAGCACGCCGTCATGGTCCATGTCCCAGCGGTCGGGGTTGTCCGGATGCCAGGCGTACTCGATGGACTTTTTGACCTTCGGCCAGAGCTGCTTAAGCCACTCGCTGTTTCCGCAGATCTTCCATTCCCTGTAAACCTTTAACACGTCGCCAAACTGACCGTCCGCGCAGGGGCGGAAGGTGGAATACTTTCTGCCCATCGGCAGCTGCGTTCTGAAACGCATACCGCCGATTGGGTCCTGATTGTATCGATAATTCGTTTCGCGTATTGTTCTTTCCAGCGCGGGATAGAGGAATGGCAGGGCATAGGCGTAATTCCAAACATGGGTGCAAGTGCCCTCGCAGGAGCCAGTCGTGGAATGAAGACCCTCCCAGCCGTAGAAACTGCCGTCGCTTAAGCGAATGCAGGTCGCCGTTTTAAGTACGCTCATCGTGGAGGAGATGGCGTCCAGGCAGTAGTCCGGAAGGCTGCTTGCAAACAGCGCGTCGTGGAAAAGGCGGGTCTGTCCCTCCAGCCTTTCCCAGTTGGCAAAGGCGTAAGCAGCCACCTTTTGCACGCTTTCAAAGCGGAGCGCGTAATAGTTTGTCCAGCTGTTTTGAAGCCCGCTTTGCTGCTCTTCAGGCGTTAAGGGATTCCAGTAATTGGTATAGTTGGGATACCGCCAGGCGATCAGAAAGCGCACCGAGTTGATTTGACCGGGCTGCAGACGCATATGCGCAGAGATGGCGCACACGTCTCGCTTTCCGGGCGCGTCGCTTTGATCGGCATTTTTGTAAGCTCTTTTTTGCAGATGCCCGGGCTTATTGAAATCCTGCCAGAAGACGCTTAGCGAATCGAACCACATGCCGCGGAACCAGTATTCCTGGCAGGCGCTGTCCTCGCAGTCGGTGGCAAGCAGCATTTCGCCATAGTCGCTTGCGCCTGTATCTGTTTCCGGATCAGAGAGTATCACCGCGCGGCCTTTATCAAGTCTGCTTTCTCGGTTCACGCTGCTTTTGCCCATGTTCTGAAGGCAGGCAGCAAGGGTGTAATCGAGGGGGCTGTCTGTGTCGTTTGAAACTGTGATGGTGAAAAAGGCGGCAGGGATCTCAGAGTCCTCGGTGTTTGAGGGGATCATGGGGTTAAAGGCGTGAAGCGCAGGCCTTCCCGGAAAGCCGGGATCGCTGAACTCGATTTTTGCAAAGGGAAATTCGCCCTCAAACGCGCAGGAAGCAAAATGGGGAACGCCGGCCAGCGTAGCGCGATCCGGCCCGTAGCCGAAATCGCCAAAGCCGCCGGGGCACGATTGCCCTTGCCAGGGCATGGGATGATCACCCTGCAGCACTTTTGCGGATACGAGAGCGCCATCCTTTTCCGCCTTGACTGCAAAGAAGGAAAAGCCGTTGTAGGATTGTTTGCTTGGCCGGTTTCGTATTTCCCAGTCGATCAGCTGCCCGTTGCCCGCAAGGCCGATGGAGCCCGTGCCGATGCCGCCCAAGGGAAAGGAAATCGCCTGAAGCCTTCTGCCCGTGTAACGCATATCGTTCACCCCGCTGTTGGTTTTATGTAGTTGTTCGACGTAAACGTGCACGATTCCTGCAAGAGAGGCAAAACGATTTATACAAATCGCTCTTGGATAAAATAATTTGCCATTGCGATTGCAAAATGTGCGCAAAGGAAGTACAATATACAAAAAGCCATGGGAGGGTAAAGCACATGCCAGGTCAGTATTCTCCGCAAAAGCTGCACGAACAGATCCTGAAAACCCTGACGCCACGCTGCCGCTACGACGAAAGCCAGCCGCTTGAAGCGTGGCAGGCGCGGGCGCGTAAAAGGCTTGGGGACTTGCTGGGATTAAGCGCGATCCCAAAGGGTGAGATCAAGCCGCAAATCGAGTGGCAAAAGGAGGAAGAGGCGTTTTACGAAACCCGCTTCTCCCTTAATACGGAGCCTGGCTACGACAGCCCGATGCATTTGCTTTTGCCAAAGAGCAGGAAAAAGCCGCCCGTCGTCATCTGCGTGCAGGGCCATTCCACGGGCATGCACATATCTCTTGGCCGCCCCAAATTTGAGGGTGACGCCGAGGACATCGCGGGAGACCGTGACTGCGCGCTGCAGGCCATACGTCAGGGCTATGCCGCGCTGACCATCGAACAGCGCGCCTTTGGCGAATGCGGTGGAGACGAAAAGGGCCCGCGCTGCGCCCAGCCTGCCGCGACGGCGCTGATGCTTGGCAGGACGCTGATCGGCGAGCGGGTGCACGACATCATGTGCGCGATTGACATGCTCAAGGCCGGGTATTTTGACGTGGACGCCAGCCGCATCGCAATCACTGGCAATTCCGGCGGCGGCACAGCCAGCATTTACGCGGCGGCGATGGATCCGCGCCTTTCT
Source organism: uncultured Eubacteriales bacterium (assembly GCA_902796025.1). Lineage (GTDB taxonomy): Bacteria > Bacillota > Clostridia > Christensenellales > Aristaeellaceae > RUG14130. The sequence goes on from CADBNW010000110.1 coordinate 19,842, forward strand.
GCCTCCATGCCCTCCTGCGCTTTTACATCCTTCTACGCATCGATTGGGGTAAGTCTGCATTGCATGTGCAATTACATCCCCGGCATCGCGCGGGACTTCGATATGGGCGATCTTTGCGCGCTGATCGCGCCGCGCCCGCTGGTTCTGATCGCAGCGGAAAAGGACAAGTCCTTCCCGCTCACTCAGGCAAAAGAGCAGTTTGCCCTGATCCAGCGCGCCTATGACGGCCTTAAGGCGACCGGAAAGTGCCGCCTGATCGCCGCGCCCGGCGGGCATCGCTACTACGCGGATCTTGCCTGGCCGGCCTTTAATGAAATAACCGGCTGGAACAAAGCGTAAGGCGATATCCCTCAAACATGCTTTTCCCTTATTCATGGGGTACAATAAAGACAGTATTTGGAAGGCGGTGCATTTATGAAGAAGTTTCCTATCGGCATCATCCTTGATTCGTTCAGAAAGCCGGTGCTTGAGGCTTTGGATCTTACGGCAAAGCTGGGCGCAGACGGCATACAGGTCTATGCGACGCGGGGCGAAATGGCGCCGGAAAACCTGAAGGGCGAAAAGCGCAAAGCGTTTTTGCGGGAGGTCAAGGCGCGCGGGCTGAAGATCAGCGCTCTGTGCGGCGACCTGGGCCATGGATTTTGGGATCCCGAGCGCAATCCGGAGCTGATCGAGCGCAGCAAGCTGATCCTTGACATGGCGAAGGAGCTTGAAACGGACGTGGTGACCACGCACATCGGCGTGGTGCCAGAGTCGCCCGATCATCCAAGGTTTCACATCATGCAGGACGCGTGCGGACAGCTTGCGGCCTATGCGGATTCGCTGAAAGCACACTTTGCCATAGAGACGGGCCCCGAAACCTCGCTGACCCTCAAGCGCTTTTTGGATTCCCTGCACTCTACGGGCGTGGCCGTAAACCTCGACCCCGCAAACCTCGTGATGGTGACCGGCGACGATCCCGTGCAGGCAGTGTACAATCTGAAGGACTATATCGTGCATACGCACGCCAAGGACGGCGTGATGCTACACGAAAACGATCCCGAGGTCGTATATGGCATCGTGCACAAGGACGCCCTGGTGACCGGGCGCGGTTTTGAGGAAGTGCCCCTTGGCGAAGGCAGCGTGCCGTTCAAAGAGTATCTGGCGGCGCTGGAGGATATCGGCTTTAACGGCTTCCTCACGATCGAGCGCGAGGTGGGCAACGACCCGACCGGAGACATCAGCAAGGCTGTAAGCTTCCTGAAAGGCTTTATGGATTAGCGTTATTAATAGGTATCCAATGCAAAATGGCGGCCTCGGCCGCCATTTTGCATATTTAAAAGATTCAGCCTTCTTTCTTCAAAAACTCCATCAGCGCCCTGCGGCTGGTGCCGCGATAGCCGGTAAGCGGCTGGGCGTTTACGAGGGAGCTTAGCACGGCCTCCTCCACAGCCTCCGCACAGGCGCGGAAGGCGTGGTCGATGTACTTTTCGTTCAGATACGCGGCATCAAGGATCGGCTGTTCGCTGTCCATTATGCGGTTTGCAGTGGAAAAGCCGACGAATACGTCGCCGCTGTAGTGCCCAAGATAGGAGCCCACGCGGCAAAGCCCAACGCCCGCGCGCTTCAAAACGCGCTTAAGCTGCCTTGAGGAAAGGGGAAGGTCCGTTGCGATCACGGCGATGCAGGAGCCCTTGTCCGGCTTTGGGTCGTTTAAGATCTGGTCGATCTCGCGCCCGATGGGGCGGCTGCAAAGCGTAAGATCCGGAAGCCTTCCGTGGTTTGTCAAAAGCAGAGCGCCAAGCGTGTAGGTTTTGCCGCCAAGGGAGATCAAGCGGCTCGCCGTGCCGATCCCGCCCTTTAGGCCATGGCAGGTCATGCCGCGCCCCGCGCCGACCGCGCCTAAAGAGAAATGAGCGGAGGCGCTGCCTATGGCTTCAAATACGTGTCCGGCTTTCACGGCTCTTTGTGAAATGTCGTTCAGGGAGCTGTCGTTGCATTCGCAGACGATGGGGTTTACGCTGGTCAGGCGTATGCCATCCTGCGCGCAGCGAGTCAGCATATACTCGACAAGCGCGTCGTGCACAAGGCCGACATTCAGGGTATTGGTAAGGGCTATCGGCGTTTCCAGCGTGCCCAATTCGTCCAGCTGCACAAGCCCCAGCGTTTTGCCAAAGCCGTTCAGCACGAAGGAAGCGCCGATGAGCTTATGGCAAAACATGTTGTCTTCACAGGGCATTACCACGGTGACGCCGGTTTGGGTATCGCCAGAATCCAAAGTGACCTGACCCACTGTAACGCCGGTAACGTCGCAGATGGAGTTCAGCTTGCCCTTTGGCATGGAGCCAACGCTTAGTCCAAGCTCGCTAATGTCCATAGGCGTTTATTCCACCGTGACGGGCGTGCCCATCGAGCAATTGGAGTAGATCCACTTGGCGTCGTTCACAGACAGGCGCACGCAGCCGTGGGAGGCCTTGGAGCCCAGCTGACGCACGGTGCCGCTGCGCAGTGAGCCTTCGTTTTTCTCAGAGTAGATGACCGAGTGGAACAGGATGCCGCCATCGATCAGCCAGGCATAGCGCGCCCAGCAGTCAAACTCCTTGAAATAGTACCATTCGCTCAAGCGTCCAGTGTTCCAGAAGGTGCCCTTGGGTGTGGGCGTTTCGTTTTTGCCGGTAGAGCACTTGAAGGTCTTGATGGCCTTGGAGTCAAAGCCCGCGCCGTTCCACTGGTATACGTACACGCGCTGTTTATTGGTGTTTACGGTGATCTTGTATTCGGTCACCACGGTGTCGCTTGGCACCGCGTCGTCTGAATACAGCTTTAGCTGCGTGCTTTTGTTGGCCTTGCCGCTTTGCGCCAGGGCGTTTTTGTACTGGAAGTACTTGAGGGCGCGCTCGGTGTTTGCGCCAAAGTGGCCGTCTGCGGAATGGAGATAGCCAAGCGTTACCAGACGGTTTTGGACGCGGCGCACCTCGTCGTTTTTGTCCCCGTTTTTGACCTCGACATAGCAAAGCTCAAAGTCGTCGGCGCTGAGCGCCTCCAAAAGCTGCGCGCTTGCAACGCCATCGGCCTGCCAGGGCGTGGGAGAGGGCATGGCGCGAAGGGTGGGCGTTGGGGTGGGAAGTCCCTTCCAGGTGGTGGTCTCGACCAGCGTGATCGGATCCTTGGTAGCGATGGGCGTGATCAGGGGCGTGGGAGAAGGCGTGATCCAGGGCTGCGTGGGGGCAGGCGTAGGCGTTGGACGCTGCGCCCATCTGCGCTGGTTCATGGCGTAGACGTAATCCTGTGCGCGCTTCACGGCGGCTTCGGTCTTTGCGCCAAAGGAGCCGTCCGGACTGCCGGCAAGGAAGCCAAGCAGAATGAGCTGCTTTTGCAATTCCTTTACCTCATCGCCCTGCGTGCCGATGGCAAAAGGCGTAGGGGAAGGCTCGGGATCCATTTTTACATCGTCGGAATAGATGCGGTCGATGGTGCGGCTGTCCGCGATGCCGGTCGCCTCAAGCCCGTTTACGCTTTGAAAATATTTTACTGCGTTTGCCGTTTCAGCGCCAAACTTGCCGTCCAATTCGCCCCCGAAGTATCCCAGCTCCTTCAAGCGGTTTTGCAGTCTGCTTACCTCGCGCACGCCGTTTTCATCGTTTACGCCCTCGTACAGCGGAGCGTTGACCACCATATAGGGGGTGGGCGTGGGCTTGGGCGTAGGCGTGGGAGTCGGGGTAGGCGTAGGCTTGGGCGTGGGCGTAGGTGTTGGCGTCGGAATGGGCGTAGCCTCCGGCGTCACATAGGGGTGCAGCTCGATCAGGCTGTCCGCATACGTCATTTCATTGATCGGATACAGCGAGATGGCCATTATGACCGCCAGCACAATGAAAGTATAAATGAGCTTGCGCATGATATCGTCTTCCTTCTGAAAGGATGTAGTTTGCTTTTTTAGATGGTCGCGGGTTTATTCGCTCTTTATGGCGGGGAACTGGCAGATCCTAAGGGGCGACCAGGCATAGGGGACCAGCTCCATCGCGCTTTCGCCGCTTTGATTGCCTGCGCCGATCACGGGGATCGTCCCGGTGTCGCAGCCGTTTTCGCTCCATTCGTCGATGGACTTCAGCATCGCGTGGACGCGAAGCGGCGCCTGCCCGTGCTTGAAGCGTTCAAAGCTCTCGGTGCGGCTCAGCTTCATCGGTGCAGAAATGTCGAGGGCGTATGCCCATTTGCCCGTGGGTGAATAGCTTAAGCCCTGCTCGGTTTTGCTTGCTTCGCCGTTTACTGAAAGGGCCATCAGCACCGGTCCAACCTCTACAGCTGCGGACTGGCGCGTCCAGCGGGTTATTCGGGGCTGTGCAGGAAGGCTTAAGCTGATGGTGCTGGTGCCCTCCCACTTTAAGCGCACGCAGGTGGTTTCGCCCGCGCGCACGGCCATCATTTCGCCGCCGGGCAGCGAGATCAAAGGGCTTTGCGCCCAGAAGGGCACGCGCAGATACAGCGGAAATTCCACCGGGGTCTTTACCTGAACGGAGATCTCCACCGTGTCGCCAAACGGATAATCGCCCTTGACCCGAAGGCGCACGGGCACCCCGTCTATCGTGTGGCTGATGCTGCAGGGAGCATAGCTTACGGCATACAGCCCTTCGTCGTAAGTCGCAAGCCACAGGGAGGCGGCAAAGCGCGGCCAGGCGTCCGCGACCGCCAAAAGATTGGCACTTTTAAAGGTGTTTGCGTCGGAGGGCAGATTGTAGTAGTCGTGCCCCTTATCCGAACAGAAGATCTGATTTGCCTGCTGGGCCTGCTGGCAGAAGTCTTCGCTTGCGTCTGTCATGGCGGGCAGGCAGTTGTAGGCAAGCTTTTCCAGGCGGTCAAAAAGCTCTTCGCCGTAGTCGCCAAGGTCAAGCAGCGTTTCCATGGACAGCAGCGTTTCCGCCACAGCGCGGCTTTCGGAGGCCTGATGCGGGGCCGCTCCGTTTAACAGCTCGTCGCAGGTGAACATGCCGTTTGCGGGCATGTGGAAACGGCTCAGCTTTTCCCACGCGCTTTTAAAGCCGCCCTGCTCCTTGAAGCCGCTTTTGAACGCGCACACCGCGCCGGGATATTTGAGCCCCCTTGCGACGTTTACGCCGTGCGCCTGATGATAGGCGCTTTGGTGGAAGGATCTTTGATCGCCCTTCCATTCCGCTTCCCCGCTCAGGCCCTCGCTCATCCTGGACCAGGGGAGGGTACGTCCCATAGGCTGTACGGTAGGGAAGCTGTAGAAAACGCTCGTCCAGTCAATGGACTGCTGCTTTAGCTTGTTGCACAGCTCGATCAGATACTTTTGCTCTGTCAGGTTGTACAGCTTTATCGCAAGATAGATATTGTCGCCGACCCAGCTGCAGTTAAAGCCCCCGCTAAGGCTGGGTTCGGCGCTAAGGGTTCGGTGCTCAAAGCGGAAGAATTTGTCCGCAAACGCCAGCACGCGCTTGTCCGAGGAAGCGGTAAAATACAGGTACAGCGCACGAAGCGCGCAGATCAGGGAGGCGTAGTCCTTTGAAAAGACTTCCTCCATGCACTCGTCTGAACTAAGCTGGGAAAGTAAGCCTTCTGCAAGAAGCGCGGCGCGCTGCTGGATCTTGCCCTCGCCAAGCGTCCAGCCGTAGGCGGTTAGGGCAGAGAGCTTCAGGGCCTTGCTTTCCAGGGTCGCTTCGGCAGCTTTGTCGTTTCCCAGAGCGCTTAGAAAGCCCTTTGCGGAAGCGATCAGCTGATTGCGCAGCCACCCTTCCGGCCTGATCTTTCCGGAACTCAATAAGGCTTTGCTGTTTGCGCATAGGGGAGCGCGGTTCAAGAATACCTTCATTTTTTACCTCCGCTGATGTGAGGCTTGACGCTTTCGAACATGTGCAGCTCACATTCTATTTTTCCGTTGTAAAAGCGGCGTCTGCGCGAAGCGCGCTGGCCAAATTCCCTTTCAAAGCCCATATCCGCCGAAAAAGCGGCTACGCTCCAGCCGGGACAGCGGCGCGACATTTCGCCAAGCTGACGCGCTACGGCGTGGGCAACGCGCCTGTCGCCGATGCGCTCTCCGTAGGGGGGATTTGCGATGATCCAGCCCGGCTCACCACTCAAGGTAATGTCTCTTAGATCCGCCACATTCAGCTCGATCCGGCTGCCGAGGCCTGCCTGGCGGACGTGGCGCTTTGCAAGCTCGATGGCGTTTGGATCGATGTCGGAGCCTGCAATATCGATTTTTCTTACCGCACACTCGTCGTAGCGGCTGACGGCCTCGCGCCTTTTCTGCTCAAGAAGCTGCTTGTCCACAAAGCCCCACTGCTCCATGGCAAAGGCGCGCCTTAAGCCCGGTGCGCGGCCAAGGGCGATAAAGGCCGCCTCTATGAGCAGCGTGCCAGTGCCGCAGCAGGGGTCGTACAGCGGCTGCCAGGGATGCCAGCTGCTGGTAAGGATCAAAGCCGCAGCAAGCGTTTCACGAAGCGGCGCTTCGCCGTTCCAGGTGCGGTAGCCGCGCTTTGAAAGCGGCTCGCCCGAAGCGTCCAGGCTGACGGTTACATGATCCTGCCGGATGTTTACGTCGATTTGCACAGTCTCCGCAGTTTCCGGAAGGGTCTTTAAACCGTAGCTTGCGCCAAGCCGTTCGGCAATTGCTTTTTTAGTAATGGACTGGCAGTCCGACGGGCTCATCAGCGTGCTTTTGACGCAGTGTGCCCTCACGGGGAAGGCCCCTTCGCTGGAAATATAATCCGCCCAGGGGATGGCTCTGACGTCCTCGAACAATTCGTCAAAGCTGCGGGCGTCAAATTCCGCCACCAGCAGATGCACATGATCCGCTGTGCGCAGCCAGAGATTGGCCTGCATGCCAAGGGCAAGATCGCCCTCGAAGGATGCGCCGCCAACGTTTAGGACGTTGATGTTTTGAGCGCCCAGGCGCTTGAGATCCCGACCGGTCAGCCCCTCCATGCCAAAGGCTGCTGAGGCGATCCACTTCATATCAAATACCTCGTATCTGCTCTGCGCTGTACCGCCAAATATTGGAGGCGTGCTTGACAGGGCATAATATGTCAAGTGATATTATAGCATCATGTGTCGAAAGATACAACTTGTATTTCAATATTTTTTCAAAAGATGTAGCTATATTTACAGTTTAATTACAAATAGATTGCATAGCTATTTTGTTTAGAATGAAAATGAGCATACGGGCTCAGTGCACGTATGCTCATCGGTTTTATTGGGGCGCTCAGCTTCAGTCTGCCAGGATCTCGTCGATCGCCTTTAATTCTTCATTGGTAAAAGCAGTATTGTGAACGGCCTGCACGTTTTCAACGATTTGTTCGGGACGGCTTGCGCCGATCAGCGCGGAGGTCACGACCTCGTCACGCAGCACCCAGCTCAGGGCAAGCTGCGAAAGCTTCTGGCCTCGGGCTTCAGCGATCTTTGCAAGGCGCGCGACCTTATCCAGCTTTTCCGGTGTGATGCCTTCGGGCTTTAAGTATCTGGGATCCTTGCTGGCACGTGAATCTGCCGGGATGCCGTTTAAGTATTTGCCGGTCAGAACGCCGTTGGCCAGGGGGGCAAAGCAGATGCAGCCCACGCCCTTTTCGCGCAGCACATCGGTAAGGCCGTCCTCGATCCAGCGGTTCAGCATGGAATAGCTGGGCTGCTCGATCAGGCAGGGGGTGCCAAGCTGCTTTAGCGTATCGATGGCGACGCGCGCCTGCTCGGGCTTGTAGTTTGAAATGCCGACATACAGGGCTTTGCCGCTTCTGACGATGCTGTCCAGCGCGCCCATGGTCTCCTCGATGGGGGTGTCGGGATCCGGACGGTGATGATAGAAGATGTCCACATAGTCCAGATGCATGCGCTTCAGCGACTGATCGAGGGAGGCGATCAGATATTTTCGGCTGCCGTGATCGCCGTAGGGGCCCTTCCACATGTCGTAGCCGGCCTTGGTGGAAATGACCAGCTCATCGCGGTGGGTGTGCCAGTCGATATCCATGTGCATTCCGAAATTCTGTTCCGCGCCGCCGTAAGGGGGACCGTAGTTGTTTGCAAGGTCGAAGTGGGTGATGCCGTTATCGAAGGCGGTGCGCAGCAGGCTTTGCTGTACGCCAAAGGGGGTGATATCGCCAAAGTTGTGCCACAGGCCAAGGGACAGCGCGGGCAGCATGAGACCGCTTCTTCCGCAGCGACGGTAGACCATACTGTCGTACCGGCCTTCATTTGGAACATAAGCCATGAACAGACCCTCCTGATTCTTTTTGTTTTATCTATTTATATATTCTACACGCATCCGCACGCCGTGTCAAATGAATGATGCCTATTTCTGCGCTTCCATCAGAGCTTCAGAAAAGCAATTATTAAAATATTTGACTATTTTGAAATAATATTGTAATATTTGTCACAGAGTAGTATAATACGTTCATGCTTATAACACTGAGGATGGTTGAAATATGCTGGGCACATACAGAGAGAACTATTTAAAACGTCCAAACGCGGGCCTTAGGCAGGGCGGCTCGGTGAGCGGCTTTTTTGAGCGCACCGAGAAGCGCTCGCCCTATGTCCGCCCGGATTATACGCAGCGGCATTCCGCTCAGCAGCAAAGCAACGTGGGCTTTACCTGCCTTACGCTTTTGCTGCTTTTGCTTGTATACCCGCTGGGACTGGTTTTGCTCTGGAATCGCAAAAACCGCTTCTCCTCGGGCATAAAAATGCTTTTGACCATGGCGGCCGCCATCGCGTTTTGCATCATGCTGGTGTTTGCGGCCAATGTGGAAACCGACAATCCCAGGATCGCCGCAGTGCAGGAGTATGTGAATCAGGGCCTCGACTGGGTCTACGAGCATACAAACGCAGCGCTTACGTCCCTTGGCGGAACGGCGGAGAACGTCGGAGAGGAATTTGGCACCAGGCTTTCCTACATTTGGGAAAACGTCGGCCCAAACGCTGCCAAGGCGGGCGTGAGTTTGCTTAGCGATACGGCAACGGACGTGCGCAAGATCAAGCAGTCTCTGCCCAAGGCCCTGCTTTCCGCGATGAAGAACTACGTCGGCTATACCGAGCCCAAGCAGACCCAGGAGCCCAGGACGCAAAACCCGCTGGCCGGGATCGTGCTTACCAGCCCCACGCCCGCGCCGACCCGCATGCTGGCCGCAACGCCCGTGCCCACGCTGGCGCCTACGCCGGAGCCCACGCCTACGCCCATGCCCGTGGACCTGCCCGAAATCAGGGACGTAGCGGAAGCACCCGTATACTACACGCCCGGCGGCACGTACTATCACCTGATCAGCAATTGTTCCGGCATGCTGGGCGCATCCTCGCACACGCTGAAGGAGGCCAAAGAGGCCAATAAGCAGGTATGCCCGCAGTGCAGCGTCGTTTCCACCGCGATGATGGAGCGCACAGAAAAGGATTACCTCTGGGTGGACGCGAAAAACGTGGCGCACACCACGGACATCTGCCGCGACTTCTACAAGGGCACCTATCGCGTCATTCCCTTTGACGACGTGTACGCGGGCCACTTCACCTACTGCCCCAAATGCCACGCGGACGTGTGCTTTGAGTATATGCGCCAGCACGATTCCGCCTATAACGTAAACGAAAGCGCGCTGGATCCCGTGACGAAGCTGATCTACGAATACGAAAAGACCGTGCCGGTTTACTATTCCAAGACCAGCAGATACTACCATTCCTCCAAGGAATGCCAGCAGATGTACGACGACAAATACACCCACTCGCTATATGAAGCGCTGCACCAGGACGGCAAGAATCCCTGCCCCGAATGCAACCCCTTCAACGAGGGCGACGTAAGGGAAAAGCTTGCAAACTGACAAATGCAAGGGTAAGTCAAAGCCCCGCCGGTTCGGCGGGGCTTTTAGCTTGCTTATGCTAATGATCTTACGCGCGGGTGACGGATTCCATCATGCGCAGCATAATGGATTTCATATCTGCAAAGCGCGCAACGGGGCCGGAAAAGTTCATGCAGTAGATGCGGCGGTCGTAGGTGGCGATGATCGCAAAGCCCTGCATGGGCTCGCCGTTATCGTCGGTATAGGTGTATTCCGCGCTGTAGCCCTTGAACTTTACCAGCATATAATCGCGCGAGATGTTACCGTTCCAGGAAAAGTCCGTATAGACGGCCTCCATCTCAGCCATCAGCTGCTTGAATTCTGCGCGCATTTTGGAAGCGTCCGCTGCTTTGGACTTCTTTTTATTGACGAACGCGACGCGGAAGCCGCTTATGCCGTCCGGTGTCGGCTCAGAATAGACCCGGTAGCGCTCTCCGATGGCGGTCTGCTCCCAATGGGTGGGCACCATGTAGGTCATGCCGCGCTCCGCGTCGTTTTTCCACTGAAGCACGTATTGCGCAGAGGACAACAGCGGTATGGGCGTAGGGGTAGGCGCGGGCGTCACGACGGGCGTGGGCCGGGGCGTAGGGGTGGGCGTGGGGTCGGCGTTTTTCTTCGTCGCAGCCTCGGCGCTTTGCATCAGCAGCATAAGCACAAAGCACAACGCGCACAGGAAGGAAAGACTTCGTTTATTCATGAAGGTACCTCTCAGGCTTTTGGGGTATCGCCGTGGGCGGCGATTTGTTCGTTCAATAAATAGATGTCGCCGCAGCCAAGCGTTACCACGCTGTCGCCCGGCTGCCAGTGCGCGCGAAGATACGCCTCCGTGTCGTCAAAGGAAGGCGTAAGGTGCGCGTTCAGACCTTTTTTGAGCATCGCGTCTACAAGCATGCCGCTGTTGATGTCGCCGGGATCCACCTCGCGCGCGCCGCAGATGTCTGTAACGAGGATCTCGTCCGCGTCGTCAAAGCATTCGAGCCACTGGTGGAACAGGGTCTTCGTGCGGCTGTAGGTGTGGGGCTGTAAAACTGCCCACAGGCGTTTTTTCGCCTGCTTGCGCGCTACGCCAAGCACCGTGGCCGTTTCGGTGGGGTTGTGGCCGTAATCGGTGTAGACCTTTACGCCGTCGGTCACGCTGGTAAGATCGTATCTGCGCTCAACACCCGAAAAATCGGACAGCGCCTGTGCCACGACGCTCATGGGAAGCTGGGCGCGGTTTGCCACAGCGATGACGGCCAGCGCGTCCTTTAAGTTGTGCTCGCCGCCCACCTTCATCTGGATCTCGCACAGGGGGTGGCCAAAGTAGGTCGCCGTGAAATGCGCGCAACCGTCCTCGTCGTAGGAGACCTCCTCCGCGCGGATCATGTTTTGCGGCTGAAGGCCAAAGGTGCAGGTGTCGCATTCCAGGCTGTCCAATAGCTTATAGACCCTGGGATCGTCGCCGCAGCCAAACACGCAGCCGTCCTTTGGCACCAGGCGCGCAAAGCGCGCAAAGGCGTTTGTGATATCGTCGATATCCTTATAAAAGTCAAGGTGATCCTCGTCGATATTCAGTATGACTGCCTGATCCGGCAAAAAGCTTAAAAAGCTTGCGTTGTACTCGCAGGCCTCGCAGATGAAGGTCTCACCTTCGCCCAGCCGGGTCGAGCCGCCAAGCGCCGGGAATTCGCCGCCGATATGGATCGTGGGATCCTCGCCCGCCGCCATAAAGACCTGCGCCATCATGGCGGTGGTGGTGGTTTTGCCGTGGGTGCCGGAAATTGCGATGGCGTTTCCATAGTGCGCCATGATAAGGCCGATCAGCGTGCAGCGCTCGATCTGGGGAATGTTGTTTTCTTTTGCGTAGACGCGCTCGGGATTGGTTTCGGGGATGGCAGCGGAGTAAATGACCAAATCGCTGCCCGCCACGTTTTTGCCCTCGTGCCCCACGTAAATGGTGACGCCGATCTCCTTGAGCGCATCGGTTTTGTGATTGGCCGTTCTGTCGGAGCCGCTCACCTTGCAGCCGTGCCAGCTCATAAGCCGCGCAAGGCCGCTCATGGAGCTGCCGCCGATGCCAATAAAGTATAGGTGTTTGCCGAAATAATCCTGTATATCCATTTTATCCTCCTGATTGTATACTTTTATATTATACACCATTTGGCCAGCTTCTTCAACCTCATTTTTTGACGACGGTTAAAATAATATTCAGAATTCGATAAAGCTTGGCGGAAAGATATAAAACTTAGCAAATCCGTATTATAATGGATTTAAGAATCCGAACGTTCGGAATTGGAGGGGCACCATGGAACATATACGGCGAACGGAACGCCTGGCAGTGATTTCCCAGATCCTGCTGACCAACCCAAACCGTTTATACAACTTAAATGAATTTGGGCAGATGCTGAATGCGGCAAAATCCTCCATCAGCGAGGACATCGAGCTGCTTGCCGAGGCGTGCGAAAAATACGGCGTAGGCGCAGTGGAAACGATCCCCGGCGCAGCGGGCGGCGTGCGCTACCGTCCCCGCGTCTCAAAGGAGAAAGCGGCCCAAATCGTTTCTTCCGTCGCCAAAAAGCTTTCCGAGCCCGGCAGACTGCTGCCCGGAAGCTTTTTGTACAGCTCGGACGTTGCAAGCGATCCCGAGATCACGCGGCAGCTGGCAAGCGTCGTGGCGGCAAAATACATGGGCAACGTTCCCGATTTTGTGCTGACGATGGAAACCAAGGGCATCCCCTTTGCGCTTATGACGGCGCAGGCGCTTGGCGCGGGGCTTGTGATCGCGCGCAGGGATTCCAAAGCCTACGAGGGCAGCGCGGTAAAGATCAACTATATCTCCGGCTCCGACAACGAGCGAGTGGATACGATGGCCATTTCCCGCCGCGCCGTAAAAGCGGGGCAGAAGGCGCTGATCGTGGACGATTTCGCCAAGGGCGGCGGCACGCTGCAGGGCATGACGGAAATGATGCACGAATGTCAGATCGAGGTGGTGGGCGTAGAGGTGATGATCGCAACGCGCCAGCCGAAGGTAAAGCTGTGCAAGGACGTATCGTCCCTGATGTGGCTAAACGGCATCGACCGCCTGACGGCCTCCTGCGACGTGGTGCCAGACGAAAGATACCTGATGGACGCAGCGTCCGAGGGAAAGGTTGAACCTTAACACGGGCGGTAGTATAATCTTTTAAACCTTTAAAGGAGGGATTTGGTTATGGAACGCGTAAACGCATGGAAAACCTATGACGAAAACGAGCTTAAACAGGTAATGGCGCTGGGCGAAAGCTATAAGGCCTATCTTGGCGCGGGAAAGACCGAGCGTGAATGTGTAAAGGAAGCGGTAAAGCTTGCAAAAAAACACGGCTTTAAAGATATGGCCGCGCGCATCGCTTCCGGAAAAGCCTTAAAAGCGGGCGAAAAGCTCTACTATACGCACATGGACAAGTGCATCATGCTGTTCATCGTGGGCAGCGAAAAGCTGGAAAAGGGCCTGAACATCATCGGCGCGCACATCGACTCTCCGCGCCTGGACGTTAAGCAGAACCCCCTGTACGAAACCGAGTCGCTTGTCTACATGGATACGCACTACTACGGCGGCATCAAGAGCTTCCAGTGGCTGACGCTTCCCCTTGCCATACACGGAGTAGTCGTCAAAAAGGACGGCAGCGTGATCGAGCTGAACGTAGGCGAGGACGAGAAGGATCCCGTATTCTGCATCAGCGACATCCTGCCGCACCTTGGACAGGATCAGATGAAGAAGAGCGCCGCAGAGTTTATCGACGGCGAGCAGCTGGATCTGATCATCGGCTCCTGCCCACTGAAGGACGAAGACAAGGACGCGGTAAAGGCCAACGTGCTTGCGCTGCTCAAGGAGCGCTATGGCTTTGAGGAGGAGGACTTCCTCTCTGCAGAGCTCGAGATCGTGCCGGCCGGCAAACCCCGCGACCTGGGCTTTGACCGTTCCATGGTGCTTGGTTACGGCCACGACGACCGCATCTGCGCCTGGGCGCAGCTGGAGGCCATGTTTGAAATCGACCAAGTGCCCCAAAAGACCGTCGCCTGCATTTTGACCGACAAAGAGGAAATCGGTTCCGTGGGCGCAACGGGCATGCGCGCCAGGTATTTTGAAAACGCGATCGCAGAGCTTATGGAGCTTGCGGGCGAAGGCGGAGACCTCAAGCTGCGTAGAGCCCTTGCTTCTTCCAGCATGCTGTCCTGTGACGTATCGGCGGGCTTTGACCCGGCGTTTGCGGGCGCATTTGAAAAGAAGAACGCCGCCTTCCTCGGCAAGGGCGTATGCTTCAACAAGTTTACCGGCTCCCGCGGAAAGAGCGGCTCCAACGACGCGAACGCGGAATTCATGGCCAAGTGCCGCGCCATCATGGATGACAACGGCGTAAAATTCCAGACTGCGGAGCTGGGCAAGGTAAATCAGGGCGGCGGCGGCACCATCGCCTACATCTGCGCCCTGTACGGGATGAACGTGATCGACTCTGGCGTTGCGGTTTTGTCCATGCACGCGCCCTGGGAGATCATTTCCAAGGCGGATCTTTACGAGTCTGTCAAGGCCTATAAGGCGTTTGCGCTGAACGCGTAATGTATCTGTACGAAACGCATCTGCACACCTGCCAGGGAAGCGCTTGCGGGCGCAGCGAGGGGCACGAGTACATCAGCCTGTATAAGGACATGGGCTACGACGGCATCTTCGTCACAGACCATTTCTTTCAGGGCAATTGCGCCGCGCCCCGAAGCGGCCCCTGGGCAGCCCGCGTGGACGCGTACATGAGAGGCTATGAGGACGCCGCAAACGAAGGCGCAAAGCGCGGGCTGAAGGTATTTTTCGGCATCGAGCAAAAGTTTGACGACGGCGACGAATACCTGCTGTACGGACTGGACAAGGCTTTCTTACTGGCTCATCCCGAGATGGAGGGCTGGACGAGGGAAGAGCTCTTTGACCAGGTGCATGCCTTTGGCGGCTGTGTGGTGCAGGCGCATCCCTTCCGGGACCGCGGCTACATCGTGCGCATCCATTTGCAACTAAGCGGCATCGACGCGGTAGAGGCCGTAAACATCGGCAACAAGCCCCATGAGGATGCGTGTGCGTTAAAGCTTGCAAAGGCGCTGTCCCTGCCCGTTACCTCCGGAAGCGACATCCACGGCGCCGAAAACGCCGTCCCGGAAAAAACGGGCGGCGTATACCTGAGCGAGCCTTTAAAGGACGGAAGGGATTACGCAAGGTATCTTCTCATGCGGCAGCCCATCAGGCTTCGCTATCCGCCGGAGCGCTTGATCGGGGTGCAGGCGCAGATGCCCGAAAAGGCATGGGTGGCCTATCAGCAGGAGCAAGAGACGACGTTTGATTTGAGCGCTGTACTGGAAACAGAATAAACGAAACCGGGCTGCAAAAAAAAGCGGCCCGGCTTTGTTTTACTTTTCGCTCGTCAGATTCCACTGTTTGACGTGCCATCTGGCGCGCCTGAATTCAAGGATGCTGACGGATGCGTTGTCCACGTCCAGGGGCGGGATGTGCGTAGGCGTATTTAGTGCCCACGCCGCGCAGGAACGGATGAAGCCCGCGTGACAGACGGCGGCGATCCTGCTGTCGCTCTCGTCCTGAAGCATGCTCAAAAAGCTTGCGGCTCGGTTCAGCAAATGCATGCCGCTTTCGCAGTCCAAGCCCAAAGGCGCGTAATCAAAGCGCTTACGGCAAACGGGGTAGAGATCAGGATACAAGGACAGCATCTGCTGCGCCGTCTTTCCGCGCATGGCCGTATTGTTCAGCTCCCGTATGAGGCTGCAATAGCAATACGCGCGCCCGGGAAGCGCCAGCTCAGCCGTTTGCTGCGCGCGCTTTACGTCGCTTACGTAGATGCGGTCAAAGCTAACGCCGTCAAGCAGGGAGCGCGCCGAGGCGGCCTGCGTGCGTCCGGCCTCCGTCAGGTTGACCGGGGACCAGCCGGAATGCGTGCCATCGGCGTTGGCCTCGCTTTCGCCATGTCGGATCAAGTATAACAGCATAAGAAAACCTCCGTATCGGATGCATTATATCCGATTCCGCCGGAAAAAGAAACATGGCCAGGGAATTCTATACCGAATTTTAATTTCCGCTCCCGGCAGAGCCGCCTGTGAACAAAGTGCCCGGCCTGTGCGTCAAAGGTATCGCATCAAGATGCAAGGAGGAATTTAAATAGCATGAAAAAGATCGTTTCTTTTATCAGCATATTCGTATTGCTTGCGCTCTCCTGCGCGCTGGCTGTGGGTCTGCCAAATCCCATTACGGAACACTCCAGCCTGGAAGAGATAAACCAGCTCTGCGGTACCGCTTTGCGTCATCCGGCGGTGATGGGCGTGACGGACGAGGTTTTTCAGACCATCGCGTGCGAGGGCTACACGCTTGCGCAGTATAACTTTCGCATAAACGGCTACGCCTACAGCTTTCGCGGGGCCAGAAATGCTGCTGACGACATCTCTGGCGTTTACTTAAACGGCGCAAGCGCCTTTGGAGAGGCAAAACCCGAGCTCCTTTCTTACGCCCAGGGCGAGGGGCTCAAGCTTGCAAGATGGTTTGTGGGGGATGTGCAGTATACCATATGCATCGAAGACCCGGACGCGGTCATGGACGATGAGACCTTCCACCTGATCGCTGAGGAGTTTCGGGACTATACGCAAATCGACGATGCCGCAGATCTTTCTAATGGCATCCTTCGCACCTGCGATTATTGGGACAGAGTTACCGAGCGCGCATGGATGACGGTGGAACTTGATCCGGATGGGAAGACCCTTGTCACCGTCCATTGGGCGGACAGCGCGGAAAGCTACACCCAGTGGACCATGACGCTGAGCGCGGGAGAGAACGGACGCCTCGAGTATGACGATTGTGCCGCAAGATTCATCACCGTCGATGACGAGGGCAAAGAAACAGCCGCCATCGTTTACGACAAACAAAGCGGCTATTTCACCCTGAAGGACGGCGTGCTGTACTGGGATGGCGCCATTGACGACAACTGCAAAGGCTGCGAATTCGTGCCGGAAGAAACGTAAGAGAAGATCAGTCAGTAGAGCTTTCCAAGGATAAAGCTTACGAGCCTTCCCGGCAGCAAGCGGTTCAAAAGCGAAAACAGAGAGTACTTTGCGCCTATGCATCTGGTGGGAGCCGGATTTCGAGCATAGGCGCATTTTACGACCTGCGCCGCCGCGTAGGACGGGCTCATGCCGCCCGTCTCGTCCTTTTCCATCGCCGACACGGCTTTGTCGATCCGCCCGCCATAGAGCTCGTCGCCTGTGTGATTTTTTTTGCGCTCGGTGGTAAAGCCGGTTTTGATGTCGCCGGGCAAAAGCACGCACACGTCTATGCCAAAGGGGCGCACTTCATTTCGAAGCGCCAGGGCATAGGACGATAGCGCCGCCTTGGAGGCGGAATACCACGCCTGGAAGGGGATTGGGAAAATGGCCGCCGCAGAGGAAATAAAAATGATCCTGCCCGAGCCGTTTTCGCGCATGTACGGCAGGACGGCCCGGGTGACGGCGTCCGCGCCCATGAGGTTTACCTCGATCAGGCGCATCGCGTCTTCCGGGCGCGTAAACTCCACCGCGCCCGATATGCCAAAGCCGGCGTTGTTTATGAGCAGATCGATGTGGCCGCAGCGGCTTTGGATCACGTTCACTGCGGTTTTCACCCGATCCTCGTTTGAAATATCGCAGGAAATGTGATTTACGCCTGCGTAGCAGCGTTCGCGCCGGGACAGATCCCACACGTCCCAGCCCTTCTCATACAGTTGGCGCGCGGTTTCATAGCCAATGCCGCTGCCGGCGCCGGTGACGATCGCAACAAGCTTATCCTGGGGCATATGCTTCACCCTTCCTTACTGCGGGGCCGCTTCCGGCAGGGACAGAAGATCAGAGTATTTGACCGAGGCTTCAAACTGATACCTTGGGTCACCGCGGTCCAAGGTCGTTTCGGCAAGCAGGGCTTTATCCGCTTGAAGCTGCAATACAACAGTCTTTCCATCCACGGTAAAGCTCAGCAGCCTTGAAAAATCGACCATCTCCTCGTTAAAGAGGATCTCAAAATCTCCGTTCAATTCTTCCGTCTTTATGGAGACGCTGTTGTCCGCAAGGTCGATCCTGATGGTTCCCGTAGTGGTTTTGGGGGCGCGCAGGTAGTAAAAGCTGTTGGTTTC
The DNA here is from genome assembly GCA_902796025.1 of uncultured Eubacteriales bacterium. Lineage (GTDB taxonomy): Bacteria > Bacillota > Clostridia > Christensenellales > Aristaeellaceae > RUG14130. The sequence goes on from CADBNW010000110.1 coordinate 37,801, forward strand.
ACGAAGCTCGGCGCGGGTGGCCAAATCCCAGATCAGCGCAGAAGGATAGGGATCCCGCACGAAGGAAGCAAAGTAATCCGGCGGGAAGCAGTCGACGCGCGTAACGCTGCGCTCGCCGCTTTCCAGCCAGGCGCGGCTGTCGGTCATGACCATGAGGGGCTTTGGGGAATAGTCAGCGTAGTTGTGCCCGGCGTTAAAGTGGATGAGGGTGCGATGAACGTACCCGCCGCCAAAGGCCGCCTGCAGTTCGTCAAGATAGATCCCGTATTCGGCAGTCACGCTATGCCGGTCATAGGCCGTGTCAAACTCGCCCGCCTGCAGCTGGATGGGGAGATTTGAAAGATTTACGAGGCTAACGCCGTTTGGATGGCCGCTTGACATATTGACGGCGGCAAAGCGATCCGCCATGCGCGGGGAAATGGCGTATACGCCGTCTCCGCCAGCACTAAAGCCGGTAAGATAGACCTTATCGGGGTTGACGTTCTGCGTCAATATCATATACTCGATCAGCCTGTCGTACAGGGGATAGGACTCCGGATTAAAGTGCGTGTCCCAGGTATCCCTTACGCCGCGCACAGCTACGTATACGCCGCAATTCAGCCACTGGCTGTAATAGTAGCCCATCTGCTCCCACTGCTGGTTATTGATGTCCGGCGTATCGGATTGTCCGCCGCCGTGCAGCGCGATAAACAGCGGATAGCCGCCCTCCGGCATTTTGCCCTTGACCGTGATCGTATAGCGCATGACGACGTCGCCAAGGTGAAGCGCCTGCTCCTGCGTCTCCTTAATCAGTGTTTCGTCCTGCAGACGGTTTTCGGCGTATTTGTTCCAGGCTTCCTCGCGGGCAAGGCGCATCTCGTCATTTGAGGAAGGCGCTTCTTCGGCAGCGCAGCCAAAGGCAAAGGCGAGGATCAGAAGAAGTATAAAAAGGCGCATGTTGAACCCCCTGCTGTTTTGTGATGCAAAGCCTATTATACACTGGAAATAGCTCCCGCGCAAGCGCGCCGTAGCGGAACGTGGCATTTCCCGGCAAAAAGACAAAAAAGTTTAATAAACTGTTCTAAAATGATATATTTGCAAAGAAGCGCAAAATATGGTATAATACGATGCTGCAAATGCATTTAATGAACGATCTACATCGGCAATGGAGGATCCAATGGCTCAAAGCTATACCGCAAAAGATATCACCGTATTGGAGGGGCTGGAGGCTGTGCGCATGCGTCCGGGCATGTACATCGGCTCTACCGGCAGCAGGGGACTGCACCATCTGGTATGGGAGATCGTGGATAACGCCATCGACGAGGCCTCAAATGGCTACGCCTCTGAGATCAGCGTGACATTAAAAAAAGACGGCTCCTGTGAGGTGACGGACAACGGGCGCGGCATGCCCGTGGACATCCACCCAAAGCTTGGCGTAAGCGCGGTAGAGGTGATTTATACCCAGCTGCACGCGGGCGGAAAATTTGACGATAAAAACTATGCTTATTCCGGCGGTCTGCACGGCGTGGGCGCAAGCGTGGTAAACGCATTGAGCGAGTGGTGCACGGTGGACGTCTACCGGGATTTTACCCATTATCATATGCGCTTTGAAAGCGTGGAGGATCCCAAAACCCATAAGATCACCGCCGGAAAGCCCGTTGCGCCGCTTGAAAAGGTGGGAAATACTCGCAAAATGGGCAGTACCATCTGCTTTAAGCCCGACCCCCGCGTGTTTGAAGAGGTGGAGTTCAACTCCGAAACCGTGCGCCACCGGATCAGGGATCTTGCGTACCTGAACAAGGGCGTAAAATTCATTTTTATCGACGAGCGCATCCGGGACGAGCAATTGCGCCGCAGCGAATACATGTTCGAGGGCGGCCTTGTGGACTTTATCGGCTATCTCAACAAGGATAAAACCGTGCTCACAGAGCCCATGCTGTTTGAGGGGGATTCAAACGGCGTGCGCATCCGCGCGTGCATCCAGTACACGGATTCCTACACCGAAAGCGTGTTTTCCTACGTAAACAACATTCCCACCCCCGAGGGCGGAACCCACGAGACCGGCTTTAAGGCGGCGCTTACTAAGGCCTTTAACGACTACGCCCGCAAAAGCGGCGCTTTGAAGGAGAAGGACACGAACCTTAGCGGCGAGGATTTCAGAGAGGGCATTACGGCCGTGCTTGCGGTAAACGTAAAAAATCCCCAGTTTGAGGGCCAGACCAAGGGCAAGCTTGGCAACACCGAGGTGCGCCCTATCGTCGAAACCTGGATAGGGGAGCGGCTGAGCGTCTATCTTGAGGACCTTAAAAATCAAAATACCGCTCACGTCGTGCTGGACAAGGCCCTGAAGGCCGCCAAGGTGCGCGAGGCCGCCCGCAAGGCAAAGCAGATGGCGCGGCAGAAAAACGAATTGGAGGCCGCTCCGCTGGTCGGAAAGCTCTCCGCCTGCACGGGAAGGGACTGGAAGAAAAACGAATTGTTCATCGTGGAGGGCGACTCCGCCGGCGGCAGCGCCAAGCAGGGGCGCGACCGGCGCTTTCAGGCCATTTTGCCCCTTCGCGGAAAGCCGCTGAATTCCGAAAAAAAGCGGATCGACCAGGTGCTCGCTAACGAGGAGATCCGCTCCATGATCACCGCCCTTGGCACCGGCATCGGGGAGGATTTCGACCTTACGCGGCTAAAGTACGACAAGGTCATCATCCTGTCGGATGCGGACCAGGACGGCGCGCACATCCGCGCGATCCTGCTTACGTTCTTCTACCGCTACATGAAGCCGCTGATCACGGACGGGCACGTCTACATGGGCATGCCGCCCCTGTACAAGATCCAAAAGGGCGATAAGGCGATCTACTGCTACGATGATAAGGAGCTGGCGGAGGCCATGAAGGGCGTGGGGAAGGGCTACAGCCTGCAGCGCTACAAGGGCCTTGGCGAAATGAACCCCGAGCAATTGTGGGAAACCACCATGAACCCTGAGGGAAGAAAGCTTACCCAGGTGTCCATCGAGGACGACGCGGAGGCGGAGCGCATGGTCACGATCCTTATGGGCGACAAGGTGGAGCCCCGCAAGGATTATATCTTTATGTACGCGGATTTCAACAAAAAGGACGAATTCAAGCCCGTGGGCGCGGAAGGAGGCAGAGGATAAATGGCTAAAAGGAACAGCCACGACGCACAAGGCGCGCCAAAGCCCGAGGTCATCATGCAAAAGACGATGGAGAGCGTGATGCACGCCTCCATGATGCCTTATTCCGAGCACGTCATCTTAGACCGCGCCCTGCCGAGGGTAGAGGACGGCTTAAAGCCCGTGCAGCGACGCATTTTATATACCATGCACGAATTGGCGCTTACGCCCGATAAGCCCCATCGCAAGTGCGCGAGGATCGTGGGCGACTGCCTTGGCAAATACCATCCCCACGGCGACAGCTCTGTCTACGGAGCGCTCGCGCGCATGGCGCAGGACTTTTCCCTGCGCGCGCCGCTGGTGGACGGCCACGGCAACTTCGGCTCCATCGACGGCGACTCTCCAGCCGCCATGCGTTACACCGAAGCGCGCATGACGAACCTTGCCGTGGAAATGCTGCGCGATATCGACAAGGACACGGTAGACTTTCACCTGAACTTTGACGATACGCAAAACGAACCGGATCTTCTGCCGGCGAGCTTTCCGAACATCCTTGTAAACGGCGCAGACGGCATCGCCGTGGGCCTTGCAACCAACATTCCGCCGCACAATCTTGGCGAATGCATCGACGGCTGCGTGGCGCTGATGGAAAACCCGGCCATCACCACGCGGGAGCTAATGAAGTATATCCCCGGGCCCGATTTCCCGACCGGCGGCGTAATGGCTGCGACGCAGGAGCTTTACCAGGCCTATGAGACGGGGCGCGGTAAGGTTCCGCTGCGGGCCAGGATGAGCATCGAGCAAGGCACAAACGGGCGAACTCTTTTGGTCATGACGGAAATGACCTACGGCAAAAACAAGGCTGCGCTGCTTGAAAAGATCCTGCGCCTGTCCGAAGAAAAGAAGGATCTGTTTAACGACATCTACGACATCCGGGACGAATCCGACCGCACAGGCATGCGCGCCGTTATCGAACTAAAGCGCGACGCCGACCCTGAGCGCGTGCTTGCCGGCCTTTACAAGTATTCCGAGCTTCAGGACACCTTCGGCATCAACATGGTGTGCATCGCAAACGGAAAGCCCATGCAGCTGGGGCTTAAGGCCATACTGGAATACTACATCAGGCACCGCAAGGACGTGGTGCTCAGGCGCACAAAATACGAGCTGGACAAGGCCAAGGCGCGCGCTCACATCCTGGAAGGGCTGATCATCGCCGTAGACAACCTGGACGAAGTGATCCGCCTCATCCGTTCCAGCAAAAACCCAAAGGAAGCCAAGGAACGGCTGATGGCGCGCTTTGCCCTTACGGACATCCAGGCGCAGGCCATATTGGATATGCGCCTGCAAAGGCTGACAAATCTTGAGATTTTGACTCTGCGGCAGGAATACGCCGAGGTTTTAAAGCTTATCGAAAAGCTGGAAGCGATCCTGAAAAGCGAAAAAAAGCTTATGAAGGTCATCAAAGACGAGCTGATCGAGGTAAAGGAAAAGTACGCAACGCCCCGCCGCACCCTGCTTGTGGACGGTTTTGCAGAGAAGGAGATCGAGCCCTTGCCGCACATTGCGGATGAGACGCTTGTCTACCTTAGCCGCGCGGGCTTTATAAAGCGCGTCTCGCCCCGGCTCTACGAAAAAAGCGCCGCTGCCGGCGAAGAGACGGACGCGCTGCAGCTTGTGCCCTGCGACACGGACGCGCGGGTGTTGTTCTTTACCGACCTTGGCTTTTGCTATTCGCTGCCGGTGGATAAGATCCCGGAGTGCCGCATAAAGGACAGGGGAACGCCTCCCGGCGCGCTGCTTGCCGGGCTTGAAAAGGACGAACACATCGTGTCGGCGCTGCTTAGAAGCGAGGGCGAGGAAAAGCTGCTGTTTGTAAGCCAGGGCGGCATCGTAAAGCGCACGCCAGCCAGCGAATACGCGATCAACCGCGCGCGCTTTCAGGCGATCGGCCTTAAAAAGGACGACAAGCTGAAATGCGTGATGCAGCTTAAGGATGAAAGCAATCTGCTGATCCTGACTAAAAGCGGCATGAGCATCCACTTCCGCATGGAGGAGGTTTCCGTGATTGGGCGCTCCGCGGCGGGCGTAAAGGGCATCGCGCTGGCACCCGGCGACAGCGTGGCCTATGTGTACCCCAACAGCGAGGAGGGCGAGATCCTGCTGGTCAGCGAAAAGGGATACATGAAGCGCGTGCTGCTGATCGATTTCGACCTGCAGGCCAGGGGCGGCAAGGGCGTAAAATGCTTTGCCTTCCTCAAAAACGGCTCGAATGGCAGCTATCTTGCAGGCACACTGCTGGTGCAGGAGCCCTTTGAGTTCACTTATACCTTGAAGAGCGGCGAAAGCGCCCGCCTGTCCACGGACATCGTGCGCATCGAGCGCCGGGAAAGCAAGGGCACCATGTACGCCATGTGCGTGCTGGACGACGTCATCACCGAGGTCAGCAAGGCCCCTGTCGCAGCTGCGGCGCAGGGCGCATAAAAGAGAATACTAAAAACACAGCCCATCCGCCTTGAACGGATGGGCTGCTTGAATTTATACGTTACTTCATTTGGGAAGCGTTGGTGTGCAGGGTCACGTCGTGATAGCCGCCCTCGACGATGGAGGTGGGGGACACCAGCGTGATCCGCGCCTTGTCGTGCAGTTCGCTGATCGTTCTTGCGCCGCAGTTGCACATGGTGCTCTTTACCTTGTAAAGGCTAAGCTCCACGTTGTCGTGCAGGCTGCCCGCGTAGGTGACGTAAGAATCCACGCCCTCTTCAAAGCTCAGCTTGCCCGCGCTGCCAAGATCGTATCTTTGCCAGTTGCGCGCGCGGTTGGAGCCTTCGCCCCAATACTCCTTCATGTAGGCGCCGTTTACCATGACCTTCGCGCCCGGGCTTTCGTCAAAGCGGGCAAAATAGCGTCCCAGCATCAGGAAATCCGCGCCCATGGCCAGCGCCAGCGTCATGTGATGGTCGTATACGATGCCGCCGTCGGAGCAGATGGGAACGTAAATGCCAGTTTCGCGGAAGTAAGCGTCCCGCTCCGCCGCAACCTCGATGACCGCCGTGGCCTGTCCGCGGCCGATGCCCTTGGTCTCGCGCGTGATGCAGATGGAACCGCCGCCGATGCCGACCTTCACAAAATCCGCGCCGGCCTCGGCCAGGAAGCGGAAGCCGTCCCTGTCCACGACGTTGCCCGCGCCCACCTTTACGCTGTCGCCGTAGGTATCGCGGATCCACTTTAAGGTATCCGCCTGCCAGCAGCTGTAGCCCTCGGAGGAGTCGATGCACAATACGTCCGCGCCTGCGTTCAGCAGGGCGGGCACGCGCTCCTTGAAATCGCGGGTGTTGATGCCTGCGCCCACGATGAAGCGCTTATTGCAGTCGAGCAGCTCCAGGGGATTTTCCTTGTGGGCGGCGTAGTCCTTACGGAAGACGAAATACTTCAGATGTCCCTCCGCGTCGACGATGGGCAGAGAGTTGACCTTGTGATCCCAGATGATGTCGTTGGCTTCCTTCAGCGATACGCCGTCCTGCGCGACGACCAGGCGATCCAGGGGCGTCATGAAGCTGGAAACGAGCTCCGTTCCGTTCATGCGGGAGACGCGGTAGTCGCGGCTGGTCACGATGCCCAGAAGCTTACCGTTGGGGCTACCATCGTCGGTCACGGCGATGGTGGAAAAGCCGTTTTTCTCCTTGAGGGCCAGCACATCCCGAAGCGTCGCGTCGGGCTTGAGGTTGGAGGCAGAAACGACAAAGCCTGCCTTGTAGCTTTTGACGCGGGCCACCATCGCAGCTTCGCTTTCGATGCTCTGCGCCCCGTAGATAAACGACAGTCCGCCTTCCTTAGCAAGCGCAATGGCGAGTCTATCGTCGGATACGGATTGCATGATGGCGGACACAAGGGGGATGTTCAGGCTGAATGCCGCTTCCTCGCTGCCGGGACGGAATTTGGTGAGCGGGGTTTTGAGCGAAACGTTTGCCGGCACGCAGTCCCTGTCGGTATAACCGGGGATCAGCAGATACTCGTTAAACGTGTGGCAGGGCTCCTGATAGTAAAAGGCCAACGCATACACCTCCTCAGGCAATTTTTGAAATAGTAACTGAAAAAGCGTGAAATGTCAACCGGAATTTGGTAATCGATTGTAGAATTTTCGTTTTCGGTTTGACAGAAGTCAGATTAAGTGGTATAATTTTGTTATCGTTTAATTTGGGAGGGATTGTTTTGTCCAAACCTGTGTTGATCACCGCAGATTCCACTTGCGATCTGTCGCGTGATCTGATCGAGAGATACAACGTCAAGGTCATGCCGCTGATGATCACGCTGGGAGAGGAAAACTTCCTGGACGAGGGTCACTTTACATACAAAGAGCTCTATGCCCGCTACAGAAAGGACGGCACGCTGCCTAAGACCAGCGCGCCCAATGTAGAAGAGTTCGAAAGCTTCTTTAATCAATATGTGCAGCAGGGCTACGACATCGTGCACCTGGATATCAGCAGCGATCTGTCCAACACCTGCAACGTAGCCCGCATGGCGGCGGAAAAGTTCGAGGGCGTTTACGTCGTGGACAGCCGCATGCTTTCGACCGGCGTGGGCCTGCTGGCAATCGAGGGCGCGGAGCGCGCGGCGGAGGGCATGACTGCGCAGCAGATCGCGCAGCACCTCACTTTTCTTACCGCCAAGGTGCAAACGAGCTTTGTGCTGGACACGCTGGAATTCATGCGCAAGGGCGGGCGCTGCTCCGGTGTGGCCGCGCTGGGCGCAAATCTTTTAAAGCTCAAGCCCGGCCTTGAAATGAAGGACGGAAAGCTGCGCGTGTATAAGAAATACCGCGGCAACATCAACCTCGTCTACAAGCAGTACGTAAAGGAGCGCCTCGAGGGCCGAAAGGTCCGCCCCGGGCACGTGTTCATCACGGAGTCCGGCGAGGTCGACGACGCGGTGCTTGAGGAACTGTATGCGATCATCCGCGAGACTATCCCGGTAAAGGAGATCCATCACACCTTCGCGGGCTGCACCGTGTCCACCCACTGTGGGCCCAAAACCCTTGGCATCCTGTTTATCGAAGAGTAAAAGGAGAAAAGCAGCGGAGCTTTTGCAAAAGCATTCGCTTATTCTGCTTTATTTAAACGAATTGGAGTTTTCCCACCTCACAGTGGCCGAAAGCTCCAATTTTTTGTTTGTGCTTGTACAGCAGTTGTTTTTTAGTTTAACCATCCCCACAATATACTCATTCGATGGGCAGCTTGGAGGGCATGTTAAATTTCGTGAAGCGTTGCTGTTCTGGGCTCCATATCGCATCTTACTATACAGAACAGAAAGGAGGCGAACGGCTTGCAGGGCAAAGAGGGATGTCCTAATGAGGAATTTTACAGACTGGTGAACCAGTACCAGACGCGCCTTATGCGCATGTGTTATATGCTTTTGAAAAATCGGCAGTATGCTGAGGATGCGACGCAGGAGACATTTTTGAAGGCTTTTCTGCACTATGGGACCTTGCGCGACAAAAGCAAGGAGAAGGCTTGGCTCATGGCGATTGCTATCAATACTTGCCGCATGATGCTTCGGTCGCGCTGGATAAAGCATATTCAGCGTTCCCTGCCGGATCCGGAAGAGGGAAGGGCTTTTCAACCATTTCCCATGGACGAAATCATGCTGCACATCGAAGTAGAGCGCCTGCCGTACCGTCAGCGCGAAGCAGTGCTGTTATACTACTATCAGGGAATGAGTACAGGCGAGGTAGCCAGGTGCCTTAATGTAAGCCAATCGCTTGTATCTTCCAGACTGAAACGCGCACGTAAACAATTAAAAAACGCTTTAAATGGAGGCGAAACACATGAATAAACAGGATACAGAGAATCGTTTTCAAAAACAGATCGACAGGGAATTGCAGCATTTGACAGCAGATCCGTTGCTTTTTGAAAAAGTGCTCGCTCTTGCCCAAAACAAAAAACGCCATGCCGTCCAGGGAAAAAGCGAGGCGCTTCGTTATGCAGTTCTGGCGCTATCCATCCTCCTGCTTCTTTCAACGATCCTGTTGCTGCCTCGTGGCAAGGAGGACTTTACAGATCCCTTGGCAGCTCCCGGGGAACTAAACGGCACAGCCGTGCTTCGCGTATATCGCCCTGGTGCCACTGAAGGAGGCCCGCAAAAGGGCGAAAGCGATTATCAGTTCATGGAGGAAAACAAGGATATTATTTTAGAATATGTAGATTTGCCGACCGAGCAAATCTGGGATTACCTCAGCGATTTGAAGGGGTATGATTTATCCATCCCCGATATTATCAGGGTATCCAGTGATGAGATCGACATCCTGTCAGCTTATAAAAAGGGATTTCTGGCGCCGATCAGTTCGGACAAACTGAAAAATCAGGTGCAGGAGATGTATCCGATTGTTGGAGAATACCTGCTTTATGACGGGAAGCTGTTGGGCTATCCTGACCTGTTTTATTCAAGATGGATGAGTGTCAATACCGAACTGATGAGGATGCATGGTTTAGAGCAGCCTGCGTCAGATTTGTCAGATTGGATCAGTCAGATGGAACAGTGGTTTCTCTATGCGAAGAATACCACGGAGGCCTCGTTCGATCCCTACAGCTATTCCATTGATTTGGAACGCGAAAAAGCCATTGAACTTGCTGTAACGCTGTGCTTTCAGGATACGCGTGAAGTCCTTTTCCCAGACATGCCGGATCTGGATAAGCCTGAAATGATATCTTTTATAGAACGCATTATGTCTCTTAAGACAAGTAACAGCGAAGCGGGCACGGACACTGTAACAAACTGCATCTATGATACCTGGGCCTTCGATCCATACCACGAAGCATATACCAGGGCGCTTTCCGCTTACGAATCAGACATGGCGTATATCCAGCCAATAATGCTCGATAAGGCGCTGGAGCCTCGCTACGAATGTGAATTGATCTACTATATTGTTAATCCAAATAGCATGAACCAGGAGGCGGCGGAGCAATACCTGGAGTATATTGCAAAGAACGATTATTCGATCCCGGTACAGTATGCGCTCTATCCGATTTCCGAAGAGGCTTATGAATATGGCAGAAAAGTGATCCCGCAGGAGGCGATAAAGCAGTATCAGGAAGCAATGCCACAGTTTTCCATTTCTCGCTATCAGCCCTTGCTGTATGCGATGCGCTGGGATGATGTGTGCGATTTGCTGATGGAGGAACTGCTAACCGGGCAGATCACAGCCGCCCAGTATCTGAGCCGGCTTGAAGAACGGCTTTGCGTTCTTCTGGCAAAATATTATTGACAGCGTATGAGTTCCTTGGAGAAAAAGCTGTAACGATGTATTTAATGTCTTTATAATTGCTTTTCGTGCCAAGTTCGGTCGGGCCAGTAGGAATCCCGCTTATCCCATATTCGTCATCATGGCTGCAATTGAAGGAAAAACGGATAGAGGGCTTACGCCACCTATCCGATACAAACCGATAAACTCAAGGAGTTCATTCATAAGAAGAACGCGCGGGCTTATTCAGTAACTATTTTTGCAATTGCTCCCTTACAAAAGCGATCTGCTTTGCAACCTGCACGGGCGACGTCCCGCCAAGCGACTGGCGTTTTTCGACGCAGCGCTCGAGGTTTATGGCCTGATAGACGTCCTCGTCAAACAGGTCACTGAACTGTTTATACTCTGACAGCGAGGCGCTTTCAAGCGTTTTGCTGGTACGTATGAGGTAAGCCACAAGCTCGCCCACGATCTTGTAGGCGCTTCTGAAGGGCAGGCCCTTAGCGCACAGATAGTCGGCGCAGTCGGTCGCGTTGATGAAGCCCTCAAGGGCCGCCTTTCGCATCCTGTCGGTATTTACACGCATGGTCTCAAGCATCGGGGCAAAGACCGTCAGTGCCATTTTTGCGGTATCGAAGCAGTCGAAAATGGCCTCCTTGTCCTCTTGCATGTCCTTGTTGTAGGCAAGAGGGATGCCCTTTAGCATCGTAAGCAGGGAGATCAAATCGCCGTACACACGGCCCGCCTTGCCGCGCGTGAGCTCCGCGATGTCAGGGTTTTTCTTTTGCGGCATGATGGAGGAGCCTGTGGAAAAGGCGTCGTCCAGCTCGATAAACTTAAATTCCCAGCTGCACCAGAGGATGATCTCCTCGCTGAAGCGGGACAAATGCGCCATGACCAGCGAAAGGGCACTTGCCAGCTCAACGCAAAAGTCCCTGTCTGACACGCCGTCAAGTGAATTGAGACAGGACCCGTCAAAGCCCAGGCTTTGGGCGGTCATCTCCCGGTCGATCGGAAAGGTGGTTCCGGCAAGCGCGCCGCAGCCAAGGGGAGAGACGTTCATGCGTGCGCGCGCGTCCTGAAGACGGCCGATGTCCCTAAGCAGCATAAAGCAATAGCTCATAAGATGATGGCCAAAGCTGATGGGCTGCGCCCGCTGCATATGCGTATATCCCGGCATGATGGCTGCGCTGTAGGCCTCCGCCTTGTCGCAGATGACCTGTATGAGCTTTTTAAGGAGTGCAATTATCTCATCAGTCTGGTTTCGCAGGTACAGGCGCAGATCCAGGGCGACCTGGTCGTTTCTGCTGCGCGCGGTGTGCAGGCGCTTGCCGGTATCGCCGATGCGGCGCACGAGCTCCTGCTCTACAAAGCTGTGGATGTCCTCCGCGCCAAGGTCGATCTCCAGCTTTCCGCTGTTTACGTCCGCCAAAATGCCTTCCAGCGCGCCGATGATCGTTTCGCCATCCTCTTTGGAAATGATGCCGGTAGCCGAAAGCATGGCGGCGTGCGCCATGCTTCCGGTGATGTCCTCCGCGTACATGCGTTTGTCAAAGCGGATGGACGCGTTATAATCGTTTGCCTGAGCGTCGAGTGCCCGCGAAAAGCGCCCCGCCCAAAGTTTGTCGCTCATATACGGCTCCGTTTACTTGTTTTTGGCGTTGACCATCGCCTTTACCTTGATGGGCAGGCCGAAGAGGTTGATAAAGCCTCTGGAATCCGCCTGATTGTAGACGTGATCCTCGTCGAAGGTGGCGATCTCAGGATCGTACAGGCTGTATGGCGAGGTGGTGCCGGCGTTTATGATGTTGCCCTTATAGAGCTTAAGCTTTACAGTGCCGGTCACGGTCTGCTGCGTGCTGTCCACGAAAGCGGAAAGCGCCTCGCGCAGGGGCGTGAACCACTGGCCAAAGTATACCAGCTCCGCAAAGCGGTTCGCGACGAGGCTCTTATAGTGCATGGTGTCGCGGTCGAGGCACAGGGTCTCAAGCACGTCGTGCGCTTTATAGAGGATGGTCCCGCCGGGGGTTTCGTAAACGCCGCGGCTCTTCATGCCCACAAGCCTGTTTTCCACAAGATCCAATAGGCCTACGCCGTGCTTTCCGCCAAGGGCGTTCAGCTTTTCGATCAGGGTGACGCCGTCCATTGCTTCTCCGTTCAGGGATACTGGCACGCCCTTTTCAAATCCGATCGTGATGTACTCCGGCTCGTCCGGCGCCTGCTCGGGGGAAACGCCAAGCTCCAGGAAGCCAGGCTTATTGTACTGCGGCTCGTTTGCGGGATCTTCAAGGTCGAGGCCCTCGTGCGAGAGGTGCCAAAGGTTTTTGTCCTTGGAATAATTGGTCTCGCGGCTGATCTTGAGGGGGATGTTATGCGCCTCGGCGTAGTCGATCTCCTCCTCGCGGCTTTTGATGCTCCACTCGCGCCAGGGGGCGATGACCGCCATTTGCGGGGCGAAGGCCTTTATGGTCAGTTCAAATCGAACCTGATCGTTGCCCTTGCCGGTGCAGCCGTGGCAGATCGCGTCCGCGCCTTCCTTTAGGGCGATCTCCACGATGCGCTTTGCGATGATGGGGCGGGCAAAGGAGGTGCCAAGCAGATATTCGCCCTCGTACCTTGCGCCGGCCTTCAGGGTGGGGAAGATATAATCGTTTACGAATTCGCTCTTCAGATCTTCGATGTAGAGCTTGCTTGCGCCGGTTTTTATGGCCTTTTCCTCAAGGCCGTCAAGCTCGGTGCCCTGACCTACGTCGCCGGAGACGGCGATGATCTCGGGATCATCATAGTTTTCCTTGAGCCAGGGGATTATGATCGAGGTATCAAGGCCGCCCGAATAGGCCAGCACGATCTTTTTAAAGCGTTTCATATTAGTTCCTCCATATCGTTGTATGCAAGATTATGCACCTATATGCAGGAAATGTCAAGTATATTCAGCGTTAAATTGCATTGAAATCGTATATACGTGCATATTTATTCATGCACACTGCTGAGCAGCTCGCCGTAGCCGGGGTAGGGCCAGCGGCGGGAATCGGTAAGGGCTTCAGCGCTGTCCACAAAGATGCGCAGGCTGTCCATGCAGGGCAGCACCTTTTCGGCAAAGGCCTGCACGCTGGAGGAGGTGACTCCGTCCTGCGACGCCAAAGCGATCTGCTCTTCCAGGGCATCCAGGCTTTGATAGATGTCGTCGGTCAGGGGGGAGAGCTTTTGCAAAAGCTTCTTTTCCGCGCCTGCGGGAAGGCCGATGTCGCTTTTTGCCTTGCACAGATTTGTAAGCTCGCCGCAGTAGCCAAACAAGGCGGGCAGGATGTCCTTGTTTACCATGTCGCAAAGCGTATGGGCTTCGATGTTTACAACCTTGGCATAGGATTCCAGCATCACCTCGCGGCGGGAGATCATCTCGGTTTCGGAGAAGATGCCATGCCTTGTAAACAGAGCGACGTTTTTGGCGCTCGTGAACTCTGAAAGGGCGTCCACGGTATTTGCAAGGTTCAAAAGCCCGCGCCTTGCGGCCTCCTTTGTCCATTCGGAGGAATAGTTGTTGCCGTTATAGAGGATGCGGCTGTGGTCGCGCACGGTCTCACACACGAGGCGGTACACCTCTGTTTTGATGTTCTGCGCGCCCTTGAGCCGGGAGGCAAATTCGGAAAGCCGGTCGGCCACGGCGGTATTGAGTACCACGTTCGCGTCCGATATGGACAGGGAGGAGCCGACGGAGCGGAACTCGAATTTATTGCCCGTAAAGGCAAAGGGGGAGGTGCGGTTGCGGTCGGTATTGTCCTTGGTCACGCGAGAGAGCGTTCCCACGCCGCTGTTTATGTATTCGTGGTCGGGATTATAGCTGGTGCCGCTTGCGATCGAGCGAAGCAGCGCGCTCATGTCATCGCCCAGATACATGCTCATGATCGCGGGCGGAGCCTCGTTTCCGCCGAGCCGGTGATCGTTGCCGGCGCTGGCCACGGAGATGCGCAATAGATCCTGATAGTCGTCCACTGCCTGGATGACCGCGCACAGCATCAGCAAAAACACCAGGTTCTCGGCGGGATTGTCGCCGGGATCCAGCAGGTTTCTGCCCGTATCCGTCTGCAATGACCAGTTGTTGTGCTTGCCGCTGCCGTTTACGCCGTCAAAGGGCTTTTCGTGCAAAAGGCACACCATGCCGTGGCGGTTAGCGATCTTTTTCATGATCTCCATGATCAGCTGGTTGTGATCGACAGCGACGTTCACGCTTTCATAGACGCAGGCAAGCTCGTGCTGCGCGGGCGCAGCTTCGTTGTGGCAGGTCTTGGCGGGTATCCCAAGCATCCACAATTCCTCATCCAATTCGCGCATAAAGGCGGAGACGCGCGTTTTTAAGGTGCCAAGGAAATGGTCGTCCAGCTCCTGTCCCTTGCTTGGGCGGTGCCCGATCAGCGTGCGGCCGGTGTAGATGAGGTCGGGACGTTTTTCGTAGGCCGCGCGGTCGATCAGAAAATACTCCTGCTCCGCACCGACCATGGCCTGCACGCGCTGGGCCTTTACGCCAAGCAGCTCCAACACCCGCAGGGCGTGACGGTTTATCAGCTCCATCGAGCGCAGCAATGGCGTCTTTTTGTCCAGCGCCTCGCCGGTATAGGAGCAAAAGGCTGTTGGGATACACAGGGTCTTGTCTTTTATAAACGCATAGGAGGTGGGATCCCACGCGGTGTAGCCGCGCGCCTCGAAGGTGGCCCGAAGGCCGCCGGAGGGGAAGGAGGAGGCGTCGTTTTCGCCCTTGATCAGCTCTTTCCCGCTGAACTCCATGATGACGGAGTCGCCCGTGGGATTGATGAACGCCTCGTGCTTTTCAGCGGTGATGCCGGTCATGGGCTGGAACCAATGGGTGAAGTGGGTCGCGCCCTTTTCCAGCGCCCAGTCCTTCATGGCGTTTGCCACGATGTCGGCGATGGAGCGATCGAGGCTGCCGCCGCTTTCCAAAATGCGCTTGAGCTGTCGGTAGGTATCGTGGGGCAGGCGCTGCCTCATGACCGAGTCGTTGAAAACCATAGAACCGTACATCTCAGATGGCACCATACAATCGCTCTCCTTCTCGCTGATCCGGCTGCAAAGAGCCGACAGAATATACAGAATGTGTGAATTATATCGTTTGCTTCAAATCACTGTCAAGTGCTTGCAAGCATTTAACCAAGGCCGCTATCCCTCAAAGGCGCGCAGCCATACGCGCATTTCACCCGTACCCCGGTTGTTCCAGGCAAAGTAGGGAAGAAAGCGCGCGGTGATGTCTTCGTATACCGGCTCGTGATGGGAAGCGTACAATTCGTATTCGTCCCAGCCGCTTTCGCTTTGCCGCTTTGCGGGCGCCGAAAGGCACACAAGGGGCATGCCCTTGATGCTGGTTTCTTCATAAGTAAAGCAGGCAGCGGGGGACAGGCAAACGTTATTCAACAGGGCGCCGTTGTCCACTTCCTCAAGGCAGTAAACCACAGGGCCGCGCATCACGGCAAGCTGGCCGGCCGTCTGGCGAAGGCGCGGATGCGCGCGCACGACGCGGGCCGGCATGTGCAGATTATAGCGCACCTCGTCCCCGGCCTTCAGGCCTTCTATAAAGATGTAGCCGTCATCCATGGTGGTAACGACGTTTGCCCCGTTTACGGTAAGCTCATACGTGTCCACCCAGCCAGGCAGCCGCAGCGCAAGGCAGAAGCCCTCAAAGCACGCGTCAAGCTTTATGTGGATGTCGCCGTCCCAGGGGTAGCGGGTATCGCATTCCAGACAGAGCGCTCCGCCGTCCAGCTGGGTCGAAACCTTACAGGAGGTAAAGAGGTTCAGATACAGCGTATTTTGCTGGCTTGTGCAAACAGAGCCTGGCAGCGCCGCGATCATGCGCGCCAGATTTGGCGGACAGCAGGCGCAGCCAAACCAGGGCTGCCTTTCGGACTTGATATGAACAAAGCTCTGATTCTTCTGGCTGCGCTCGGGTACGCTCTCCAGGGGATTGACATAGAAGAAGCGGTTGCCCTCGAGGTTTACACCGCTGATGGTGCCGTTATACAGCACGGTATCGCAGATATCGCCGTATTCACCGTGGGGCTGCAAGCGCAGCATGCGCTGGGCAAAGAAGAACAGGGCGATGGACGCGCAGGTCTCGCCATAGACGAGGTCGTTTGGCAAATCGTAATCGAAGGTGAACGCTTCGCCAAAGGCGCTTTGCCCGACGGCTCCCGTGATGTACATTTGCCTGCGGGTGATGTTTTTCCACATGGCGATGCAGGCGTCCTTAAGGCTTTCGTCGCCGGTTTCCCGCGCAACGTCCGCCATGCCGCTAAGCAGATACAATTGGCGCACGGCGTGTCCCAGCGCGGCCTTTTGCTCGCGCACCGGGCTGCCCGCCTGATAGTAGCGGTTTTGCGAATAGACGCTGTGACCCCAGCCGGGCTCGCCGCCCCGCCGCCTTGCCTCTTCGTCGAAATAAGCGCCCTGCGCGCCTCTTTGCTCGATAAAGTAGCTGGCAAGCGCCAGATGCTTTTTGTCGTGCGTCACGCTGTAGAGCTTGACCAGCGCAAGCTCGATCTCCTCGTGCCCGGGATAGCCCTTGAGCTTGCCTTCTTCGGGGCCAAAGGTCTGATCGATCAGGTCCACATACTTTAGCATCACGTCCAGAAAGGCGCGCTTGCCGGTAGCCTCGAAATACGCGACCGCCGCCTCGATCAGATGTCCGGCGCAGTAGAGTTCGTGATTGTCCCTGAGGTTTGTAAATCTCTTGCTCAAGTCCGTAAGCTGGTAGTAGGTGTTCAGATACCCGTCCGGACACTGGGCCTTTTGCATGAGCGATACAGTGTAATCGATATTGGCTTCAAGCGTTTCATTTCTGTTCCACACAAGGCTGTAGCTTGCGGCCTCCATCCATTTGGCAAGGTCGCTGTCCTGAAACACGCAGCCGCCGTGTGGGGCTTCGATCTCGCCGATCACCGCGCGCAGGTTTCTTATGCAGTAGCTGGGCGCAGCGTCGGGGACGCGGTCGTTCAGCGCTTCCCACTGAAACGGGATCATGCGGGAAGCGACCATATCCATCAGCTGGCGAAGAAACGACGGTTGGATGCTGACGTCCTTGATGCTTACGGTATTCATGAGGCTTCCTCCTGAAAGATTATTCTAAAGGCAAAACAGACTGCCGAGCGCAAACAGATAAAGCGCAAGGTAATAGGGCACCATAACAGCCCATCCAAGGCTTGGGCCGCTGAGCCTTTTAAAGAGCCTAAGGCCCAATAATAGATCAGAGTTCATAAACAAAAGCGCTCCCAGCGTGAAGATCCACCCGCTATTTACAGCGTAGGACACCATAAGGGAGATAAAGAAAACGTATGCGTAGATCATGCGGGAGGGGGCTTTTTCTCCCTCTTGCCGGACAAGCCGGATAAGGGTATACAGGATCAAAAGCGAAAGGCCAAGCATCCAAAAGCTTGGCAGCCACCCGGCATAAAAGCAAAACGCGAGAATGAACATAAGGTGCGAAAGCGAAAACAGCAAAGCGCCCGGCAGAAAGGAAAACTCCAGCGCCCAATCCGCCGCGATGCACACAAAAAGCCCCGCGCAAAGCAGGGCACCGGGCAGGGAAAAGCCGCGCGCCGAAAGCAAGGCGTAAAGGCTCAGCGCCCAGCAGGCGGCAGAGGGCGCGCACTTATTCAGCGATTTTTTGCGGGGCGAAGCATCGACCCGCAAAAAGCGCCAGCAAAAGTACGCGCCAAAGACGAATACCAGGGCACTGAGCGCGTACGTCACAGTACGTTTACTCCGTTTATGAAGACGTAGCGGTTTTGACAGCTGATCTCAAAGGGATCGCCCTCGCACACCACGATATCTGCGTCCTTTCCGGCCTCGAGCGAGCCCACGCGGTCTTCGATACCGATGTGGCGGGCGGGATTGATGGTAATGGCCTTTAAAGCGTCAAAGGGCTTCATGCCGTTTTTGACGGCAAGTCCCGCGCAGATGGGCAGATACTTCTGGGGGATCACGGGGGAGTCGGTGATGATGGACACGTGGCAGCCGGCGTTTGCCAGCGCGCCGGGGGTGATCCAGCTTTTGTCCTTCAATTCGAACTTGCTTGCGTGGCCAAGGGTCGGCCCGACAGCAAGCATGTAGCCTTCCTTAGCAAGCTGGTCCGCGATCAGATGTCCCTCGGTCACATGCTCAAGGGTGAGCTTTACGTTAAACTCCTTAGCGATGCGGATGGCGGTAAACAGATCGTCCGCCTGATGCGCGTGCGCCTTTAAGGGCAGCTCACCCTTTACCACAGGCACCAGCACCATCAGCTTCATGTCAAAGGCGGGCTTTTTGGAGGGGTCATCCTTTGCCGCGTCCAGCTTGTCGGCGTATTCCCGCGCCTTGAACAGCATTTCGCGCAGCTTTGCCGCGGTGCTCATGCGGCTGGAATTGCCCTTGTCCCTGTAGCAGCGCTTGGGGTTTTCGCCAAAGGCGCATTTCATGGCGGTCGGCTGCTTTACGACCATGTCGTCCACGCGGATGCCGACGGGCTTGATGGCGCAGAAGGTGCCACCCAGGACGTTTGCGCTGCCGGGGCCGACGTTCAGGGTGGTCACGCCCGCCTCGCGCGCCTCGCGCAGGGCATAGTCGCGGGGCTGGATGGCGTCTATGGCGCGCAGCTGGGGAGAAAGGATGTCGCCATATTCGTTGTAATCCTGTCCCTCGTAGCCGATGCCCCAGCCGTCAAGGCCGATGTGTCCGTGCGCCTCCACAAAGCCGGGATAGACATTAAGGCCGGTAAGGTCGATCACTTCTTCGTTTTCGTAGCTGAGGTTTTTCTGTATGCAGGCGATTTTTCCGTCCTTTACCAAAATATCCGCAAGATAGGGGACGGGATTTACAGCGTCGTGGATCAGACCGTTTTTCAGCAGCATAAGGTACCTCCGATCATTTGAGATATTCTTCGAGTGTCAAATTGTTTTTATAGATCTCTGTTGCAGCGTCAACGCCGACAAAGCGGTAATGCCAGGGCTCGTAGGAGATCCCGGTAACGGAAGCCTTGTCAGCAGGATAGCGCTGGATAAAGCCGTACTTGTGGGCGTTTTTGCGCAGCCACGCGTACTGCGGGGTGTTTTCAAAGCCGCCGGTGTTTTCGGCGGTGACGTCGAAGCAAAGCCCCGTCTGGTGCTCGCTGCAGCCGGGCTTTTGGGCGTAGCCCGGCTTGCTTTCGGCGTACACCTCCGCCTGGCGCTGGTAGGAACGGTAGCCGCTGGTGATGGTAAAGCCGTTTACGTTTTCGGCCTCCGCCGCGGCGAACATTTCCTGCGCGGCGAGGTAGGCAGAGTACGTCAGATAGATGTCGGCGCGGGAGAGCCTGAAGGAGTGGCGCATCTCGTACAGGTTTACCAATTCGTCCGGCACGTAATCGGCGCTCAAGGGATTTTGCTCGTTTACGATCAGTATGCCGGACGCGCGCCTACGCTGCGCCGCGCCGTTTTTCTGCCCGAAATAATACCCCGCTCCAAAGGCCAAAATGGCGGCAAGCAAAAGGATCAGCAGGCGGGGCAGGGCGTCTTTTTGACGCCTTGCCCGCTTCTTTGGGTGATGTACAGGCTTGTTTTGCATGTTGATTTATAAAGTAATTATTCGTCCAGCGCGCCGATCAGGGGCGTTTTGATCATGGGCCTGTGGCGCTTGTACTTCGTGCTCATCTTGACCCAGCGGCCGGAGGCGGCGCTTCTTTCAAAGCCGGTCATGGCGTCAAGCACATGGAAGGTCTGCCGGTAGTCGGCTCTTGCCTCGCGGCCGGTGCGGATGGCTACCGCCATGTCGTCCAGTCCCAGCGCGCGGCTGTTTTGCTTGTAGTCAAACAGCAGGGGGATCTCCCTGATCTCGCCGTCCTCGGGCCTGAACAGCTTTACGGGGCCGCCAAAGCCGTTGGGGTCTGGCACAAAGAGCGTTCCGCGGCTTCCGTAGACCTCAAAGCGGGCCTGTGAGGGGTAGTAGACGTCAAAGGTGGTAAACAGCGTTCCGATGGCGCCGGAATCGTATTTGATGGTGCCGGCTACGTAGGTGTTCACGTTTACGTCGATGGGCGTGCCCGCAAAGGGCTGCGAGGTGATCATGCGCTTTGCAAAGCTCTTTTTGCTGGCGCTCATGACGGAATGGATGCCGCCGCACAGGTTGATCAGCGCCGTAAGATAGTACGGGCCCATATCGAACATGGGGCCGCCGCCATACTGATAATAGAAGTCGGGATCCGGATGCCAGGTCTCATGCCCGTGGCAGATCATAAAGGCCGCGCTGCCAACGATGTCGCCGATCCAGCCGTCGTCGATCAGCTTTCGGCAGGTCTGGATTCCGGCGCCCATAAAGGTATCCGGCGCGCCGCCAAGCATGAGGCCTTTTTCCTCGGCAAGCTTTACAAGCGCCTGTCCTTCCTCAAGGGAAGCGCCAAGCGGCTTTTCGCTGTAGACGTGCTTTCCGGCTTCAAGAGCCGCCTTGCTCACCTCAAAGTGCTCGTAGGGGCGGGTGAGGTTCAAAACAAGCTCAACCTCCGGGTCGTTGAAGGCGTCGTACATGGTTTCATAGAGCTTGGGCACATCGTATTTTTGCTGCGCCTGCTCAGCGCGCTCGCGCACCAGGTCGCAAACGCCGATGAGCTTTATGTCCTTAAAGGTTTTTGTGATGTTTTCAAGATAGATGCCGCTTATGCAGCCGACACCGATCATGGCAACGTTTACCGGCTTCATAGGACGCCTCCTTTAATACATTTTGGCGGTGTTTTCAAACCGCTCGGTCGTGAGCTTGTGGTCAAGCGCGTACTGCTTGCCCTCGCCTGCCCACACGAGACCGCGCTCCATGAGGATGGCGGCGTTGGGGGATTTGTCAAACACGTCGTCGTGATGGCCAAGGGAGGTATAGAACACGCGCCCATTGCCCCAGAACTTCGTCCAGGCGACCGGCATGTCAACGGGCTTATTGGAAATGTGATAATAGGGAACAACGGGAAAACGCGTGGTCGCAAGCACCTCGATGCAGGGATCCACGTGCAGATAATAGTGCTCGCTGCAAACCGGGAAATCCTCAAGTCCCTCCACTATGGGGCTGGAGCCGTGGCAGATGTTTACGGTATAGTTTACGCCGTCTCCGCCGGGATGGGAGATCCACTGGCCGCCGGTCATGAACTGCCACTCGGTATTTTCGCGGAAGCTGTCGCACATGCCTCCGTGGCAGCCCGCAAGTCCCACGCCGCTGCCCACGGCCTTGCAGATGTTTTTGCACTGCTCGCCGGTGATCTGGCCCATCGTCCAGCAGGCGACGATAAGATCGAGCTTCATCAGGGCCTCGCCGTCCTCCGCAGCCTCGAGCTTGTCGTGAATGGTCACCTGATAACCGTGCTTTTCAAGCATCGCGGCAAAGCGTTTGCTGGTGAGCTGAGGCTCGTGTCCGCTCCAGCCGCCCTGAAAGATCCATGCGCTCTTCATTTGCTTTCCTCCCGTTTTTGTGATTTGCCGCATAAATTATAACACAAACCACAATGCATTGATATAGCCCATCAAAAAAATTTTTGCATTTGCCTGGGCAAATATGATACACAAAAGCAAATATAGCGCGATAGAAAATTAACACGCGGGGTTATATGATAAAGTTTAATATAGGAAAAGGTGAGTATTAAATGCGAAAGAGCTCTGCGGGCGTTTGGAACGCCGCGCTTTGGACATTGCGTTGGCTGCTGATCGCGGCCATAGTCGGGGCTGTATGCGGCGCGGTGGGTACCGCGTTTCATTTTGCGCTTGATTGGGCTTCGGCGCAGTTTGCGGGGCGAAGCTGGCTTTTTTATGCGCTGCCCGCGGCGGGCCTTTTGATCGTACTTATGTATAAAGCGGCGCGCCTGCCCCTTTCAGTTGGCACAGACCGCGTATTTGAATCCGCCAGGGGCGAAAACAGCGTGCCCCTTGCGCTTGCCCCGCTCATTTTTGCAGGCACCTTCCTGACCCAGCTTTGCGGCGGCTCCGCCGGACGGGAGGGCGCGGCGCTTCAGATGGGCGGCAGTTTGGCCTGCGGCGTTGGAAGGCTGCTTCGACTTGACGATCGGCAAATGCGCGTCATCGAAATGTGCGGGATGAGCGCGCTGTTCAGCGCCCTTTTTGGTACGCCTGTGGCCGCGGCGTTTTTCGCAATAGAGGTCGTGGACGTTGGCAAAATGCACTATAAGGCGCTGATGCCCTGCATGCTGTCTGCGATCACCGCTTCTGTGATCGGCGCTCTGATCGGCGTGGAGCCCACGCGCTTTGTTCTTGCTTCTATTCCGGAGCAAGGGGCTGTGACCCTTCTTAAGACCCTCGTCCTTTCCATTGCGTGCGGGCTGGTCGCTATTTTGTTTTGCAAGGTGATGCACCTTTCGCACGAGCTTGCGGGGCGCTATCTGAAAAACGAATTTGTACGGGTGCTTTGTGCAAGCGCGCTTGTCATAGCGCTTACGCTCCTTCTCGGCACGCGGGATTACGACGGCGCGGGCATGGGCGTCATAAAGCGTATGCTCGCAGGGGAAACGCTGCCCGCGGGATGGATCGTAAAGCTTGCGCTTACGGCTATCACCCTGGCTGGCGGCTTCAAGGGCGGCGAGATCGTGCCTGCTTTCTTCGTGGGTGCGGCCTTTGGCGGTTTTGCGGGCGAGCTCATTGGCCTTGCGCCTGAGATCTCCTCCGCCATCGGCATGGTAAGCGTATTTTGCGGGGTGACGAACGCGCCAGTTGCAAGCGTGCTGATCGCCTCTGAGATGTTCGGCGGCCAGGGGCTTACGCTGTTTGCGCTGTCATCAGCGGTGAGTTTTCTGGTAAGCGGCAAATGCAGCCTGTATCATTCGCAAAAATTTCTGGAAAGCAAATATGAAGACCGCAGGGAGGAGGCGCAGCCATGATTGCGATGCTCTTTGGATTCTGGCTGGCCCTAAACGGAAGGATCGCCGCGGATACCCTTTTGACCGGCCTTATCGTAACTGTACTGCTGCTTGCAGCCGCCTACTTTTTTGGCGGGTGGAGCTTTAAAAAGGAGCTTACGATCTACAAGCTGATCCCGCAGGGGGCGCTGTATTTTGCGCTATTGATGAAGGAGATCTTTTTTGCAAACCTGCAGGTCATACGGCTTATATTTACAAGGCGCGAAGCACCCTGCGTTAGAAACTATATATCGAAGCTGAAAAGCAAGACCGCCCGGGTAGTGCTTGCAAATTCCATTACCCTTACCCCGGGCACCGTCACGGTGCAGCTGGTGGACAACGTGCTTACCGTGCATTGCCTGACGCAGGAAATGGCAGACGCGCTCAGCGACAGCGTCTTTGAAAAACGGCTTCTTGAAATGGAGGACAGGGTTTATGGAAAGCATGTATGACGCGGTGATGACCGTGTTTTTGATCCTCGTGTCCCTGGGACTTTTTGCCTGCCTGTACCGAAGCGTAAAGGGGCCAACGACCGCGGACAGGATCATCTCCATCAACATGACGGGCACAGCGGTGATCAGCATCATCCTGCTGCTTGGCTTTTTGCTTGGCGAAGCGTATCTTGCGGACGTTGCGCTGGTGTATGCCCTGATCAGCTTCCTGGCTGTAGTGCTTTTGGTCAGGATCTTTGTGGCGCTGAACCGCAGGCGCGGCGGGGAGGACGGAAACGATGCTTGAGTGGCTGCGCTTTATCCTGTTTACGGTTTTGCTCGCCCTTGGCGCGATGTTTATGCTAAACGCTGTCATTGGCGTGAACCGCTTTGGCTTTTCATTAAACCGCCTGCACGCGGCATCCATCGGGGACACGATGGGCATCCTCTGCGTGGTGCTGGCGTGCGTGGTGAAGGCCGGATTTTCCGTCGTGTCGTTAAAATGCCTTATGGTGTATCTGTTTATGCTGCTAACCTGTCCGATGAGCGGGCACCTGATCAGCCTTTTGATCTATCGCACAGACAGGAATGTAAGCTCGGAGGCCAAAAAATGGAAGCAGTAAACGCCCTGTTGCTGTTGTTTATCTTGCTTTGCGCGCTTTGCGTAAGTCTTACCAAAAGCCTGCTTGCCGCAGTCATCATCTTTATGGCGCAGAGCCTTGTGATGAGCGTGGTATGGATCCTTCTGCGCTCGCCGGATCTGGCCATCACGGAAGCGGCGGTCGGCGCCGGGGTCACGAGCCTTCTCATGTTCGTGGCACTCAAAAAAATACACGCTGTCAGGACGGGCAAAAATGAAAAACACGATTGATCGCCTGCGCGCCTTTTTGAATGCGGGCGTGGATCCGCTGGGCGAGGAAATGCTTTTAGAGCTGGAACCGGCAAAAAAAGAGGAGAAGGAGCAGGCCCCTTCTCCTGAAAAAGTGCAGACGGCTGACGCCGCGCCCACGCGCAAAAGAATGAATGCGCTCTACGCCGCCGCGTCCATCGTGCTTTGCTGCGCCCTGATCGGCATCTTGCTCTACACGGTGAGCGGGCTTCCGGCCTTTGGCGGCGCGGACACCCTAAAGGACAGCGAGGTTTCCGCCTTTTATATTGAACATGGCCTTAAGGACACCGGTGCGGTAAACATCGTAGCGCCCATCATCCTTTCCTACAGGGGCTTTGACACGCTTGGAGAATCGCATGTGCTGTTCATCGCGGCGGTGTGCGTGTTCATGCTTTTGCGAAGCGTCCCCGAGGACAAAAGCGCGATGCTTCGCGCCTACGAATACGGCGACGACAAGGAAGAGCCCCACGACGATCTGATCTTGATGACCGGCTGCCGCGTGATCGTGCCGCTGATATTGATGTTTGGCGTGTACATCATCCTAAACGGCAACGTCTCCCCGGGCGGCGGCTTCTCCGGCGGCGCGGTGATCAGCGCAGGGCTCATCCTGTATTTGAGCGTATACGGCTATCCTGCCGCCTCCCGCTTTATGAAGATCCAGACCTACCGGGCGGTAAGCGTAAGCGCGCTGATGAGCTACAGCGCCTTTAAGGCCTATCACTTTATCACCGGCTACAACGGCCTCAAAAGCATCTTTGCAAACGGAACGCCGGGCACGATCTTTTCCGGCGGCATGATGCTGTATTTGAACATCTTTGTGGGCAGCGTCGTCGCGATGACGATGTACGCGCTGTTTACCCTGTTCAGAAAGGGGGACTTCTAAGCATGCTGAACATGCTTTTGAATCACATGCACGAGGCCGCGGCGGTAGCGCTGTTCTGCATCGGCTTTACGACGCTGCTGCTCAACAAAAACCTGATCAAAAAGATCATCGGCTTTTCCATGATGGACAACGCGATCTATCTGTTTTTGGCCTCCTACGGCTATATCAGGGGAAGGCTCGCGCCGATCTACATAGACGGCAAGACCGACCCGGCGCTCTATGTAAACCCCCTTCCGGCGGGGCTGGTGCTGACGGGCATCGTTGTGTCGGTTAGCGTTACGGCGATTCTCCTTGCGCTCACCGTGCGCCTGTACCGGCATTACCATACACTGAACATCGACGAGATCGCAGAGACCCTGCGGGCGGAGGGCAAGTAGGCAAAATGTGGCATAATATTCCCTTTGCGCTGGTTTTGCTGCCGCTTGGCTTTGCGTCGCTTACGGCGGTGTTAAAGCCCCGCGCCGCGCGGGCGCTCATGCTGTCGATCAATGGGTGCTGCCTTGCGCTTTCAATTTTGCTGCTGTACCTGGTAAACGCAGGCGCAGAGGCGTTTACCGTAAGCATGGGCGAGGTAGGCGCGCCTTTTGGAAACGAATTGTACATTTCCCACGTGGAGGCTCTTGCCGTAACGGCCTTTGACGCGATCATGCTGCTTTCGCTGCTGTCGGGCCTTCGCCGCTTGAACCAGGACGTGCCGGACAACCGAAAGAGCCTGTTCTACACCGTGTGCCTTTTGCTCCTTGCGGCCACAAACGCAATCAGCCTTACCAACGACGTCTTTACCGGCTACGTCTTTATCGAAATAACCACCATCGCGGCCTGCGCGCTGATCTTTGTGCGCAGGGGAGAAGAAAACCTCTTTGCGGCGATGCGCTATATGCTTATGAACCTGTTGGGCAGCGGCCTGTTTTTGCTGGGGCTTGCGATGCTCTACAGCCTGACGGGCGAACTGCTGCTGCCGCAGATCCATGAAAAGGCGCAGCAAATCGCAATGGAAGGGAAATACAGCTTCGCGCTTTCCGCGTGCACGCTGCTGATGGCGCTGGGGCTTGCGATCAAAAGCGCGCTGTACCCCTTTCATACCTGGCTGCCAAACGCGTACTCTCTGTCGACGCCCGCGTCCAGCTCCATTTTGAGCTCGCTCGTCAGCAAGCTGTACATCTTTTTGCTGATAAAGCTCGTGGTCCGCGGCGTCGGCCTGCCAGTATTCAGGGAAAGCGGTGCTGCCAATATCCTGGAATTGTACGCGTTGATCGCCGTAGTGCTTGGCAGCATCGACGCCATACGCGAGCACAGCGTGCGGCGCATGATCAGCTATTCCTCCGTTGCGCAGATCGGCTATATCTTTATGGCGCTTTCCCTTGGCACGACGGAGGGCTGCGCCGCAGCAGTGTTCCAGATCCTTGTGCACTCCTTTGCCAAGGCCATGCTCTTTGGCGCGATCGACAGGCTGACCGAGGTAAGCGGAGGAGAGGCGCATTTCCGGGCGCTGCGCGGCAGCGGCTTCCGCGCGCCGCTTGCGGGCCTGGCCTTCACGATCGGAGCCTTCTCGATCACGGGCGTTCCGCTGCTTGGCGGTTTTTCGGCCAAGCTCTATATCGCCTCCGCCGCAGTAAACGTCGGCACGTGGCGAATGGCGGCTGTGCTTTCGGCCCTTGCCATCAGCACGCTTTTGAACGTAATCTACTTTATGCGAACCGTGGTCACGATATACCGCAGAAACGACCTGCACGATAAGCCCTCAGGCGCGGGCGTTGCGTTTGCGGGCAGCATAGGCGCGTTTATTTTGACAAACCTGTTTCTTGGAGTTGGCGCGCTTAACGTAATGAACATTTTGCACAAGGGCCTGGCCCTGTGGGGATGAGGTGATACGATGTTTGGAGCATTGATCGTTCTTGCGATCCTGATACCCGTTTGCGGCGGCGTGGCCGTGGGCTATATCAAAACAGATAAGCGGACGCTTGGCAAAATAAGCGTCGCGCTCACGGGCTTTACCGCGCTTTGCGCCCTGCTGGCGCTGCTTACCCATCCCGCGCAGGCGTTTACGCTTTTGCCCATCGCAAAAAACGTGACGATCGCCTTTTCGCTGGACCGGCTGAACCGCTTTTACCTGACCTTCGTGCCGCTGATCTGGCTTGGCGTAGGCTTGTACGCGACCGAATACGTTGAGCACGATGAAAATCCTGCCTCTTTTTACAGATATTTTCTTATCTCTCTTGGCGCGCTGATCGGACTGTCGGCCTCCGAAAACCTGATCACCCTATACATGTTCTACGAGATCATGACGCTGGTCACGGTGCCGCTTGTCGCCTACGAGCGCGACAAGCAGGCGGTGGCTGCGGCGGTCAAGTACCTGCTGTATTCGGTGTTCGGCGCGTCCGCTGCGCTGCTTGGCATCTTCTTTGTAGGGGCCTACGCCGGCACGTTCAGCTTTACTGCGGGCGGCGTCTTTAGCGGTGAGGCGCTTGCTTTGCACGCAGGGACGCTGCGCGTCATATTCCTTATCATGATCCTTGGCTTTGGCGTAAAGGCAGGCATGTTTCCCATGCATTCCTGGCTTCCCACCGCGCACCCGGTCGCGCCCGCCCCGGCAAGCGCTGTGCTGAGCGGCATCATCACCAAGATGGGCGTTATGGGCATCATCAGGACCATTTACTATATCGCGGGCGCCGAGCTGCTTAAAGGCACCTACGTTCAGTATACCTTTATGACGCTTGCCCTGATCACCGTGGTGATGGGCTCCACGCTCGCCTTCAAGGAAAAGGTCTTCAAAAAGCGCCTTGCCTACTCTACGGTAAGCCAGGTCTCCTACGTGCTGTTTGGCCTTTCCACCATGACGCAGGCGGGCTTTATCGGGGCGTGCCTGCACATCGTTTTCCATAGCCTGATCAAAAACACCCTGTTCATGAGCGCGGGCGCGGTGATCCACAATACAGGCAAAACGAACGTGGACGACTTAAAGGGCATCGGAAAGCAAATGCCCCTTACGATGACGCTGTTTACCGTGGTGTCGCTGGGCCTGATCGGCATTCCGCCGACCGGCGGCTTTATCAGCAAGTGGAACCTTGCGCAGGGCGCGCTGGATCTGTCCGTCAGCGCCAACTGGATCGGTCCCGTGTGCCTGCTGCTTAGCGCCATATTGACAGCCGCTTATCTAATGAGCATCTCCATCGGCGCGTTTTTCAGCGCTCCGGAAGGGGAGTTGGACAATACAGGCGAGGTCTCCTTGCGTATGCTTTTGCCTATGGGCGTTTTCGCCGCCCTCAGCGTGCTGCTTGGCATCTTTGCCTCTCCGCTGATCCGCTATTTTGCCGCGCTGGCCGCTGCGGTGATCCGGGGGTGATCGCTTGGCTTTGTTCCTTTGCGCGCTGATCCCGCTTATAGGCGGCGCGCTGCTTGCCGGAGTGCGCTTTCGGTCGGAGCATCGCAGGAACCTATGCGTGCAGCTGATCGTCACGCTGACCAGCCTGTGCGTATTGGCGTCCTGCGCGCTTGGAGGGGAGAAGCAGCTCATTTTGTTCTCCCTTGGCGGAAGCTTTGACTGCGCCTTTGCCTGCGACGGGCTGACGAAGATATTTGTCTGTCTGGTCGCGCTACTGTGGCCGCTATCCACGCTGTACGCCTTTGAGTATATGGAAAACCATGCCAGAACAGGGCATTTCTTTGCCTTTTATACCCTGGCCTACAGCGCAGCGCTTCTGATGGCCTGCTCGGCTAATCTCTTTACGCTGTACATTTTCTATGAGTTTTTGACCATCATCACACTTCCGCTGGTGGAGCACGAGCAAAACAAGGAGGCCTACCGGGCCGGGCGCAGTTATCTTGCATACCTCATGGGCGGCGCGTCGCTGGGCTTTGCCGCCATGGTCATGCTGCATGTGACTGTAAACGGCAGCGCGCTGTTTACGCGGGGCGGCCTTTCCTTTGGAGCGGGCAGGGGATTTTTGCAGGCGGCCTACGTCCTTGGCTTTATGGGCTTTGGGGCAAAGGCCGCGCTGTTCCCGCTTTGCGGCTGGCTGCCAAAGGCTTCCGTAGCGCCGACGCCCGTGACCGCGCTTTTGCACGCGGTCGCCGTGGTCAACGCTGGCGTGTTCAGCGTTTCGCGCCTTGCGTACTACACCGTGGATCAAAGCGCGATCATGGGCAGCTTCGCCGGATACATCCCCATGCTGCTTAGCGCCTTTACGCTTTTGTATGCCGCAGTCATGGCGGTAAGGCAAAGCCATCTGAAAAAGCGCCTTGCCTGGTCCACAGTCAGCAATCTTGGCTACATGCTGTTTGCACTGAGCCTGCTAAGTCCAAGCGGCTTTGTCGCCGGGACGGCGCACATGGTGTTTCACGGGCTTATGAAGCTGGTGCTGTTTTTCTGCGCAGGCGCGATCATGGTAAAAACGGGCAAAACCGACATCCACGAAATGCGCGGGCTCGCCGGGCAAATGCCCTTTACCCTCGTATGCTTTGCGCTTGCAGGCCTTGCGCTTACCGGCATGCCGCCGCTCATCGGCTTTACCAGCAAGTATCTGATCGTAAGCGCGGCGCTGGAAAGCCCGGCCCTGCCAAATGTGCTTGGCGCGGTCAGCCTGATCCTTGCGGCGGTGCTTTGCGCAATATACATTTTTACCTTTTTGATACCGGCTTACTTTATTGACGCTAAAGCGCAAGGCGTCAAAACCGACATGAGCGCGCGGATGAAGATCGCAAGCTGCGCCGTATGCACGCTGATTATCGTGATGAGCCTGTTTGGGCAGCGCTTTATCGAGCTGCTAAGCAGGATATAGGGGATAGCTATGATTTGTGCGCTTATTCTTGTTCCGCTGCTTGGCGCTTCGGCGATCAAGCTGTGCGGACGCTTTAAAGCAAAGTGTTCAGTCCTTTGCCTGATCGGCTTTTGCGCGCTGGAGCTTGCGCTCAGCATCGCTGCGCTTTCCGAGGCCCTGCAGGGAAAGGAGCTCAGTCTCTATCTTCCCGCAGTCTGCAATCTGGGCCTTGGCTTTCGGGCCGACGGCTATAGAAGCCTGTACTGCGCGATCGCGGCGTTTATGTGGCTTGAGACCGCGCTGCTTAGCCCCGAATACTTTGACGGACACCACAAGGTGGAGCGCTATTACTTTTTTAATCAGCTCACCCTCTGCGGCGTCATCGGCATGCTGCTAAGCGACGACCTGTACACGGCGTTTATCTTTTTTGAGATCATGTCCATGGCTTCCTATCCCTGGGTCGCCCAGGAGGAAAGCCCCGAAGCCCTGAGGGCCGGCGCCACATACCTTGGCGTTGCGGTACTGGGCGGCATGGTCACTCTGATGGGCATCATGCTGCTATACCACAGGCTTGGTTCTGTCGCCTTCGAGGTGCTGAAAGCTGCTCCCGGGGAGGGAGGCGTTTACACGGCCTCCGCGCTGGTGCTGTTTGGCTTTCTGGCAAAGGCCGGCGCTTTCCCCATGCACATCTGGCTTCCCAAGGCGCACCCCGTAGCGCCCGCCCCGGCAAGCGCGCTTTTGAGCGGTCTTCTGACCAAGGCAGGCCTCTTTGGCGTGCTGGTGATCTCCTTTCGCGTTTTCCCGGGCAACAGGGTATATGGAGGGATCCTGCTTGGGCTTGCGCTTACGACCATGCTGCTTGGCGCGGTGCTGGGCGTGTTTTCCAACAATCTCAAGCGCACCCTCGCCTGCTCGTCCATGTCCCAGATCGGCTACATCCTGACCGGTGTCGCAGGCGCCATGCTGCTGGGAGAGGAGGGCGCGCTGCCCGCCGCAGGGGCCTTGAGCCACATGGTAAACCATTCCAGTCTTAAGCTGCTTTTGTTTATGACTGCTGGCGCGATCTACATGCACGCCCACAGTCTGGATCTGAACGTGCTGCGCGGCTACGGCAGAAAAAAGCCCCTTTTGCACGCCTGCTATCTGCTTGGAGCGCTTGGCCTTGCGGGCGTGCCCGGCTTTAACGGCTACGTTTCCAAAACCATGATCCACGAGGGGCTGGTCGAGGCGTGGCATCACCTTGGCGCTTTTCCGCTCAAGATCTGCGAATGGATCTTTCTGTTTGCAGCCGGGCTTACCACTGCCTATATGCTGAAAACCTACCTCTGCCTTTTTATCCAGAAAAACGCGGACGAGGAGCGGCAGCGCGCCTACGACGCAAAGGGGCAGGGGAGACTTACGGTTGTTAGCGCCATAGCCCTGATCGTCTCCATGGTCCCGATCCCGCTGCTTGGCATAAAGAGCAGCCTTCTGACCGACGTAGTTTCGCGCCTGGGTCTAAGCTTTTTGAACGTCACAGGGAACATCCACCTTGCCCTTTTCAGCCTTGAAAATCTGCGCGGAGGCGCGATCACCCTTGTGATCGGAACGCTTGTCTACCTCTTTTTCGTAAGAAAAGTCCTGTTTTCCAGGCAGGACGGATATCTTGAGCGCTGGCCAAAGGGGCTCGACCTTGAGGACGCCGTATACAGACCGGTGTTTTGCAGGATCTTGCCAAACGCCCTCTACGCGCTTTCCTGCGTGCTGAACGGGCTTGGCGATGGGACAGCGAAGCTCTTTCGCTTAGTGCTGACAAGGATCTGCACCAGCATAGAGGGGATCGGCGACACTGCGGCCGGGCTTTTTGCCCTGGCGCTTTCACTTGCTTCGCGCGTGCTCGAGGTGGTGACGGACGCGCTTGCCCTCTTTACCAAAGAGCTCGTGCTCGTAAATCACACAACGGACGTCCGCCAGCCCGCACAGGGCCGCTTTAACCGGGCTCTGCGCAGCGCAGGCACAAAGGTGCAGCTGGCGTTAAACAGGCTAAAGCTAAAGCCCCGGCCCGATCCCAGGGAGGTAACCGATCTAAGCTACGGCAGCTACTTTACAAACACCGTCACCTTCGGCCTCATCATCTGTACGCTCGGCATCGTATTTGCGTTTATCTACATTTTTTTGCGTGCAAAACGATGAAGCGGCGCATAAGCACTTGAATATGGCGTTTTTAAAGGCTATAATAAAATAAAACACAGCAGGAGGCATTTATGATCAACTGGAAAAACATGACTGCGCTTGACTCTTACAAAAAGCTGAAAACCACTTATCCAACCAGCCTGAAGGCTGCGCTTTCCGGCGAAGCAGGCGCAAAGCGCGTCCATGACTATCAGCTTCCCATGGCGGGCGGGCTTAGCTATAACTACGCAGCAAAGCGCGTAGACGATCAGATCCTTGCTGATCTTTGCGCGCTTGCGAAGGAAGCCCAGCTTTCAGAAAAGTACCAGGCGCTATTGAACGGCGAGATCGTGAACACCGGCGAAAAGCGCCGCGTGCTGCACCAGCTTACCCGCGGCCAGCAGGGCGCAAGCGTCGAAGTGGACGGCGTGGACAAGCGCGCGTTCTACCTTGAGCAGCTTGCCAAAATAGAAAAATTTGCCGGCGACGTGCATAGCGGCAAAATCGTGAACGAAAAAGGGGAGCCCTTTACCACCGTCGTGCAGATCGGCATCGGCGGCAGCGACCTTGGCCCCCGCGCGCTGTACCTGGCGCTTGAGAACTGGGCAAAGGCCGAAGGCTGCTTCAAAATGGAGGCCCGCTTCATCAGCAACGTGGATCCCGACGACGCCGTAAGCGTTTTGAACAGCATCGACGTTGCGCGTTCCTTGTTCATCGTCGTATCCAAAAGCGGAACGACGCTCGAAACCCTGACAAACGAAGCCTTCGTGAAAAACGCCCTTTTGCAAAAGGGTCTTAAGCCCTCCTGCCACATGCTGGCCGTGACCAGCGAGACCTCGCCCCTTGCGCATTCCAGCGAATATCTTGCCGCCTTCTTTATGGACGACTTTATCGGCGGCCGCTATTCGTCAAGCTCCGCTGTGGGCGGCGCGGTGCTGTCGCTCGCCTTTGGTCCTGACGTCTTTAAGCGCTTCTTGTCCGGAGCCGCCGAAGAAGACAAGCTTGCCGCCTGCCCCGACCCGCTGCAAAACCCCGACATGCTGGACGCGCTCATCGGCGTATATGAAAGAAACGTGATGGGCCTTCCCACCACCGCCATTTTGCCCTACTCTCAGGCGCTAAGCCGCTTCCCGGCGCACCTTCAGCAATTGGATATGGAGTCCAACGGCAAAAGCGTAAACCGCTTTGGCGAGAGCATCGACTATCCCACCGGCCCCATCATTTTCGGCGAGCCCGGCACAAACGGACAGCACTCCTTCTACCAGCTGCTGCATCAGGGCACGGACGTCGTGCCGCTGCAGTTTATCGGCTTTGGCGAAAACCAGACCGGCGTAGACGTGGAGATCCAGTCTTCCACCAGCCAGAAAAAGCTCTGCGCCAACGTCGTAGCGCAGATCATGGCCTTTGCCCTTGGAAAGCAGAATGACAACCCCAACAAGGCCTTTGCGGGCGAACGTCCCTCCAGCATCATTTACGGCAAGCGCCTCACCCCCGAGGCCCTTGGCGCGCTGCTTGCCCACTTTGAAAACAAGGTCATGTTCCAGGGCTTCGTGTGGAACATCAACAGCTTCGACCAGGAGGGCGTGCAGCTTGGCAAGGTGCTGGCCAAAAAGGTGCTGGCGCACGACACCGACGGCGCTCTCAAGGCCTACAGCGAACTATTTGATATTTAAACAGCAGCTTTGGTAAGGGTGATAGTATGGCGTACGATAAGGCGTTGATCGCAGGCAAGTTAAGGCGTTGGGAGAAATATCTGGACGAATACCGGCTTCCCCAATGGCAGGAGATCCCGGATTTTGGCCTGTATATGGATCAGCTCACCACGCTTTTACAGCAGTACCTGGATTACCTGCCGGAGGAATTGAAGGAGGAGCAGTTTATCACTGCGGCCACCATCAACAACTACGTGCGCACCAGGGTCATGCCAAAGCCGCGCTCCAGAAAGTATTACCGCGTGCACATCGCATACCTGATCATCATTCTTAGCCTGAAGCAATCGCTCTCCATCGCTCTTATCCAGAAGGTCATCCCGATGGGGCTTGAGGACGAGCAGGTGGAACAGGCCTACAGCGCCTATGCCCAGCGCCACCGGCGAGCCTGCATCTATTTTATGGATCAGATCCGTTCCGCCGCCGGGCCGATCCTGGATCACACCGAGCGGGGCGACTTTGAAGCCAAATCCACCGAGGAGCTCATCTCCATGCTCGTGGTCATGAGCGGCCTTGGCAGATTGCTTACTGAAAAGCTTTTGCTGCTTGAGGGGAAGGATCTTACAAACGGCGGCAGCATCGCCCTGGCCGGCGTAAGGCGAAAAACTGATTCCGAGGAAAAATAAATACTGCGCGGCGCCGCATAAGCGGCGCCGCGCGATTTTTGCCCAAAACTATTCTATATTCACCATCGCGTATTCGTTCAGTCCAATCGCGTACTGCGGCAAATCCGGCCGCACAGCGCTTGCCACGCTCGTATGGATATGCCCGCTCAGGATGCAGCGTATGCACGCGCAGCCCTTGATAAACGCTATCGTTTCCAGCGTGCAATCGTCCGGGCGCTGCTGCCTCTGCCTGTCCGGGGGATAGCTGGCGATCAGCTCCTCCGGGGAGCCGCACAGATACCCGCAGGGGTTCTTTCTCTCTTCGATCATAAAGCGATGAAGCGCCGGCGTATACAGGGGCGTATGCAGTAGGAGGATGACGGGCAATCCCTCTTTGCACGCATCGCGCAAAAACGCAAGCTGCTCTTTTTCAAACAGATAGTAGCTGTTGTCCAGCGCGATCAGCTTTACGCCGTTTATCACCCTTGCGAAGGCGCGGATGTCGTTTTTAAACGCGCCCTGCACCCTGTCAAGGCTTTGCTCGCGGTAGGCCCTGTCCTCAAACGCTTCCCCGACGTACTGGCTGAATTCGTGATTGCCCGCAGCCATCACCACGTCGCACGCTTCGGTAAAGCGTCTTGCCGCGTCCAGATTTGCAAAGGATACGAAATCGATCAGATCTCCCGTATAGGCGATGGGGCAGCGGTACGCCTCCGAAACGCGCCTGATTTCCTCCAAGTTCGCTTCCGCGTCCGGGAAGACGCGCGCGCGCTTTTGCGCCAATGTGCGCTTCCTTTCGTTGTCCCTTTCGTCCGCAAGGCACAAATGGGTGTCCGATGCGTGCAAAAGCTGAAACGGCCTTGTCGCGCCAAGATCCAGCGCAAGATCGATCCTGTTCATAGCTTACTCCGCCTTGAGCTGCCGCGTCACCTGCTCGTACCGCGAAAGCAATTGCTCAAACTGCTTCATCGCCGCGCGCACAGGCTCCGGAGAAGACAGATCCACGCCCGCAAGCTTCAGCGCATCCAGCGGATACAGGCTGCAGCCCGCCTTCAAAAAGCGCTTGTAGCGCTCCACCGCAGGCGCGCCCTCCTGCCGGATCATGCCCGCAATGGCAAGCGCCGCAGAGAAGCCCGTCGCGTATTTGTACACATAGAAGGCGTTGTAGAAGTGCGGTATGCGCATCCATTCATAGCTGATCAGCTCGTCATAGCAGATATTCGCATAGTATTTTTGATTGAGCTCAGCATACATGCTGCTCAGGGTCTCGTTTGTCAGCGCCTCGCCGTTTTCCTCCATGGCGTGCGCGTTTTTCTCAAACTCCGCAAACATCGTCTGCCTGAAGATCGTGCCCCTGATGGAATCCAGCAGGTTGTACAGCAAATAGGCCTGCGCCTCTGGCTGGGGATATCTGTCCATCAGCTCCATCAATACCAGCACCTCGTTTACGGTCGAGGCGACCTCAGCCACAAACAGGGAGTAGCTGCTCTTGGTGTAGGGCTGATTGGTGTTGGAATACCAGGTATGCAGGCTGTGGCCCATCTCGTGGGCGATGGTCTGCAGGTGATCCAGGTCTTCTTTATAGTTGATCAGCACATAGGGGTGGGAATCGTAAGTGCCCCAGGAGTACGCGCCGGAGGACTTGCCTTCGTTTTCAAATTTATCGATCCAGCGCTCCTGAAGCGCCCGGCGCAGCACCGTCGTGTAATCCTCGCCTAGCACCTTCAAGCAGTCAATCACCAGCTCATAGGCCTCGTCAAAGGGAAGGTTTATGTCAAAGCCAAGGCTCGGCGCAAGGTACAGATCGTAAAAATGCATATCCTCTATGCCGTTTAGACGTGCGTTGATGCCCACAAACTTCTGCAATTGCGGCAGGCTTTCGTTGATGGCTGAGATCAGATTGTCGTATACGCTAAGCGGAATATTGTCACCAAAGAGCGAAGCTTCCCTTGCGCTACCAAAGCCCCGGGCTTTTGCGTAAAACACGTCCGCCTTCACGCTGCCGGAGTAGATGGCCGGGATCGTAGACCCAAACGATTTATACGTATTGTACAGGGCCTCGAACGCGTCCCTGCGCACGCGGCGGTCGCGGTTCATCATAAAGGGGATATAACTGGAATGGGTCAGCCGGACCGCGTTGCCCTGTTCGTCTCTGATCTCGGGAAAGCGCATGTCGGCGTCGGTCAGCATGTCGTAAACATTGCCGCACGCGTCCCCAGTGCCGCGGCTTAGCGCAAGCAGCATCTCCTCGCGCGCGGAGAGCGTGTGGGGGCGATGCCTTATAAGCTCCTCAAGCTCCTCGCTGTAGTCGGAAAAGGCGCTGTCCGCCTGAAAGCTCTTCAGCTCCTCGTCGCTTAGCAGCATAAGCTCCGGCTTGATGTACGATGCGCACCTTGCAAGCTCGGCCTCCGCGGCGGAAATGCGCGCCACCATGCCCTGATAGAGGGTGTTTGCGTTGTCCTCGTCCCTGCGCATTTTTGCGTATACATACAGTGAACCCGCAAGGCGGCTGGCCTTTGTGGAGGCGTCAAGCGCCCTAAGCAGCTGCGCACGATCCTGCAGCTTTCCTTTATACTGTTCAAGCTGGGGCAAAAGCTCCTTTAGATCCAAAAGTCCCTTTTCCCAGTCTTCGTTTGAGGCAAAAATATCCTCCAGCTTCCAAGTGTCGGCAAGCGGCACTTCGCTGCGCTTTAAGGGTTGTGCTGGCATGTTTCCAATCTCCTTTTCATTGATCTTGGCAGATTATACCAAAACCCGCCGAAAATTAAAAGGGCTTTATGTATTTTTATACAGAAAGCCGGGCCAGCTTTGGCCTCACCGCAGCTTTTTAACCTTCACACCACAATCGCAACGCTTTACCCAACAAACTTTAACACACCCAAAGGCAGGAAATAGGGGAAGAATGGCGAATTTGAGAAATTGGTATTTTTCGGAAATCGGATAATCTATATGGAGGTTACATATATGAGTGTGGAAAGCAACCTGTCCATCATTCGTGAGCGCAAAGACGCCATTCTAAACGGCGACGCGGCGCTCATCGCTGAGCAGAAAAAGGCAGGGAAGCTCACTGCGCGCGAGCGCGTGGACAAGCTGTTGGACAGCGGCAGCTTTGTGGAGCTGGATGTGCTGTGTGCGGACGCGGGCGTGATCACCGGCTACGGCACCATCGACGGAGACGCGGTGTACGTTTACGCCCAGGATCTCACCGTAAACGGCGGCGCGGTAGGGGAGAAGCACGCCAAAAAAGTGCTCAAGGCCATGGAGCTTGCCCAAAAGC
Organism: uncultured Eubacteriales bacterium; assembly: GCA_902796025.1. Lineage (GTDB taxonomy): Bacteria > Bacillota > Clostridia > Christensenellales > Aristaeellaceae > RUG14130. Next base: position 75,738 of record CADBNW010000110.1, read on the forward strand.
TCGGCTGCCCCATAATCGGCCTTCTGGATTCCGCCGGTGCGAAGCTGGACGAGGGCGTGCAGGCGCTTAACGCCTATGCTGCCATCGCAGCCAAGGCTGCGCAGCTCAGCGGCGTCGTTCCCCAGCTTACTGCCATCATGGGCCCCTGCGGCGGTACCGCTTCCGTGATCGCCGAAATCAGCGATTTCGTCGTGCAAAGCGCCAAGGGCGAGTTGTTCGTAAACGGTCCCCTGGTGGTATCCGCAGTTAGCGGCAAAAAGGTCACGATGAACGAGATCGCGGGCAGCGAAGCGTCCATCAAATCCGGCGCTGCGATGCTCTGCTGCGAAAGCGACGAAGAGACCCTCGAGGCTCTGCGCAAGATCTGCGCCATGCTTCCCAGAAACAACCTTGACGAAGCGGTCTTCACCGCGACCGACAGTCTGGACCGCGCCGAAGCGCAGCTCAACGCCCTTGAAAACGCCGACGACGTGCGCGCCATCATCAGGGCCATCGCCGATCAGGGCGAAACCATCGAGCTCTACAGCGAGTTCGCTGCTTCCATGATCACGGCCATCGGCAAACTCGGCGGACGCACCGTCGCCTTTATCGCAAACGATCCCACCCACGACGAAGGCCGCCTGACCGTTTACGGCTGCAAAAAAGCTGCAAAGCTCGTAAGCTTCTGCGACGCCTTTTCCATCCCCGTAATCACTCTTGTCAACTCCAACGGCATGAAGATCAACTCCGCTCCGCAGGGCGAACTGGCCCGCGCGGCTGCGGCGCTGTTGCAGACCATGAGCGACGCCACAAACGCAAAGCTTGCCCTCATCACCGGCAACGCCATCGGCATGGCCTACGCCTCCATGGCTGCCAAGGCTGTGTGCGATATGGTTTACGCCTGGCCCGGCGCGGTGGTAAGCGCAGTAACTACGCCTATCGCCACGCAGCTTCTGCTGGGCGATGAAATGACCGGCGCGGACGACGCCATCGCAAAGCGCGCCGAGCTCGAGGAAAAATACGCCCGCGACATCGCCGACGGCGTAAACGCCGCCAAAAACGGCTATGTGGACGACGTGATCGAGCCCGCCTGCACCCGCAAATTCCTTGGCGCCGCCATTGAAATGCTCTCCAGCAAGCGCGAAAACAGAACTGCCAAGAAGCATGGCGTAATGCCTCTGTAAAAGGAGGAGCTCATGAACCTTTTAGAAAAGCTTGGATACGGCGGTATCACAACGGTCATCGGCCTTATCATCGTGTTTGTGGGACTCATCATCATCGTATTGGCCCTTTACCTGATGAGCTCCGTGTTCAAACGCATCGACCGCAAAAAAGCCGAAAAGGCTGCCCAGGCCGCGCCCGCAGTGCCGGAACCTGAAGCAGCTCCCGCTCCCGAAGTTGAAGCTCCCGCCGAGGAAGCAAACGACGACGAGCTCATCGCCGTCATCGCAGCAGCAGTCGCCACCTTTTGCGCCCAGAGCGGCACGCAGGACGTGCGCATCAAATCCGTGCGCCGCGTCAGCTCCTGGAAAAATGTCGCCCGCAGCGAGCAGATTCTTAAGCTATAATTATTGGAGGATAAAGCAATGCGTAAGTTTCAGATAACCGTAAACGGAAACACCTACGAAGTTGAAGTCGAAGAGATCGGCGCCGGCGCGCCCTCCGCGCCCGTAAGCGCTCCCGCTCCCGCCGCCAAGCCCGCCGCTACAGCTCCCGCTGCCAAGCCCGCCGCCGCTCCCGCCGGCTCTGTAAGCGTAACCGCGCCCATGCCCGGCAACATCAACGGCATCAAGGTCACCGTGGGCCAGAGCGTAAAGAAGGGCGACAACCTCATCATCCTCGAAGCCATGAAGATGGAAAATGAGATCAAGGCTCCCCAGGACGGCGTCGTCGCGTCCATCGCCGTCACCAAAGGCCAGAGCGTGAACACCGGCGATCTGCTGGTATCCCTGAAGTAAGCCCACACTTACGAAGGAGTCAATCGACTATGAACAAAAAAACATTCCGTAATCGGTGCTTTATCC
>CADBNW010000111.1 GCA_902796025.1 uncultured Eubacteriales bacterium
CAAATCGTATGTATTTTCACCTAAAAACAATCCGATAACAATCTAAAATACAATCTACACTATAAAAAAGACCGGACTGTTGCCAACCGCAACAATCCGGTTTTCTGTTAGCCAATTTTGTTAGACAGTTACTCCCGTTTTGATCCAAATCTTTCTTATGAGTATCCGGCTAATGCCCGATCCTTTGGATTTTACGGGAATGGTTTATTTGGTGATCTTGTCCTCGCCGTAGAAGGGGCGCAGGGCCTCGGGCACGATCACGCTGCCGTCGGGCTGCTGATACTGCTCTACGATCGCGGGGATCAGGCGGCTGGTGGCAAGGCCGGAGCCGTTCAAGGTGTGCACGAACTCGATCTTCTTGGTCTCCTCGCGGCGGAAGCGGATGTTTCCGCGGCGCGCCTGATAGTCGCGGGCGTTGGAGACGGAGGAGCACTCCTTGTACTCGTTCATGCTGGGGATCCAAAGCTCGATGTCGTAGGTGGTGGCCATGGAGGCGGAGCAGTCGCCGGCGGCCAGCTTGCTCAGGCGGTAGTGCAGGCCCAGGCCCTCCACCAGGCGGCAGGCCTTGCCGATCAGTTCCTTGAGCATGGCGTCGCTGTCCTCGGGGCGGGTGTAGCCGAACATCTCGACCTTGTTGAACTGGTGGCCGCGGATCATGCCGCGCTCGCTGGCGCGGTAGGTGCCGGCCTCCCTGCGGTAGCAGGGGGTGTAGGCGAACAGGCGCTTGGGCAGGTCGCTCTCGTTCAGGATCTCGCCGCGGTAGAGGTTGATCAGCGCCGTCTCGGCGGTGGGCAGCATAAAGTGGAAGCCCTCCTCGGTCAGGCGGTAGACGTCCTCCTCAAATTTGGGAAACTGGCCGGCGGTCAGGCCGCACTCGTAGGTCAGCATGTGCGGGGGCAGCATGAAGGTGTAGCCGTCCTTCAGATGCTCGGTGATGAAGTAGTTCAATAGCGCCCACTCCAGCTGCGCGCCCTTGCCGGTGTACAGCCAAAAGCCGTTGCCGCCCATCTTGACGCCGCGCTCGTAGTCGATAAGACCCAGGCTTGTGCACAGATCGACATGGTTTTTGAACTCGTATTCAAACTGGGGCTTTTCGCCGAAGTATTTGATGGCCTGGTTGTTTTCCTTGCCACCCGCCTGCACGTCCTCGGCGGGAAGGTTGGGCAGCGCCAGCATAAAGCGGCGGATCTTCTCTTCCAATTCGCTCTGCTCGGCGTCCATGCCGGCGATCTTTTCCTTCAGCTGCTTGAGCTCCTCAAGCAGAGCGCTTGCGTCCTGCCCCTGCTTTTTCAGCATGGGGATCTCCTTGCTGCGCTTGTTGACCTGCGCCTTGCAGGTCTCGTTTTCGGCGATGATCTCCCTGCGGCGGGCATCCCAGCTGAGAAGCTCGGTAAAATCGACATCGTATTCGCGCTTTTTGAGCGCGGCCTTTACGTATTCGGGGTCGTTGCGAATGAGGTTTATATCCAGCATGCGGTTTCTCTCCGTTTCAAAGCGCGATCAAGCGCGCAAATTTATAATGATTATACCATTCTATGTTAAACACAGACGGCTAAGGGCTGAAACTAACCAAAAATTAACCGTTTGCGGCGGCGTCCGGCTCGTATTTTTCGATCTCAATGCCGCTTTCGTGGATGATGCGCATGGAAAATTCGTCCGGGTAGCCCTCGCGGTAGACGATGCGCTTGATCCCGGCGTTTACGATCATCTTGGCGCAGATCACGCAGGGCTGATGGGTGCAGTACAAGGTGGCCCCGTCGATGGACACGCCCAGCTTTGCCGCCTGGATGATGGCGTTTTGCTCCGCGTGGGTGGCGTAGCAGATCTCATGCTTGGTGCCGGAGGGGATGCCCAGCTTTTCCCGCAGGCACTCGCCGCGCTCTACGCAGGTCCTTACCCCGGCGGGCGCGCCGTTGTAGCCCGTGGTCATGATGCGCTTGTTCTTTACGATCACGCAGCCGATCTTGCGGTTTTGCTTATAGCAGCTGGCCCAGGAGCTGATGACCTGCGCCAGATCCATAAATCTGCTGTCCCACTTGTTCATGTGCCGCCTCCCAGAAGTATTCTTATTATAAAGATATTATAGCATACCCCGGCCACATTCCCATAATTTAACAAAACTTTTATAAACCAAAAGCCCGGCACCTTCAAACAGACCTGCTGCTCAAGAAATAATCCCCGGGAAGGCTTGGAGGGGCCGCAGCCCCTCCAAATTTCAATCCGCAGGGGCAGCTTTGCCGCCCCGAGGACGATTTTTGCGAAGCAGAGCTTGCCCTGCGAGAGCAAAAATCGATTCCGCTCAGTTTTTGCGCCCGGAAATCTCCGCAGAGATTTCAGCAAAAACTGCGATCCTATCGCCCATGCTTTCAAACTCTGGCGTTTCGGCCAAAACACAAACAAGGGCAACCCAACCAACCGCTTGAAATGAATCTCCGATTCATTTCAAGCGAGGGGCTTTGCCCCTAGAAGCTTCCGTTCAGATTTTCCATCGTATCGATGATCACCACGCACTCGGGAACGACGTTTTGCATGACCTGCTTCATGATGTTTTCAGGGATGGCCACGCAGCCGCCGGTCTGGGGCTTTACGCGGCCAAGGCAGTGCAGAAAGATCGCCGAGCCGCGGCCGGGGGTGCCTTCCTCGTTGAAGCTGATGTTCAGGCAGTACTGGTATTCGTACTCGTAGTGCACGATGTGCTCGCTGTTGTCCTTGTCCAGGTCCGGATAGTCGTTTATGCTCACCATGGTGTTGTAGGCCTGCTTGAAGTCGCCGGACCAGTAGTGCTCCTCGCCCACCTGCAGATAGGGCATTTTGCAGCCGGGATCGGGCGCGATGCCGAAGGCCTCGGTAAAGTGATAGATGCCGATGGGGGTCTGGCCGCAGCCCTCCGCGTGCGCCTCGTCCGCGCACAGGCCGTTTCTGCCCACAAAGCCGGGGGTGGAGAGCAGCTGCTTCCAGCTGCCGTTTTCATCCCGGAAGTGCATGGAGATGCTGGCGGTCGTTTTGTCCATGCCCATGCAGGACACGATGAACAGTTGGACATTTGCAGGATCCTGCGCGGCGGGCAAGGCGCAGACCCAGTCCGGGGAATCCACTATGGGCTGGATGGACGCGTGCAGCCCATCCGGGCTTTCGGCAAGCGCCCCGCAAAGCAGCATGGCGCAAAGCAGCAGGGACAAAAGATGCTTGAACATAGTAAGCCTCCTAAAATGATCTAAGCGCAGTATACACCATTTGCCTGAGTGATGCAAGCGCGTGTAGAGAAAACAGGGCAGGCGCGTGTCAAAACCGCTGAAACGGTGCCTGACGTTAAGTTTTGGCCGGCCGTTGACAGGGATTGCGGCAGGGGGTAAACTGGAGCATGGAGGGGTATGCGCAGGGCATCGCGCGTTTCCCGGGAGGATAGCTTGACCAGATCCAAATTATGCAGCCGCCTTGCGGCGGTTTTGCTTTTGCTGCTTGGGGCGCAGCACATCGGCATGGTGCTTTGCGTCTATCTGCGCGGCGCGCGCATGCTGGCGCAGGACGCGGGCTATCAGATCTTTACCCGCGCGGGCGCGCTGAAGGCCTTTAGCGCGGCGCTGCCGCTGCACGCGCTTTTGATCGCCGCGCTGCTTATGGCGCGCTTTGCGGGCGAAAGCGAAAAAACTCCCCTCAGGCCCGATCCACGCTTTCTTAACCGCATGCTGACAGGGCACGCGGCGGCCTTGCCCGGCGAGGTCCTTGCCCTTCGCACCCGCCGCAGGCGGGAAAAGGCCCTGTGGCTTACGCTGGCCCTGCTGGCCTGCGCGCCGGGTCTCATATACCTTTTGCGCTATAGCGCGCCAGGCGACGCGGAGGAAGCGCTGAGTAGGCTGCTTTTGCGCGTGCTGCCCTGGGCGGCGCTTTCGATCGCGCTTCTGCTCGTTTCGGACGCGCGGGAAGAAAGCGCGCTGGAAAACGAAAACCGCCTGCTTTTGCAGCTCAAAAAGGGGGAAGCGCGCGCGCTCCCTTCGAGGGCTGTCCCCTGGTACGTCTACGCCCTGATCTACCTGCTGGCGGCGCTTTTGATCGCGCTGGGCGTTGGCAACGGCGGCCTTCGGGACGTCCTTGTAAAGGCCATCAATATTTGTACGGAGTGTATCGGTCTTGGCTAGCATCATACGCTGGATAAAGGCGCACTGGCCCTCGCAGCGCCGCTTGGTGCAGCTGTACGCGGCGGTGCTGTATAACGCCCACGTGAAGGGCTTTATCAGGGGCGAGATCTATACCGGCCCCGCAAAGGCGCTGTGCGTGCCGGGGCTAAACTGCTATTCCTGCCCAGGCGCGGTGAGCGCGTGTCCCCTGGGCGCGCTGCAAAACGCGCTGGCCGCCAGCTCCCAGCGCGCGCCCTGGTATGTGCTTGGCATCCTGCTGGTGTACGGCGTGACCCTTGGCCGCACGGTCTGCGGCTGGCTCTGCCCCGTGGGCTGGATCCAGGAGCTTTTGCACAAGCTGCCGCTGCCAAAGCTCAAAAAAGGGCGCTGGTCGCATGCGCTGGGGTATTTACGGTACTGGATTTTGGCTGCCCTCGTCGTTGCCATGCCCCTGTGGTACGCCGTAAAGGACGTGCCCCTGCCCGCCTTTTGCAAGTACGTCTGCCCCGCGGGCACGCTGGAGGGGGCAAGGAACCTGCTGGCTCATCCGGCTAACGCGGACGCGTTTTCGATGCTGGGGCTGCTGTTTACAAGAAAGTGGATAGTGCTTATCCTGTTTATCGTTTCAGCCGCCTTCATCTACCGGGCGTTTTGCCGCTTTATCTGTCCGCTTGGCGCGATCTACGGCCTGTTCAACCGCATATCGCTTCTGGGCGTTCGGGTGGAGGCCGCAAGCTGCACAAGCTGCGGCAGGTGCGTTTCCACCTGCAAAATGGACGTGCGCAAGGTGGGGGACGCGGGCTGCATCCACTGCGGCGAGTGCATCGACGCCTGCCCGGAAAAGGCCATCCGCTTTCAGGCGGGCAAATGGGTGCTGCGGAAAAACGAGGGTGTGAAGGAGGGTGCGGCAAATGAAAAGCTTTAAGTCCATCGCATGGCTTGCGGCACTGGTGCTGCTTGCGGGCGCGCTGGTTTTCTTTAATCTGCCCGAAAACACGAGTGCGGAGGGCGGAGCGCATATAGAAGAGGACGCGCAGCCCATCGCCTTTGACGACGGCGTGCCCTATGGATACGAGGTAGGGCAGAGGGTGGAGGATTTTACGCTGCCCACGGTCTACGGCAGGGAATGGAAGCTCTCGGAGCATTGGGGCAAGGTCACGGTGATCAACCTCTGGGCCACCTGGTGCACGCCCTGCGTAAACGAGCTTCCGTATTTTGAAAGCCTCTACGCCCAGTACGGGGAGCAGCTTGGGATGCTGGCCATCCACTCCGACCTCGTGACCGACGACGTAAAGGCGTACCTGGACAAAAAGACCTACACCCTGCCCTTTGCCGTGGACGAAAGCGGCGAGGTCATAAAAAAGCTTGGCGGCAGCACCATGCTGCCCCAGACGATCGTACTGAACGAAAAGGGCGTCGTGATCTACAACAAGGTGGGCAGCGTGACGGAAGAAAAACTGCGGCTGCTGATCGAAGAGGCCGGGGGCCTCGATTGAAATGAATCTTTGATTCATTTCAATCGGTTGGCTGGGTTGCCCTTATGGGGTGTGTAGACGAAACGCCGTGGCTTGATCGCGTGGGCGATAGGATCGCAGTTTTTGCTGAAATTCCTGCGGGAATTTCCGGGCGCAAAAACTGAGAGGTAGCGATTATTTGCTCCGGTCGTCTTCGCTTCGCTGCGCTCCCTTCGCAAAAATCGCTGTCTTCGGGGCGGCGGAGCTGCCCCTGCGGATTGAAGGTGGAGGGGCTGCGCCCCTCCAGACCACCCCGGGGATTATTGTTGGAGGGGCTGCGGCCCCTCCAAACTACCCCGGAGTTTTTAGCAGCTCCATTTTTTGGAAATAGATTGGATTGCTGCGCCCGCACCGTTGGGCGCTGCAAGGATAACTGAGGATTTTTTGGACACATGGATAAATTCATCACTGCCCGCGGCGTGCGGGTGCACAATCTTAAGAACATCGACGTCATCATCCCCCGCGACAAGTTCACGGTGGTCACGGGCCTGAGCGGCTCGGGCAAAAGCTCGCTGGCCTTCGATACGATCTTCGCCGAGGGGCAGCGCCGCTACGTGGAAAGCCTTTCCTCCTACGCGCGCCAGTTCCTGGGGCAGATGGATAAGCCGGACGTGGACTCCATCGACGGGCTCTCCCCGGCGATCTCCATCGACCAAAAGACCACCGGCCGCTCGCCAAGGTCCACCGTGGGCACGGTCACGGAGATCCACGACTATCTGCGCCTGCTCTACGCCCGCGCGGGCACGCCGCACTGCCCCAACTGCGGGCGCCTGATCGACCGGGTGAGCGTGGACGAGATCACCTCCCGCATCATGGCGCTGCCGGAGCGCAGCCGCGTGATCATCCTGGCCCCGCTGGTCCGCGGGCGAAAGGGCGAGTACACAAAGCTATTGGAGGACATGGCGCGGCGCGGCTTCGTGCGCTGCCGCATCGACGGCAGCATGTACGAAATGGACGAGCTGCCCAGCCTGGACAAAAACAAAAAGCACGACATCGAGCTGGTGATCGACCGCCTGATCGTGCGGCCGGACATGCTCACGCGCCTGACCGACAGCGTGGAGACCGCCTTAAAGCTTGGCGACAATCTGATGCTGGCCTCCGTCGTGGACGGGGAGGAGATGCTGTTTTCCCTGTCCTACGCCTGCCCGGACTGCGGCATCTCGCTGGAAGAGCTGACGCCCCGCATGTTCTCCTTCAACAATCCCTACGGCGCGTGCCCCACCTGCTCGGGGCTTGGGTATCTTACCACCGTGGATCCTTCGCAGATCATCCCGGACGACACGAAGAGCCTGAACGAGGGCGCCATCCGCGTAAGCGGCTGGGACAGCGGCGAGGGCGGCGGCGCGATGGCGCGCATGTACCTTGAGGCGCTGTCAAAGCGTTACGGCTTTTCGCTGGACGCGCCGGTAAGGGAGCTCAGCAAAGAGCAGCTAAACGTCATCCTCTACGGCACCAAGGGCGAAAAGCTGCGCTGCGAGTACGAGCGCGACGGGCGCAAAAGCAGCTTTACATCCCCCTTTGAGGGCATCGTCACGAATCTCGAGCGCCGCTACCGGGAAAGCAGCAGTGACGTAAGTAAGGAGGCCATCGAGGAATACATGGCCCTGACCCCCTGTCCGGAGTGCGGCGGAAAGCGCTTAAAGCCGTCCGCGCTGGCCGTGACCGTGGGGGACAAAAGCATTGCGGAGGTAAGCGACCTGTCCATACGGGACTCGCTGGACTTTTTTTCAAAGCTCACCCTGCCCCCAAGGCAGGAGCTGATCGCGCGGCAGATCCTTCGCGAGGTGAACGCGCGGCTCAAATTCCTTGCGGACGTGGGGCTTGAGTATCTTACCCTGTCCCGGGGCGCGGCCACGCTCTCCGGCGGCGAAGCGCAGCGCATCCGCCTGGCCACACAGATCGGAAGCGGCCTGGTGGGCGTGGTGTACATATTGGACGAGCCCTCCATCGGCCTTCACATGCGAGACAGCGAAAAGCTGCTTGCAACGCTCAAGCGCTTAAAGGACCTTGGCAACACCCTGATCGTGGTGGAGCACGACGTGCAGACCATGCTGGCCGCGGATTATCTGATCGACATCGGCCCCGGCGCGGGCTCCGGCGGCGGCTATCTCGTGGCCGCGGGCACGCCCGCGGAGGTCATGCAAAACCCCGCCTCCGTCACCGGACAGTTTTTAAGCGGCGCCAGGCGCGTACCCATGCCGCCTTCCCGGCGCGCTCCAAGGGGCTTTATCACCGTGAAAAACGCCCGCGCCAACAACCTGAAGGGCATTGACGTGCCCTTCCCGCTGGGGGTGTTCACCTGCGTGACGGGCCTAAGCGGCTCAGGCAAAAGCTCGCTGGTAAACGACATTTTGTTCAAGGCGCTCTCCCGCGCGCTCAACCGCTCCAAGGAGCGCCCGGGCGCGCACGACGGCATCGAGGGGCTGGAGCAGCTGGACAAGGTGATCGCCATCGACCAGTCGCCCATCGGCCGCTCGCCCAGATCCAATCCCGCGACCTACACGGGGCTTTTCGACCTGATCCGGGACGTGTTTGCCTCCACCCAGGACGCGAAGGCCCGCGGCTACAAGGCCAACCGCTTCTCCTTCAACGTCAAGGGCGGGCGCTGCGAGGCCTGCGGCGGCGACGGCATCAACCGCATCGAGATGCACTTTCTGCCGGACGTCTACGTGCCCTGCGACGTATGCGGCGGCAGGCGCTACAACCGCGAAACGCTGGAGGTGCGCTATAAGGGCAAAAACATCCACGAGGTGCTGGAGATGACCTGCGAGGAGGCGCTGGAGTTTTTCAGCGCTCTGCCGAAGCTGCGCACAAAGCTCGAGACCATGGTGGACGTGGGGCTTGGCTACGTAAAGCTCGGCCAGCCCTCCACGCAGCTCTCCGGCGGCGAGGCGCAGCGGGTAAAGCTTGCGACCGAGCTTAGCAGAAGGGCCACCGGCCGCACGCTCTACGTGCTGGACGAGCCCACGACCGGCCTTCACCCGGCGGACGTGGAGCGCTTGAATCAGGTGCTCAGCCGCCTTGTGGACGCGGGCAATACGCTTGTGATCATCGAGCACAACCCCGACGTCATCAAGGTCGCCGATTACATCATCGACATGGGCCCGGAGGGCGGCGACCGGGGCGGCCAGGTGGTGGCCCAGGGCACTCCCGAGCAGGTGGCCCAGTGTGAAGGCAGCTACACGGGATTTTTCCTGAAGGAGATCCTGGCGGAGGAGCGGCGCGCCGCAAAGGCATAACAGCCGCCCTTACGCGAAGGACGAAAGCGCCCCTTCTTACGTCAAGTTATTGTAAGCACCTTGCCAAATTGTTACAAATGTTGTATAATATGTTTTGCAAAACTGTGACAGGAGGCAGACGTGTACAAAAGGTACGTGAAGCGGGCGTTGGACCTTACGCTGGCGCTGGTGCTTGGCGTGGCGCTGATGCCCCTGCTGCTGGCGATCGCCCTGTGGATCAAGCTGGATTCGCGGGGGCCTGTGCTGTTTACACAAACGCGCCTGGGCAAGGACGAAAAGCCCTTTAAGATATACAAGTTTCGCACCATGCGAAAGGACGCGCCCCGAAACGTGGCGACGAGCCTCATGGCAGGCTCCTCCCGCTACATCACAAGGGCGGGAAGGCTGCTAAGGAGCACATCGCTTGACGAACTGCCCCAGCTCATCAACATCATCAAGGGCGATATGTCCTTTGTGGGCTTTCGCCCCTGTCTTTGGAACGAAAGGGAGCTGGACGAGGAGCGAAGGCGCACCGGGGCCTACAGGGTGCGCCCCGGCATTACGGGGCTTGCGCAGATCCGCGGGCGGGACGAATTGCCCCCAGGGCTCAAGGCGGAGCTGGACGGCGCGTATGCCCGGCACGTGGGCTTCGATTACGATATGAGGATCGTCACCAAGACATTGTTTGCGGTGTTCTATAAAGAGGGCTACAGGGAAGGAGATGGCTTTGATGCCCATGGAGAGCCAATTCGCAAGGGCCGACGCTCCGGCGCAAGGTAAGGCGCTGGCGGCGTATTCCGTGCTGATGAGCGTGTGGGCGGGGGAAAAGCCGGAGCGCCTGAAGGAAAGCCTGGACAGCCTCCTTACCCAGACCGTGCCGCCGGACGAGATCGTGCTGGTGGAGGACGGCCCCCTGACGCCTGCGCTTGAGGACGTGATCACCGAAGCGCTTAAAAAAGCGCCCGAAAGCCTGAAAACCGTGCCCCTTCCCAAAAACCTGGGGCTTGGTGGAGCGCTGAAGGAAGGGCTTACGCACTGCAGCTATGAGCTTGTCGCGCGGATGGATTCAGACGACATCTGCTATCCCGAGCGCATGCAAAAGCAGCTGGAGTATTTTTCGGCGCATCCCGAAACCGACATCCTCTCCGGCGTCATCGACGAATTTGACACCGTGTCCACAAACATCACCGGTTCGCGCGTGGTGCCGCTTGCAAATGGCGACATCTGGGCCTTTGCCAGGACCCGCAGCCCCTTCAATCACGCGGCGGTCATGTTCAAAAAAAGCAGCGTGCTGAAGGCAGGCTCCTACCGGGGAGACCTTACCCGGGTGGAGGATCACGACCTTTGGATGCGCATGTACCGAAACGGCGCGGTGGGGGCAAACCTTTCCGACCACCTGCTTTTGGTGCGTGGCGGAAAGGACATGCACAAGCGCCGTCACGGGCTGAAAAACGCAAGGGCGCTTCGGCGCTTCTACCGCGAAATGTACCTGCAGGGGGAGATCGGCTACGCCCACTACCTGATGGACGTGTTCTGCGCTTGCGGGCTTCAACTGATGCCGTCCTGGCTTCACAGCCTGTGCTATAAGCTTTTGCGAAAAAACACCCGCCCCTACACCGCGCCCCCGATAGACGCAAGCAAAGCGCCCGCGCTGCCCCGGGGCGAAAGGCTGCTTCGGGAGCTTACGCCCGAACAGAGCAGCGCCCTTCGCGCGCAGGAGCTTTCCATCTACCGGGACGTAAAGCGCGTGTGCGATGAGCAGGGCCTAAGTCTCATCCTCTCAGGCGGCAGCTGCCTTGGCGCGGTGCGCGAGGGAGGCTTCATCCCCTGGGACGACGACATGGATGCGGTGATGCCCCGGGCGGACTACGAGCGCTTAAAGAATATTTTTGACAAAACGCTCGGCGATAGATATGAACTGAACTGCCCGGCCCTCGAGGGGCACGTGCCCACGAATCTGTTTATGAAGATCAGCCTGAAGGGCGCAGGCGGCTATGCGCAGGTGATGCAGGCGGGCACGCCCGCCCCGACCGGCCCGTGGCTTGACATCGTGCCCATGGAGTACGCGCCGGAAAATATGCTGAAGCGCATGTTCAAGGGCCTGCTTTGCGACGCGCTGGCCTTTGGCGCGGTAAGCAGATACCTGTACAAGTTCCGAAATCCCGTTTCGCGCGCCTACATGTCGGACACCCTGCCAAGGAGGCTGCTGTACTGGCTGCGCCTGCTGCTTGGTTTCATCCTGAGCTTTAAAAGCTATGAGGAGTGGTACGCGCTGTTTGACCGCTTTTCGCAGGGGGAGGAAAGCGCTTGGGTCACCTTCCCCGCGGGCATTCGCCACTACATCGGCGAGGCGCTGCCGCTTGAAAGCGTTCTGCCGCCAAGTACGGGAGAGTTTGAGGGCGAAGCCTGCCTTTTGCCGAACAAGGCGCACAGCTATCTTAAGCAGCTCTACGGCAGCGATTACCTGACGCCGCCGCCGCCCGAGGCCAGGCGGGGGCATCTGTTCCTGAAGACGGAATACGAGGACAAAGCCCGATGACCCGCGCCCGGTTGCTGCTCTCCTGCGTCGCCTCTCATGCCGCGCGGGCGCTTTTGCGCCCGCTTGCGCTTTTGCCCATCCGGAAAAACCGGGTGCTTTTTCTGTCCTTTCGGGGAAAGCAGTATTCCTGCAATCCCAAATACGTAAGCGAGGCGCTGCAAACGATTTCCGGCGGGCGTCTTGAGATCGTCTGGGCATTCCACGAGCCCCAAAAATTCAGATTTCTGGAGCGGGAGGGCATCCGCGTCCTGAGCGACCGGAGCCTTCGCTTCCTGCTTTGCGCGCTGACGGCGCGCGTCGTGTGCACCAACACCTATTACAAGCCCTTCCTGCCAAGGCGCAGGGGGCAGTTTTACCTTCGCACCTGGCACGGCGGCGGCGCGTACAAGCGCGTGGACTATCCCAAGGGGCTTATGGGGCACTACATCCGCATGCAGCAGGAGGGGGCGGATCTCTACCTTTCCTCCTCCCGGGCGTTTACGCAGATGACCCTGCGCGAGGCCTTTGGCTACCGGGGCGAGGTGCTGGAATGCGGCATGCCCCGAAACGATCTGCTGGTCACGGGCGCGTGGCGAAGCGCGGCAAAGCGCGTAAGGGAGCAGCTATCGCTGAATGAAGCGCGCCTTGCGCTCTACGCGCCCACCTGGCGCGAGGGGGGAAGCGCCGCCCAGCCGGACGTGGAACGGCTCAGAAGCGCGCTTTCTGCCCGCTTTGGCGGCACGTGGGTGATCGCCTTTCGTGGGCATCACGCGGCAAGCGGGGCGCAAAGGGCGGATGTGGACCTTACCGCCTACCCGGACATGCAGGAGCTTTTGTGCGCGGCGGACGTGCTGATCACCGATTATTCCTCCTCGATCTGGGATATGTCGCTTGCGGGCAAGCCCGCGTTTTTGTACTGCCGCGACCTTGCCTCCTATACCCGCGAGCGCGACTTTTTTACGGACATCGCAAGCTGGCCGTTCCCGCTTTCCCAAAGCGACGCGGAGCTTGAAAAAAACATCCTCTCTTTTGACGAAGCGGCGTATGCGAAGGCCATCGCGCGCCATCACGAGGCGCTTGGCTCCTGCGAAAGCGGCAGCGCCTCGCTTATCACCGCGCGCAGGATCCTGAAGGAATGCGCGCTCAAGGAAGAAACTGGAAGAGTATAAACGATGACAGCAGCAATGGAGCATCCGGCGCCGGGGCGCTATCGCCGCTATGACGGCGCGCTGTGCGAATTGATCTGCGTGGCCCAGCACAGCGAAAGCGGGGAGGAGCTTGCCGTATACCGGGTGTATGACGGCGAAAACGTACAGGACTGTGCGCAGGCCTGCCCGCTTTCGTGGTGGCAGGGCAGGACCCAGGTGGAGGGAAAGCGTGTAAAGCGCTTTGTCCCGCTTGAGGAAGCGGGCGGCATGGAAGATGAGCCGCCTTCCTGCCCGCCCTTAGACGCACCCTCGCTTGAGGACGCAAGGGAGATCCTGGCCCGCGTGTTTGGCTACAGTGACTTCCGCCCCGGACAGGCGGAGGTCATAAGCGCCTGCCTTGCGGGCCGCGACGTGCTTGGCGTCATGCCGACGGGCGCGGGCAAAAGCCTGTGCTATCAGATCCCCGCGCTGGCGCTTGGCGGCGTAACGCTCGTGGTGTCGCCGCTCATTTCCCTTATGAAGGATCAGGTGGGCGCGCTTCGCCAGCTTGGGGTGAGCGCCGCGTTTATCAATTCGTCGCTTAGCGAGCAGCAGATCGCCCGCGCGCTGGACAACGCCGCGCAGGGGCTGTACAAGCTGATCTACATCGCGCCCGAGCGCCTGCTGACGCCCCGCTTTGAGCGCCTGTGCGCCCAGACGGAGATCTCGCTGGTAGCCATAGACGAAGCGCACTGCATCTCCCAGTGGGGGCAGGACTTCAGGCCCTCCTATCTGGACATCCCGCGCTTTTTGGCCGCGCTGCCGCGCCGCCCGAGGGTGAGCGCCTTTACCGCTACCGCGACAGACAAGGTGCGAGGGGACATCGTTGACCTGCTTGGCCTAAACGACCCGTACCGGCTCGTTACGGGCTTTGACCGCTCAAACCTCTACTACAGCGTGCTTCGCGTATCGGACAAGCGGGACGCGCTTATGCAGCTGATGCGGACGTATTCGGGCATGAGCGGCATCATCTATTGCGCCACGCGCAAAACCGTGGAGGAGGTGCATCAGGCGCTTTTGTCCCAGGGCGTAAACGCCGGAAAGTACCACGCCGGCATGGACGAGGAGGAGCGCAGGCGCAGCCAGGACGCCTTTTCCATGGACGAAACGCCCGTGATGGTGGCCACGAACGCCTTTGGCATGGGCATCGACAAAAGCAACGTGCGCTACGTCATCCATTATAACCTGCCCAAGGATCCGGAGAGCTACTATCAGGAGGCGGGACGCGCCGGGCGAGACGGCGAGCGGGCGGACTGCGTGCTTTTGTATTCGCCGCAGGATCTGGTGACCCAGCGCTTTTTTATCGAGCACCTGGGGGAGGAGGCCGGGCTGGATCTGCGCGCCCGCGAGACCCTGAAAAAGGCCGCCAGGCAGCGCCTTGACGCCATGAAGCGATACGCCTCCTGCGCCAGGTGCCTGCGCGCGAGCCTGCTTGAATACTTTGGCGAAAGCGCGCCGGAGCGCTGCGGGCGCTGCGCCGTGTGCGACGGCCTCACCCGCCAGGTGGACGCGAGCGAGGCGGCAAAACTGGTTTTGCAGCTTGTAAAGGAGATGCGCGTCCATTACGGCGCGGGCACGCTGATCGACATCCTGCGGGGCTCCAAAAACGAAGGGATACTGAGCCGGGGCCTAAACAAAACGCCCCTGTACGGGTCGCTTCGAAGTCTGAGCCGCGCAAGCGTAGACGAAATGATCGAGCACATGGTGGAGGAGGGCGCGCTCATCCGCAGCCAGGGGGAATACCCGGTGCTCGGCGCGGGGCCAAGGGCGGAGAAGCTCGAACGGGACGAAATGCGCATCCTGATCAGCCAGCAGCAGCCAAAGACCCGGCGGCAAAAGAGCAGGGATAGCGAAAAGGCAAGCGGGGAGGGCAGCCTGC
This sequence comes from uncultured Eubacteriales bacterium, assembly GCA_902796025.1. Classification (GTDB taxonomy): domain Bacteria; phylum Bacillota; class Clostridia; order Christensenellales; family Aristaeellaceae; genus RUG14130. The sequence continues at coordinate 14,432 of CADBNW010000111.1, forward strand.
TCAGCGCCTTAAAGCGCACCCGCATGCTGCTTGCAAGGCAAAGGGGCGTGCCGCCCTACATGATCTTTTCGGACGCGACCCTGTCCCACATGGCAAAGACGCGCCCGCACACGGCGCAGGAATTTCTGGCTGTGCACGGCGTGGGCGAGGTAAAGTGCAGGGCCTACGCGCCCATGTTCATCGACTGCATCAGGGACTGGGAGGCGGGCGCGAAATGAAGCTTTGTGTCGCAGGGGGAATGAATCTGGACGTGACCGGCGTCGTATCCTCAGAGCCTGTCACGGGGGACTCCAATCCCGGCAGGATCCGCTTTACGCCCGGGGGCGTTGGGCGAAATATCGCCTGCCGCATCGCAGGGGCGGGGCACGAAGCGCTGCTTTTGACCGCGCTTACAGGCGATCCGGCGGGTAATATGCTGCGCGCGGACTGCGCGGCGCAGGGCATAGACCTGAGCCTTTCCTTTGAGGCCCCGGGCAGCGCGTCCAGCTATATGGCGCTGCACGGGCCGGACGGCGATATGCTGCTTGCGGTAAACGACATGGAATGTACGCGCTTTCTGACGCCCGAGCGCGTTTGCAGCCGCCTAAAGCAGATTAACGCCTGCGACGCCTGCGTGATCGACGCAAATCTGGCAGAGGAAACGATCTTTGCGCTTGCCCGGGGCGCGCGCGTCCCCCTGATCGCGGACGCGGTAAGCGCCCACAAGTGCCGCCGTCTGCTTCCGGCGATGGAGCGCTTTGACGCCATCAAGCCAAACGCGCTTGAGGCCGAAGCGCTGACGGGCGAAAAAGACGTAAGGCTTCAGGCCCGGGCGCTTTTGAAAATGGGCGCAAGGCGCGTTTTCATCTCGCTTGGCGCAAAGGGCGTCTTTGCGATGGACGAAAAAGCGGGCGAGCTGCTTGCACCGCCAAGTCTGCACAGCTGCTCTACAAACGGCGCGGGCGACGCCCTGTGCGCAGGCATCGCCATTGGCGCGGCGCAAAACCTTTCCGCGAAAAGCTGCGCTTTGCTCGGTCTGCAAATGGCGGAGGACCTGCTTTGTGCAAGAGAACGCGCCGAAAAACAGGGGACATAACAAAAGCGCTCAGACGATACAAAACAGCAGCCAGACGTATACGTAGCGCCTGGCTGCTGCTTTATACCTGGAACGGGAACGCCCTGCCCGCCCTGCGCGCTTTTTGCTCAAAGCGCCGGCGGGGGAAGGCCGATCAGACGGTCTCGGTTTTGTAGGACACGAGGGAGGCTTCCTTTACGCCCTCCAGGGAGAGGAGCTTGCTTAAGAAGGCTTCGCTCTTTTCCACACGCACCTCGTAGGTAAGCTCGATGCCGCTTGCGTTCATGGTCTTGCTCTTTAAGGTCTGGTAGCGCACCTTGGTCAGCAGCTTCTGGGCGTTTTGCTCGCCCTGGCTGTTTACGCGCATCACCAGCAGGTAGCTGTCCTCGCCCTTGCTGAGCATGCTGCGCAGTACGAAGATGACAACGGCGATCCCGACCACCGCGATGGCGGCAAGAAGGAACTGGCCTGCGCCAAGCAATATGCCCATCGTGAGCGCCCAGAACATGTAGGCGGTGTCCAGCGGATCCTTGACGGCGGTGCGGAAGCGCACGATGGACAGCGCGCCCACCATGCCCATGGACAGAGCCACGTTGTTGCGGATACACAGGACGACCGGCGCGGTGATGGTGGTC
>CADBNW010000112.1 GCA_902796025.1 uncultured Eubacteriales bacterium
ATATTTGACATATAAGTGAAATAATTTCGTAAAACAATCTCAAATATATTGACAGACTTAGTTCGGTTTTGTATAATAAGCATTACAGACTTTGGTACTTATTAAACAAAGACGGACGGTGTGCAGCGTGCGCAAGGGTGACATACGCAAGGCCGCGATCATAGAGACCGCAGAGGGGCTGTTTTACAGCAAGGGCTACGAGAATACCTCTATACAGGATGTCCTGGACGCACTGAAGCTGTCGAAGGGCGGTTTTTACCACCATTTCGAGAGTAAGCTTTCGCTGCTGGACGCCATTTGTGAAAAGCGCGTGGAAAACCACGCGGAGGAGTGCCGCAAACTTATTGCGGAGCGCGGCTATACCGGGATCGAAAAGCTCAACTGCGTGCTGACCTACAGCAGCTACCTGAAGGACGCCTCCAGCGAATTTGTCTCCATCATGCTGAAGGTCGCCTATAAAGAGGGCGCTGTGATGCTGCGCGACCATATGAAAATGGCGACGGTCGCGCTGATGTATCCTATGGCCAGCGAAGCCATCGCCGAAGGCATACAGGAAAACGTATTCTATGCGCGCTATTCCGACGAACTGGGCAGCATTCTTTTGAACCTTTCCCACTGTCTGACGGACGAGGTCTCCATGATCGCCGTGGAAACCGACGACCCCGAGCAGCGCGCCCAGGCCATAGAGCACAAGATAAGCGCCTACAGCTATGCCTGTGAAACCATGCTGAACGCGCCGCACGGCTCGCTTACGATGCTGAGCCAGGATGCGCACGAGGCCATCAGCGCTTCGCTTGAGCTGATGGCGGCGGTCTGAAAACTATCCTTTACCCGATTGCAATCAGTTCAATGCGCTTGATTCCCTTGAGAGAGCGCATTTTTTCGAGCATTTCTTCATCTGAAAGCACGACGTCCGTAATATCTGCGGTCAGCATGACGCTGGCCTCTTCGCCCACGGGCAGGCTTTGACTGATCGTGAGGATATTTGCGCCCATGGAGGAGAACTCGCTAAGCAGCTTTGACAGCACGCCCGTTTCGTGGCTTAAGGAGAGCACGAAAACGGCTTTTCTTCCCTGCGGCAGCTGCACTGCGTCAAACACGTAATCCTTGTATTTATAATACGTGCTTCTGGATATGCCGTTTAAGCGCGCTGCGTCGGTCACGTTTTTCATTTTGCCGCTTTCAAGCAGCTTTTTTGTTTCCAGGACCTTCAAAAAATAATCCGGCAGCGCCTCGCAGTCTACATACAGATACTTTTTCATATCGTCAGCACCAGATTCTGCATGTCCTTCACGTATTGACTCAATGCGGAGGAATCGATCACGTCTGTAAAGCGCTCCTTTGCGCTTTGAAGGCGCATAAGAGGAGAGGGGATAGAGGTCTTGCTGAAGTCTTCAAGCGCGCGCAGCGTATCGAAAACGTCCGCGCGGGGCGTAAGCTTTAAGGCCCTGCACATGGCGTCGGTAAACTTGTACGGGGAGGCGGTGGACAAAAGCGCAAGCTTTATCCCGGGGTATTTTTCCTTTAAGGGCTTTAGCGCGCAGGCTGCCGTAGCGGTATGCGGGTCCATGAGATAGCCGGTTTCGCTAAAGCAATGCTTGATGCAGTCAAGGGCCTGCTCGTCCATAAAGCTATAGGCGTCAAAGCTTTCGCGTATGAATCGCATCGCGCTTTCGTCTGCCTGATAGCAGCCGTTTTGGCTTAGCTCGCTCATATACGCGCGGACCCTTTGGGGATCGTTTTGCGAGGCGCAGTAGAGCAGGCGCTCAAGGTTGCTGGAGATCAGGATGTCCATCGACGGGGAACAGGTCTTTTGCAGGGCTCTTCTGCGGTCGTAAAAGCCGGTTTCAATAAAGTCGGTCAGCACGCGGTTGGCATTGGATACGCAAACCAGGCGTTCGATCGGCAGACCCATGCGCTTTGCGTAGTACCCGGCAAGAATGTCTCCAAAATTCCCCGTGGGAACGATGAAGCTGAGCTTTTCGCCGCTTTTCAATTCGCCGCGTTCAAGCAACGTGAGATAGGTCGAAAAATAGTAGGAGATCTGCGGCACGAGTCTTGCAATATTGATGGAATTGGCGCTGGAATAGGACACGCCGGGCGCTTTGGGCAATTCGGCAAAGGCGCGCTTAACGGCGCTTTGACAGTCGTCAAAATTGCCGCGGACCGCGCAGGCGCGCACGTTTTTTCCTTCCATGCAAACCATCTGACGCTTTTGCAGAGGGCTTACGCCCGTTTCCGGGAAAAAGGTGATGATGCCAGTGCCATCTACGTCCTTAAAGCCGTTCATGGCCGCGGAGCCAGTGTCGCCGGAGGTCGCGGTCAGAATCAGCACTTTATCCTGCATTTTTGTCTGCGCGCGCGCAAAAGCAAGCAGCTGAGGCAGCATGCTGAGCGCCACGTCCTTAAAGGCGCAGGTTTCGCCGTGGTAGAGTTCTACGACCCAACTGTCGTTTAGCTTTTTAACTGGGCACACCGCGCTGTGGTAAAAGTGCTGGGTGTAGGCCTTAGTGCACATCGATAAAAGGATGTTTTCGTCGTAGTCGTTGAACCAGGCCTTTAAGATCTTTGCTGCGATCTCATGATAGCTTAAGCCCATAAGAGATTTATGATCGATTGCCGGAAGGCTCACGGGGACGTAGAGGCCGCCGTCCTGGGCCAGGCCATTTATGATCGCCCAAAACGCGTTTACTGCAGGGGCCAGGCCGCGCGTGCTAATAAAATCAGACATCTTTTCCTCCAAAACATAACTTGCAATTTAAACACTTCTATGATACAATGTTCACCATTCAAATACAAGTGTTTTCGATAGACGGACAAGTTAAATTTGACGGAGAACAGCATGAACATCGCGATCCTTGGACTTGGCACGATCGGCTCTGGCGTATACGAGCTTTTAAAGGGCCGGGAAGACATCAAAGTAAAACGCATCCTGGACATCCGCTGCTGGATGGATGGCATGACTACGGACATAGGCGACATCGTAAACGACGAGAGCATCGAATGCGTGGTCGAAACGATGGGCGGCATCCATCCCGCAAGGGAGTATGCGCTAAAATGCATAAACGCCGGCAAAAGCTATGTAAGCGCCAATAAGCTTTTGATCAGCGCCTGCGCAGAGGAGCTGAGCGCGGCGGCCAGGGAGCATGGGGCTGCGCTACTGTTTGGCGCGGCGTGCGGCGGCGGTATTCCGTACCTTGCGAGCATGGCGCAGGCGCGTTCGATCGATCCCATCACGAGCGCAGGCGGCATACTGAACGGCACCACCAATTTTATTCTGGACAAGATCTTTTCTGAAGGGGTCGATTACAGCGAGGCGCTTCAGGAAGCGCAAAGGCTGGGCTACGCGGAGCGCGATCCCTCCAGCGACGTGGACGGGCTGGATACGCTAAGAAAGCTGATCCTCTGCTGCGCTGTCGGCTTTGGAAAGCTTTTGCGCGAAGAGGACATTTGCGTATCGGGCATTTCTCGTCTGAACGATGCGGATATCCAATACGCGAAAAAGAAAAAAGGACTGATCCGCCTTGTCGCAAGCGCCAGCCAAAACGACGCGGGCGAAATCGAAGCGTACGTACTGCCAAGACTGGTAAGTGAAGGAAGTCTTGAAGCGGGCATCCGCACAAATATCAACCTTGCCCGCTACAGCGGGGAGAGAATGGGCGAATTCACCTTCTGCGGACAGGGAGCCGGAAAGCTGCCGACCGCGTCGAACATCCTTCGGGATCTGGACGCGATACGCTTAAATCCCGCTTCTTCCATGCTGCCGGAAGGCTTGATAAGCGCAAAACCTGCAAACAAGTGTGAACTGCGCTTTTACGTCCGCGTGCCGAAGGAAAAAGCAGGCGCGTTAAACGGATTTGGGCAAAGCTGCGAAGCGCAAGGGGATTGCGTGCTTTTTGAAACGAAACCGATGACGCTGCCGACGCTGTTTGAGGCGTTAAAGGGTATAGACGACAAATTCATCATGATTCTGTAAGAGGTACCGTATGAAAAAGTGGAACATTGCGATCCTGGGCGCAACCGGAGCGGTAGGCCAGCAAATGCTGAAGGTGCTGGACGAGAGAAAGTTTCCGATCGGTGAGATCAAAGCGCTGGCCAGCGCATCGAGCGCCGGAAAAAAGGTCTATTGCGGAGAGCGGGAGCTGATCATCGAGGAGGCTACCGAGGCTTCCTTTAAAGGCATGAACTTTGTGCTGGGCGCGGTAAGCAACGCCATGTCCAAGAAGTTTGCAAAGGCCATCGTGGACGCGGGTGCTGTGTACATCGATAATTCGTCCGCATTCCGTCTGGACAGCGACGTGCCGCTGGTAGTGCCGCAGATCAATCCGGAGGATGCCTTTCAGCATCACGGCATCATCGCAAACCCGAACTGCTCCACGATCGTGACGCTTATGGCGATCAGCGGTATCGCGCGCATCGCAAAAATCGAAACGATGGTGGCCTGCACGTATCAGGCGGTTTCCGGCGCGGGCCGCGAGGGCATCGAGGAGCTGGAGCAGCAGATCAAGGCCGAATACACCGGCGAAGCCAAGATCAGCAAGGTTTTCCCGTGCCAGATCCTTTCCAATGCAATTCCCAGGATCGGTGACGAGCTGGAAAACGGCTATACCACTGAGGAAATGAAGATGCAAAACGAGGGCCGGAAGATCATGCATTTGCCCGAGCTGAAGGTTTGCTGCACCTGCGTTCGAATTCCGGTAATGCGCTCGCACTCCATAAGCGTACAGCTGCTTTTGGACAGGGCGATCAGCGTAGATGAGGCAAAGCAGGCCATCGCCAAGGCACCGGGCTGCGTATTGGCCGAGGACATCGACGGCAGAAATTATCCGACGCCGCTTGACACCTCGGATCAGGATCTCGTATATGTGGGACGCGTGCGCCGCGACTTGATCAACGGCGATAAGGGCATCGCGCTTTGGTGCTGCGGAGACCAGATCCGCAAGGGCGCAGCCACGAACTGCGTGGAGATCGCAGAGCTGTTGGCGTCAAGAGCCTGAGCAAAACGTTTTATAGCAAGCGCTGGAAAACCCAGCGCTTGTTTTTTACGGGAAAGTATTGACAAAAGCGGGGCGGAGCGGTAAAATATTTATTCGCAAAAGTCAGCTTTTACGAATAAATAGGGGGAAAACGGCCCATGGCATATAAAACGAGCTATTCAGACAAGCGGCGGATGGAAATCGTTGAGCATACGCGCTCTTTGCTTAGCGAGATGCCAAACGACGTTTACGACTACATTCTTGCGATCAGCGACAGCACGCAGCCGCTTACGCGCCTTGGATACGTGCGGGATCTCAAATTGTTCTTCACGTATCTTCAAAAAGAAAATCCAAAGTTTTCGACCAAACCTATGCTTGCATGGACGAGCGACGACTTTGCGCTGATCACCGCGCGCGACATCACGATGTTTCTGGATTACCTTACGCTGTACTTTAATGAAGCGGATGAAATGCTCAGCAATCACGAGCTTGGCAAGCAGCGCAAGTTCTACTCCGTGCGCGCCTTCTTCAAATGGATGTACAAGCAGCAAAAGCTAAAAAACGACGTGACGGCGCTGGTCGACGCCCCAAAGCGCCATGAAAAACCGATCCTGCGGCTGGACATCGAAGAAGTTAAAAGATTGTTAAAAACGGTTGCGGACGTGGAAGCGCTTTCCGGCCGGCAGAAAGCCTTTCACAGGCTGACTGCCGCGCGGGATCTTGCGATGGTCACGCTGCTGCTTGGCACGGGGATCCGCGTAAGCGAATGCGCGGGCCTCGATATCGACGACGTGAATCTGGAAAACGGCAGCTTTTTGGTGACGCGCAAGGGCGGAAATCAGGCGATACTCTATCTACCGGATGAGGTTTTGCCCGTGATGCGCGATTATATGGATGTCAGGATGGAGATCGAAGCCGCGCCCGGCGACGAGCAGGCGCTGTTTTTGTCGCTGCAAAAGCGACGCATGAACATCCGCAGCATCCAGAATATGGTAAAAAAATACGCTGCGATCGCCGCGCCGCTGAAAAAGCGCATCAGTCCCCACAAGCTGCGCTCGACCTTCGGCACGAACCTGTACAACGAAACCGGCGACATTTATCTGGTGGCCGATCAATTGGGACACTCGGACATCAACACCACGCGCAGGCATTACGCGGCGATGAGCGAGGATCGAAGGCGCATGGCCGCGTCGCATGTGCATCTTGGCATCGAGCCGCGCGCTAAAGATGCGCAGGACGATACGGCCGAAAACCCGGATACCGAGAACGAATGATCATCCTTCGGCAGCGAGTCTGGACTGCTGAACAGCGATCTCGTCGCAGCGTTCGTTTTCCTCGACGCCCGCATGACCGCTGACCTTGTTCCAGCGTATATGGTGCAGCTGCTCAAGCTGCAACAGGCGCTGCCACAGGTCGGTATTTGGCACGGGCGTTTTTTCTTTGCCGCGCACAAATCCTTTTTTTGCCCAGCTTTGCAGCCAGCCCTTGTTGTGGGCGTCTACGAGATACGAGCTGTCGGAGTACAGCTCCACTTCGCAGGAAAACCTGAGCGCCTCCAGCGCCTTGATCGCCGCCATCAGCTCCATGCGGTTGTTGGTGGTGTGTTTTTCCCAGCCGCCAAGCTCCTTGCGCGCGCCGCCTGCCAGTAGCACCGCGCCCCAGCCGCCCGGGCCGGGATTTCCCGAGCACGCGCCGTCGGTATAGATGATCACTTTATTCATCGGCAAATGCCTCGATCGCTTTCAGATTATTGTAAAACGCGTCAAAATAGCCCTGCGCGCCATACGAGGGATCCATATCGCACATGAGATCCAGGCGTATCACGGGTAGACTGGCCGCTGTAAGCGCCTGGACGAGCGCAGGATCGCAGAAGCGGTCGACGAGCACGGCCTGCGCGTTTGCGCTGTGCATTTGATCGATCACTTCGGAAAGCTCCTGCGGCAAAAGCGCCTGGGCTTCCTTGCAATCAATCGAATATACTATATTGGCTCCGGCGTCGCTTGCCGGGTACAAAAGCGCCTCGTGCATCAGCGCAACGTTTACGCCCCTTAGCGCTTTCGTATCTTGGGCTGTAGTTTGCATTGCACTTAGCTGATCATAGCAGGCGTTCAGGTTTGCGATATACATGCTTGCGCAGGCTTCGTCAGTGGTGCACATATTGGCGCACAGGGCTTCGCACAATTCCATAGCGCCTTCTGCAGAAAGATGCAGCCACGGGACGGGCGCACGTTCTTCGGAGTTACTGCCATAGACGATTGTATCCTGTGGCAGGCTCATAAGCGGCAGCGCGCTTTGCAGCGTGATGCAGATACTGCTGCCGCTTAAAAGCTCGTTGGCAAAGGCCTCGTAACCGCCGCCAAGGGTGATCACGACATCGGCATGAGACAGGATCGCGCAGTCCCAGTCTGAAAGCGCATAATCACCAAGCCCGCGCGCCGTCGGCTGCGTAAGCTGAAATAGCCGGATGCCGGGGACGTCCTTAAGGATCAGGCTGCTTAAGGCGTAGACGGGATAGCACGAGGCGTATACCGAATAGCTGCGTTCGGCGCTGTCTATGGGTGCAAGATTGCCGCTAAGGATATAGGCAACGACAAAAGCGGCAGCGATTAGCAGCGCAAGGATCGTTTTGGGCAGGCGCTTATGCTTCGTCATACTTGCGCAGCGCGTCCGCGCGCTTAAGAAGATTCCACAAATTGCCGTGCGCCAGCTTTTCGACCTGGGCATCGGTATAGCCGTGCCGTAGCAGCGCCTCTATCAGGTTGGGAAATTCAGAGGCGTTGGAGAGCCCCTCGGGCCATTTTTCGATGCCATCGAAGTCCGAACCGAGGCCTACGACATCCTCACCGCCCAAATCGTACATGGCATCGATGTGGCGTAGCACGTCATCCAGGGTGGCCTTTCCGCTGCTGGTCAGGAAATTGGTGTAGAAATTGATGCCGATGTATCCCCCGCGCGCGATGATGGCCTTGATCTGGTCGTTGGTCAGATTGCGCGGCACGTCGCACAGCGCGCGGCAGTTGGAATGGCTTGCAATCGGCGGAAGGGACATGTGTTCACAGATGTCCCAAAATCCCGCTTCGTTCAGATGGGAGGCGTCGGCGTAGATACCGAGGCTGTCCATTTCCTTAAGCAGCGCAAGGCCAAAGGGCTTTAAGCCGGGCTTTGGGCCGAGCTTTGCCGGATAGCCGATTTCATTTTCGAAATTCCAGGTAAGGGCGATCATGCGTATACCGGCCATGTGGTAAAACTCGTAAAGGCGATCCATGCGCCCCTCGAGGGCTTCGCCGCCCTCTATCGAGATGACCGCGGAAGGCACCTCGGGGTATTTGTCCGGCAATTTGCCCAAATAGATATCGATGCCAAGCTGATCTTTGCAGGCAAGCATGTCGATGGCGTCCTGATAGGCGGTGCCGTTGGTTCCCTTTGAACCGGTAAACAGAGCAAGCGTCTGAAGCGTAAGGCCGCCGGCCAGCATTTTATCCCTGTTGACCATGAGTCCGGATAGTTCGCTGCCCTTGGCAAGGGCGTAGAGCGTATCGCAGTGTGAGTCGGCAATAAACATAGTTCACGATCCTCCATTCAAATAAATAATTCGACACGCAAATCCAAATTCCTGTATGTTTACAAAAAGAAAGCATTTATTTGCATTGACGCGCCGTGCTTTGTGAGTATAATTATGCACATGAGGTGAATAACGATGAATATTAAGCATACGCCCCCTCTTGAGACGATCCAAAAAATAGCGAAGGTCTTCCCCACTCCCTTCCACCTCTACAGCGAGGCGGAGCTTGAAAAGCGCGCCCGGCTTTTGAAGCGCGCGTTTCAATGGAACCCGGACTTTAAGGAGTATTTTGCGGTTAAGGCCTGCCCTACGCCCGGCGTGATCCGCGTTTTTCAGCGCGAGGGCTGCGGCGTGGACTGCGCAAGCTGGTGCGAGCTGAAGCTTGCGGAGGCGATGGGCTTTCGCGGCGAGGAGATCATGTTTTCCTCAAATGAAACGCCGGCTGGTGAATTTGCCTATGCAAAAAAGCTGGGTGCGATCATCAATCTTGATGACATCAGCATGATCGATTATTTGAATGACGAGTGCGGGATGCCGGATAAGCTTTGTTTAAGGTACAATCCCGGCGGCGAGCTTAAGATCGGCACCTTTGTTATGGGAAATCCGGGCGAGGCCAAATTTGGCATGACGCGGGAGCAGATTTTTGAGGCAGTTAGAAAGTGCATGCGCCTTGGCGTACAGGAATTTGCCCTGCACGCATTTTTGGCGAGCAATACCACGGATGAAAGCTATTATCCCTTGAACGCGCGCATCCTGATGGAGCTTGCGCGGGATCTGGTGCGACAGCTTGGCTGCAGGATATTTATGATCAACCTGTCCGGCGGCATCGGGATCCCCTACCGTCCGGAGCAGGATGAAGCGGACATCGCAAAGATCGGAAGCGGCGTAGAGCGCCAGTATGATGAGATCCTGCGGGCGGCGGGCATGGAAGATGTGCGCATCGCAAGCGAACTGGGTAGGTACATGAGCGGCCCGGCAGGCTGGTTGGTGACAAAAATCATCCACACCAAAAAGACGTATCGCAACTATCTTGGCGTGGATGCCTGCGCCGCGGACTTGATGCGCCCGGCAATGTACGGGGCTTACCATCATATCACCATCGCGGGCAGGAAGACGGCACCGGTGGAAGAAGTTTACGACGTCGTGGGGTCACTATGCGAGAACAACGATAAGTTTGCCGTGGAAAGGCCGCTGCCGAAGGCGGAGATCGGCGACTATCTCGTTTTGCACGATACCGGCGCACACGGGCGCAGCATGGGCTATAACTACAACGGCAGACTGCGCAGCGCCGAGATCCTTTTGAAAAAGGACGGAAGCTTTGAGCTGATCCGCCGCGCGGAGACGCCAAAGGACTACTTTGCGACACTGGATATTTGCAGGGATTTGGATCTACAGTAACGTTTTTAATTAAATCTTGCGCCCGCGGCCGATGAGCCGCGGGCGCAGGCTTTTTATTTGGTGAGGAACGGCATAAACAGGCCGCCCTGTACGCTTCGGGCGATAAACTGCACATGCTTGCCGGAATCGGTGTAGTACCAATCCGAGAAGGCGACCCTGTCCGGGCTTTCCCTGAGAAACCTTGCGACGGGCGCAATGATGGCCTTTCGCACCTCATTATCGCGCGCAAGAGAAGCGCACCACAGTTCCCAGTCGCTTTTGGTATAAACGGCCCGGTTGTCGAGCGGCAGACCGTATTCGTTTATGCGCTTTAAGTACGAGCGGGTCTCAGAATCGTAGAACGCATCGTCAAACAATCCAAGGTCAAAGACCTTGTCCCAGGCGAGGTTGTACTTCATGCTCCAGCCGTCCCCGTTAAAGGTAAGCGCCGTGCCTACGGGCTTAGCGCAGCGCTGAAGCCAGCTTTTGGCCATCTTCTGCGCCATGTCCTGATAGGCGCTGCCATCCTTGCCCAGAAGCTGCAATAGCCTTCCGTAGCAGGCAACGCCCACCATGGCCTTTGCGGAGAGGTTGACGTTGTGTGCAAGATGCCCCGCAAAATCATCGGTGCACAGCTGCTCGCCGGGATCCTCGCCGTATTCGATCAGATACTGCACCCACTTTTCGCACAGGTCAAGGTTTTCCCTGGCCAGCGTCGTATCGCCGGTAAACTGAGCGGCGGCGTAGAGCATGATCAGCATGTTGCCGCTTTCCTCTACGGGCATCTGACTGCGGAAGCTGTAGCGCTCGGGCTTTGCAGGCATTAGATAATAGGGCGGCTGATGGGCGGGCTTTCTGCGCACGTCCATCGTGCGGTCCGCGCCATAGACCTGGCCGTTGATGATGGGATAGCGCCCGACGTCGTGCGGGGCAAAATCGTAACTCCACACGTCGGTCTTTGCAAAGTGCAGCACCGGGCGGCAAATCGCGTTTACCAGCTCGGGGAAGAACTTAAGCAGCATCGGCGTAGAGGGATAGCTTACGTCCACCGTACCCGCGCAGCCGTTGGAATTGTTCTCCTTGGAGATAAAGACCATGTTGCCTTCCCTGTCTGCGATGAGCTTGTGCGCGGCAAATACCTGCCGGTACGCGGCGGAGGTGATGAGCGCGTAGTCTTCCCCGCCGATTGCGCGCGCCTCCTTTAAGATGTTTTCGTCCAATGCGGCGCATTTGGCGAGCAATTCGTCAAACTGCGCCATGGTTTCGCGCATGGCACAAGGGAAGGTCTTGCCGTTTCTGGCATACCAGGCCTTGCAGGGAAGGCCGAAATACAGGATGGAGGCGATGTCGTCGTATCCTGCCAGCAAGCGCATGCGGGCGGGCTGCTCTGTGCAAACGAGAGTCTGCGTAAGGCACAGCGCCTTACCGTTATAGCACAGCTCTCCCCCTTCGCTGCCGAGATACAGATAGCCCCAGTCGATGGTGATGCTGTCTCCGCTGTGGCAAAGCAGCTTCTGCTCCAGGCGGCCGATGCTCATCATATTGAGATCAGGGTACTTCATGGGATAGGCGGCGATTTCCGGGTGCCACTCCCCTCTCCAGCAAAGCTCGTCTGTGAACTCAAAATCGATTTGGACGCTGTGCTGCTTATGGTCCAGACTGCAAACGCTTAAGTCGATCAGGCAGATCGGCGTGGACGCGCGGTCGAGATCGTCCGGAAGGATGGGCATAGTGAAGCTTAGCGACAGGGCGACAGTTTCGGTTTGATACACCGCGCGCGTCGTGCAGGGCGTGACGCTTAGGTCGCACGTGGGCATTGCGGGAGCGCCTCCCGCTCCAAGGATGCGCAGTTTCTGCCCGTCTATCGTGGCATAGGCGCAAATGGGCTGCTTTATGCCGCACCAGTGCGCGGTGTCGGCGTCGGTCAGCTTGTCGGCAGGCATCCAGACAGAAAAATAAGGATCGGCGGTGATCAAAGGCAAAGCGGGCAGCCTGGTCATGGTAAGCACCTCCTGATATCAAACAAACCGCACCGAAGCAAGTCGATGCGGTTTGATAAAATGTGGATCACACGGGCATTGCGTTGTTCTTTTTGTCCAGCACAGAAGTATCGAGCTTGAGCTGCTCGGCCTGGCGGTACTCGAAGAACTTGGGCGCGACCTGCGGGAACAGGGCGTAAGAGAGCACGTCCTCCTCCTGGGTGTACCACTTGGCGCATTCCTTGCGATACTTCTCAAGCTCGGGCTCGAGCAGGTCGGCGGGACGGCAGGTGATGACCTTCTGATCGCCGATGACCTTGCGGCGCACTTCCTCATTTACGGGAGCGGGCAGCTGGCCGTATTCGCCGCGCATGAGGCCCTGAGACTCCTTGGGGTTCATCTTGTAGCGCTCGCCGGTGATGACGTTCATGACAGCCTGAGTGCCGACGATCTGAGAGGTGGGTGTTACCAGCGGCGGATAGCCGAAATCGGCGCGCACGCGCGGTACCTCTGCCAGGACCTCGTCCAGCTTGTCGCTCTTGCCGGCGTCCTTGAGCTGCTTGATGAGGTTAGAGAGCATGCCGCCGGGGACCTGATACTGCAGGGTCTTGACGTTAACGTTCAGCACCTTGGGATCCAGGATGCCTTCGGCCTTCATCTTATCGGCGACCTTGCGGAAATGCTCGGTAGCCTTGGTAAGCTCGCCAAGATCAATGCCGGTATCGTATTCGGTGCCCTGCAGGGTCGCGATCAGCGACTCAGTCGCGGGCTGAGAGGTGCCGTTGGCAAGGGGCGACAAAGCAGTATCCACGATGTCTACGCCAGCCTCGATAGCCTTCAGGTTGACCATGTCGCCGGTGCCGGTGGTGTTGTGGGTGTGCATGTGAACGAGGGTGTCGGGCTTCAGGGCCTGCTTCAGCTTTTTCACCAGACTGTAGGCGGCGTAAGGCAGAAGGAGGTTTGCCATGTCCTTGATGCAGATGTTCTGCGCGCCCATGCGCTCATATTCAAGAGCCTTCTCGACGAAGTACTCCTCGCTGTGGACGGGAGAGATGGTGTAGCTCATCGCCACTTCGCAGATGCCGTGATATTTGTTGGTGGCGTCGATGGCCTGTTTCAGGTTGCGCGGGTCGTTCAGCGCGTCAAAAATGCGGATGACGTTGATGCCGTTTTTGATGGACAGGCGGACGAACTCGTCTACCACGTCGTCGGCATAGTGCTTGTAGCCCAGAATGTTCTGGCCGCGGAAGAGCATCTGAAGCTTGGTTTTGGGCATGGCTTCCTTGAGCTTGCGAAGCCTTACCCAGGGATCCTCATTCAGAAAGCGCAGGCAGCTGTCAAAGGTCGCGCCGCCCCAGCATTCCAAAGAATAATAGCCCGCATTATCCAATATTTCACACGCCGGCAGCATGTCCTCGGTGCGCATACGGGTAGCGGCCTGGGACTGATGCGCGTCGCGCAGGATGGTATCGGTGATCATTACCTTTCCCATAAGTCTTTCCTCCAATACGAAAGTTTATCAGCCAAACAGCGCGATCATGACGCCAGCCGCAACTGCGGAACCGATGACGCCGGCCACGTTGGGACCCATGGCGTTCATCAGCAGGAAGTTGCCGGGATCGTACTGCTGTCCCACCTTGTTGGAAACGCGCGCCGCCATAGGAACGGCGGAAACGCCCGCAGAGCCGATCAGGGGGTTTACCTTGCCGTGGGTGAGCTTGCACATGATCTTGCCCATGAGCACGCCGCCCGCAGTGCCGCAGCCAAAGGCGAATACGCCCATGAGGATGATCAGCACAGTCTGCACGGAGAGGAATTCAGAGCCCTTGGTGGTTGCGCCGACGGTGATGCCAAGGAAGATGGTGACGATGTTGCAAAGCTCGTTTTGCACGGTCTTATTGAGACGCTCGGTCACGCCGGAAACCCTGAGGAGGTTGCCGAACATGAGGCAGCCGATCAGCGTAGCAGCGTCAGGAAGCAGCAGGGAAACGATGATGGTCACGAGCACCGGGAAAATGACCAGCTCCGTTTTGCTGACGGGGCGCAGCTGAGGCATGCGGATGCGGCGCTCCGCATCCGTGGTCAGGGCCTTCATGATGGGAGGCTGGATGACCGGGACCAGAGCCATGTAGGAATACGCCGCAACGGCGATGGGGCCAAGGAGATTTGGCGCAAGCTTTGTGGTGACGAAGATGGCCGTGGGGCCGTCCGCGCCGCCGATGATGCCGATGGCGCCTGCCTCAGCAGCGGTAAAGGCACCGGATGCCTTGGCGATGATGAAGGTGATAAAGATACCCAGCTGCGCAGCCGCGCCAAGCAGCAGACTCTTGGGATCGGCGATCAGAGGCGCAAAGTCCGTCATGGCACCGACGCCCATGAAGATGAGCGGCGGGTAGATGCCCTTGTTTACACCGAGATACAGGTAGTAAAGCAATCCGCCGTTTGAGGTCTGGATGGAATACTGCACAAGGCCCGTAAGCTCGTTGTAGCGGGGAATGATATCGCTGGATTCCTTGCCCAGGCGCGCCGCTTCGGCAACGGCCTGCTCAAGAGAATTGTAGAAAGTGTAGGACGGGCCGGTGTGGGAGCCAAGGCCTGCCATGGGCAGGTTCGCAAGCAGCATGCCAAAGGCGATAGGCAAAAGCAAAAGCGGCTCGAACTGCTTTACGATGGCCAGATACAATAGCAGGCAGGCGATGCCGATCATGAGATACTCTCGCCAGTCGCCGTTTGCAATGCCGGTGGAGGAGGCGATTTTGCTGATGCCCTCCCCTATGCTGATCACAGGGTCGCCGTCGGCATTCGTCTCACGTACAACGTCGGTGGACGTATCTTTGACCTGCTCCGTTTTGGTATCCAGCGTTTCGATGTCTACCATATCGGAGGCAGGGCTGTCGCTGCCGAGGTTTTCCGCAAGAGCAAAGCCTGTCCACACAAGCATGCAAATCAGCGCCAGGATAAAGCACCGATTACGGAATGTTTTTTTGTTCATAGTCGATTGACTCCTTCGTAAGTGTGGG
>CADBNW010000113.1 GCA_902796025.1 uncultured Eubacteriales bacterium
CTGTTTTAGATGGCTTGCATCTTTCGGTTCATAGGGTACTGATATGAACTCTTTCTTTTGGTGGTACAAGCAGCATACCGTCTCCACGTGCTGCGTTCCGGGGAACATGTCTACCGGGATGGCCTGCTCGAAGCGGTAGGCGCTTGCGGTCAGGAGTTTTATATCGCGGGCGAGGGTGGCGGGGTCGCAGGAGATGTAGACCAGGCGCTTTGCGGGGGCGGCGATCAGCGCGTCCACCACGGGGCGGGCGAGGCCCTTTCTGGGGGGATCGACGATCACGGCGTCAAAGCCCCGGCTGCGCAAAAGGCGGGGATAGATCTCGGCGGCGTCTCCCTGCAAAAATTCCGCCCGCTCGCCAAGGCCGTTTTGGCGGGCGTTGAAGCGCGCGTCCTCCACGGCGGGGGCCACGATCTCGATGCCGGTCACCTGCGCGCCGCGCGCGGCGGCGCACAGGCTTATGGTGCCCGCGCCGCAGTAGACGTCCGCGATGCGCACATTGGGCCCGGCCTTTGCAAAGTCAAGCGCCAGCTCGTAGAGCTTTGCGGCCTGGGCGCGGTTCACCTGAAAAAAGGAGAGGGGGGAGAGGCGGAACTTTAGCCCCAGCAGCGTTTCGCTAAGCGACGCCGCACCCGCGACGCAGCGGCAAACGCCGTCCAGCGCGTGCGCGGGGCGGGGCTTCAGCAGGCAAAGCTGCACGCTTTTCAGGCGGGGCTCCTGCTGCATAAGGGAAAGCGCTTCTCTCTTTATGTCGCAGTTTTGCTGGACGGACACGATCAGCATGAGCTCCTTGTCCGCGTTTTCGCGTAAGACCAGCCAGCACGCGGGGAAGCGCTTTACAAGCGGCCTTGCAAGGGACAGAAGGCGGTTGACGCCCGGCGTTTGCAAAAGGCAGCTGTCAACCTCCGTAAGCTCGTTCGTGCCCTCGCGCGTTACGCCCGCCCGACCGTCCCGGCAGGCAAATCCCGCCTTGTCGCGGTAAGCATTTTGGCTGGGCGAGGGCAGGGTGTCGTGCACCGTGGGATCCTTAAGCCCGCCAAGGCGGGTCAGATCGTTTCGCACCTTTTCCCGCTTTAGCTTTAATTCGCAATCATAGCGCATGTGGCGCGCGCGGCAGCCGCCGCAGGCTTCATACCAGGGGCAGTCCGGCGCAACGCGCTCGGGTGAGGGCGAGAGCACGCGCGTGAGCCTTCCAAGGGCGTAGCGCTCCTTTACGGACAGAAGCTGCGCCTCCACCTCCTCGCCCGGCAGCGCGCCGGGCACGAACACCGCGCGCCCGTCCTCCAGGCGTCCCACGCCCTGCAATTCGGAGCCCACTCCGGTAATCGTGATCAGCGGCATTGCTTCCTCCCCGTTTTGCGGCGGTGTTTAAAGTGCATTTGCGGAAGTCCCCTTCCTGTAAACAGGCGAAACGCCAAAAATACGATGCCCGCGACCACCAGCCACATAAAGCCCACGGCGACCCACCAGCCGCCACGCAGGCTTGCATCCAGGATGCCGGTGATCAGGCCCACGCTGTCGCAGACGGCGGAGATCACGGCAAGCAGCGCCAGCAGCGCTAGCGCCCATTCCAGCCGGTCGTCGGCCTGCTTTTCGCGCTGATCCTCCTGCTTTTGGCGGGTGCTGTTGCGCAATTGGGTGATGGCGTTCAGGCCGTCGTGCAGGGTGCGGCTTTCCTCCTGGATGTTCAATTGCGCCCGGCCATAGCGGTAAAAATCGTTGATGTGGTCAATGTCGCTGACGCTGGCAAATTCGTTGCGCACCAAAAAGCCCGTGATCTCCAATAGCAGGCGGTTCGTATCCTCCGCGTCCGCGTCGGGATCGGCGGAGGTGCTCTCCGAAATGCGGCGGGCAAAGAGCTTCAGGGCGTAGGACTGCTGCAGCATCAAAAGATAGATCCAGAAATAGCAGCGCTCGTAGCGGCCCAGAAAGTCGCTTTTGCTGAAGACGGGTGCGGAGTCGTTTGCCATATAGGCGCAGCCCTCCCGCCCCACGTGGATGCAGGTGCCTTCAAAGGCCGTAAAGCTGCGCGTGCAGACCTCCCTTGCGGGGATGGACTTATAGCCAAAGCCCCGCGCCAGCTGGCAGCAGCGGGTGGAGAGGGGCTGATCGTCCGGGCCGGAGATCACAGCGTCCGCAAAGTGCAAAAGGCGGTAGGGAATGCTGACCCCGTCCAGCTCCTTGCTGTCGAAAAAGTATACCTGCTGCTGAAGGAGGCTGCTAAGTAGGTTTCGCGCCCACAAAAGGGGGCTGAGCTTTTCCCCGCCCAGGAGGAAGCTGGTGGGGTAGCGCTCGTTCCAGGCGGTGCTCAAATGCTGCTGCAGCCATAACGCCTCGGACAGCTGACAGGCCCCAAGGTGCTTCATCCGGCCCCCTTCGTCGCTGATGTCGAACCAGAAAAAGCCCACCCCCGTGGTAAACAGCATAAGCCCCGCCGTCTCCACGAATGCGGAGGCGATAGGGGCCTTTGGCTTATCGCAGTGCAGACTGATGCGCTCCGGCAGCGGGCAGGTCCACGCGCGGCCCAGCGGCGCGCCGCCGCCGTCCGGCCGGAGGCAGTCCAGAATGTACTCGTACAGGTGGTGCCAGGGCTCAAACTCCTCGATCGGAATCGGCCCGCTCTCGTCCAGCTTTCGTACGCACTGGGCAAAGCCCTCCCGCTCGCTCCATTCCAGCCAAAATGGGATGATGTAGCGCAGCAGCCCGCCCTTGACCTGGGGCTGGGAAAGCGTTTGCGTTGACGGCAAGGGTCACGGCCTCCTTTGCGTGTGTTTACGGCTCGGTCTGGATGCGGCAGGCGCAGGCGTCTCGGGCATCCTCTAACATTTTTGTATAGCGCGCATATTGCGAAAAGCGCGAGGCCAAAGTCTGGCTCCGAACAGACCAGCCCGCAGCGCGGAACCAGGCTTCCGACCAAAAGCTTCCACCAACAGCTAAAAGCTAATAGCTAATAGCTAATAGCTAACAGCTAATCGCTAACAGCTACTTCCTAATATACCCCGTGACGCCCACCAGCTCGTAGAAGTCCGGCTCGAAGGTGGTGCCGTCCATAGCGTTTTCCAGGGGCACGTCGATGATCTTGTTTCCCTTGATGCCGACGGCCCGGCCGCCGATGTCATTGAGCAAAAGCTCTGTAGCGTACGCGCCGGTGCGGGTGGCCAGGATGCGGTCGTTCGCGGTGGGGGAGCCGCCCCTTTGGGTGTAGCCAAGCACCGTGGCGCGGGTCTCGTGGCCGCTTACGGCCTCCACGATCTCTGCAAACTGGGAGGAGGAGAGCTTGTCGCTGTTGATGTGGAGCTTTGGGAACTCCTTTCTTAGGTCCTTTACGTTTTCCTTCATGGAGGCCTGCGCGCCCTCCGCGAAGATCAGGATGGTGGAGCGCTTTCCGCTGACCACGCCCTTGTGCACTGTTTCGCCGAGCTCTATGATGCTCCAGGGCACCTCCGGCACGATAGCGGCCTCCGCGCCGCAGGCCAGGGCCGTGTGGATGGCAAGATCGCCGCAGTCGCGCCCCATGACGGTAAGGATGGAGGCGCGCTCGTGGGCGTCGCCGGTATCGCGCAGACGGTTGACCGCCTCCACGGCGGTGTTCAGCGCGGTATCAAAGCCGATGGTGAACTCGGTATAGCACAGGTCGTTGTCGATGGTGGCAGGCACGCCCACGGCGTTCAGGCCCCAGCTGTTGAGGGCCTCCGCGCCCTTGAAGGTGCCGTTTCCGCCGATACACACGATGCCCTCTAGCCCCAGGGCTTTGGCATTCCGCACGGCCTGCTTTTGGATCTCGGGCTTGTAGAACTCCAGGCATCTTGCGGTCATAAGCTCGGTGCCGCCTTTATGGATGATGCCGGACACGCTGCGCGCGTTCATTTCGATATAATCGTCGCTGCTGGTGAGCGAGCGCATCAACAGGCCGTTATAGCCCCTTTTTATGCCCACTACGCTCATGCCGTTCATCAGCGCTGTGCGCACTACCGCGCGCACCGCCGCGTTCATGCCAGGCGCGTCTCCGCCGCTGGTCAATACGCCGATCCGTTTCATAATAGCCCTCCGAATAAAAAAGAATCTGGTTTATTATACTGTTTTTTGTCGTGTATGGCAAGAACGAAAGAAAGGTTTTGCGGTCCTGATGCAAAAAACCTCAGCGCCTTTTTAGCCAGGTGGCGGCCTGGCAGAGCAGGCCGGTGAGCACCGCCGGCAAACCGCTCATGAGCGCGGAGATGAGGGCGATGCCAAGCAGCGTGCCAAGGGAAAAGCGCGCGTACATCTCGGCGGAGGTGGGCAGCAGGGTGCACACCAGAGAGATCACGAAAAACAGCGCGCCGGAGATCAGCCAGCAAGTGCTTAAGCCCGCCATAAAGGGGGCTACGCCCTCGTCTTGCAGGGCCCTTGCGCTGCGAAAGCCGAAAAACGCGCCAATGGCGGAGCTCACAATGGCGATGATCGGCACCTCGACCGCGTCGCTTTTCAAAATGCTCTTCCAGACGATATAGAATATGAACGCGGAGACGGCTGCGATCAAAAGCAGCGCAAACCAGTCGGCTCCCCGGAAGGAAGCTTGCCCGCCGGGGGCTGGGCGCTGTGGGCGGGGCGCGCCGCGAAGGCCTATGCGCACCTCGACGCTGTCCTCGCCCGTCCAGCGGGTGAGGGGATGGGCGATGTAGGCCTTGCCGTTTTGCTCCCCCTGCCAGAAGCTGTCGCCCCGCTCGTCGGTGACGCGGTCCATGATGATGGCCTGGCCGTTCAATTCGCCGCCCCAGAATTCGTTGCCGTAAAAATCCCTTTGCTTGCTCCGCAGCATCGCCTTTTCATTCCTCAAAGATCCGTTTTGCGGCGCTGCCCGCCTGTTTTCGGGCCGCGGCGTTTTTGAAATTTTAGCATTTTTGCTTCTATAAGTCAATCTTTGCACAATCAAACCAAGGGGGTGGGACAGAAGAAATCTGCAAACGGGTATTGACAAAGCCCCCGTCTTTGTGCCAACATAGCGGGGACGAACGAGCGCCCAGGCGCTATTTGGAGGATAAGCTATGAGCATGCGGATCGTGACCACCACCTCGGTGTTTGAACCCGGCTATCCCGCGGAGAAGGCGATGGAGCGGCTGAAGCGCCTGGGCTTTGAGGCGCAGGACATGGCGCTGGATTTTTGGTGCGACGCGCCGGACAGCCCCTTTATGGGAGAAGATCCCCTGTCCTGGGCCAGGACGCTTAAAAAGCGCGCGCAGGAGCTTGATATACCCTTTACCCACGCGCACGCCCCGGCGGAGGCGGGCGAGCACCCGGTCATCTCCCGCTCGCTGCAAACTGCGTCGGCGCTGGGCGCAAAATACATGGTGCTGCACCCGGTGTGCGGCTGCGGCGGCCGCCGCTTTGACGACGCGGAGGAGTTTATCAGTGAAAACATCCGCGCTATCACCCCCTGGCTTAACGAGGCGCGCGCCTGCGGAGTGGTCATCCTGTCCGAGAACCTGCTCTCGGGCGCGTCCCGCGACCCGAGAGTGATCGCGGAGCTGGTGCGCCGGGTGGACTCGGAATTCTTTGGCTGGTGCTACGACGCGGGGCACGCCAACTGCTTCGGCTTTCGCCCGGAGGTGCTGAAGGACTGCGCCGTGGCGCCTTTGTCCCTGCACATACAGGACAACCATGGCACCGCCGCGGACGAGCACCTGATCCCCGGGGACGGCACGGTGGACTGGGACGCCTTTGCGGATACGCTTAAACAAATCGGCTACGCGGGCGACTGCGTGCTGGAGGCGCACCACCAGAGCCTGAACGCCCCGGACGGCGAGCGCGACGCGATCCTGGCAAGGCTGCTTGACGCCGCCCGGGGCCTGCGCGAAAAGATGGAAGCGGGTGTGGAGAAAAAATGACGATCAGCGCCGTTCAAAACCCCAACGCGGTAAACGCGAAGGCCTTTTACCATCTGCCCGGCCTGTTTGAATTTGTGGAATTGTACCGCCGCTTCCTGCCGCTGTTTTACGGGCACAGGGAGTATTTTTACGACTGGTGCGAGATCGGCTCCATCTACGGCGCGCCAGCGGATTGCCTGTGGGGCGGAGGGCGCGTGGGCTTTGGCGACGCAAGTCCCCGTGAGGTCGCGGCGCTGATGCGGGAGTATAAGATCTCTGCGCGGCTCACCTTCAGCAATTCCCTTTTGCGGCCGGAGCACCTGTCCGACCGCAGATGCAACAAGCTGTGCGCCCTGTTTGAGGGCGGCCCCGTTCAAAACGGCGTGATCCTCCACTCCGACCTGCTGTTGTCTTATCTTAGGGAAAACTATCCCGGCTTTTACTTTGTGTCCTCTACGACCAAGGTGCTTACGGAGTTTTCGCTGCTGGAAAAGGAGCTTCGGCGGGACGAGTTTCGCTTTGTAGTGCCGGATTTTCGGCTGAACAGGGAGCGGGGGCGCCTCTTTGCGCTGCCTAAGGCCCTTAAGGACAAGGTGGAGCTCCTGTGCAACGAATGCTGCTGGTTTGATTGTCCCGAGCGCAGGGCCTGCTACGAAAACGTGAGCCGGAAAAACCTGGGCGAGGACTGCCCGGAGCATCTGTGCGCCTCGCCTAATAGAAGCAGGGGCTATTGCTTTTCCGACGCGATGGAAAACCCGGGCTTTATCGGGATCGACGCGATCCAAAACATCTTCCTGCCAAACGGCATAAGCCACTTCAAGCTCGAGGGCCGAAGCCTCGGCAGCGCCATCGTGCTGGAGTTTTTGCTCTACTATATGACCAGGCCTGAATATCAGCTGAAGGTCCGGGAGGAGATTTACCTGGACAGCATGCTGGATCTGTTTTAGTGGGCGAAGGAGCGGGACGGTTCGCACGCGTACAGGAGAGCGATATCGACTGGCGTAAAAGGAAAGGCGACAGCCATTTGACAGCATTTCAGTGGAATAAGCGAATAAAAAGGAATGGTTTTCTATCAAAAAGCCCGTAGGCAGATATTCTCAAACTGCTTACAGGCTTTTTACGCGTACCCGACTGGATTCGAACCAGCGGCCTTTGGAGTCGGAGTCCAACGCTCTATCCAGCTGAGCTACGGGTACAAGCATCTATATATTATACACGGGAAAAA
>CADBNW010000114.1 GCA_902796025.1 uncultured Eubacteriales bacterium
CTTCACCCTGAAACAGAATCCCATGCAGTTTTCCGACCTGCAGGATTTCATCGCCTGCTATCACCCGGAAAACCGCTTCGAGCGCACCGAAACCTGGAGCGAGGAAAACCCCGACGGACGCTTTCGCAAATTCGACGTTTCCGAAATCCTGCAGCGGGACAAGACGAGCCTGGACATCTTCTGGATCAAGGACAAATCCCTGGCCGATCTGGATAATCTGCCCTCCCCCGACGTGCTGGCAGCGGATATCATCGAAAACCTGCAAAGCGCGCTGGAAAGCTTTCAGGAGCTGATGGGGCAGCTGGGAAAAGCAGAAAGATAAGACAGAGTGCCCAAGCATCAGGACCCCGAATGGAAAGAGTCACGGCGGGACGAATAGCTGAAATGGCTGCGCGGCTATGCCAATGCGCACAGCAGCGCGCTGATCATCGGGAAAGATGACGAAGGAAAAACCATTGGCGTACAGGACATAAAAGGCTGCTCGAAGACCTGCCCAATAAAACTACGGATCTCCTGCCTTCCCTCCCGGCTTTGGGTCCTGCAGAAAGCGCCCCTGCTGCCGGTCACAAATCCTTTTTTCCCGCTGTGCTGGCCCGCCACAGCGGGGTCGTTTTTATATGGGTCCAGCTGAAGGGGGCAGACGGATTTTTGATGCGGAACATCAGCAGGTCAGCGGCTGTCATGCCGATCTCCGCACTCGGGATCTGAACGGTCGTAAGCGCGGGCTCGATCAGCATCGACTGTGCGGAGCCGTCAAAGCCGGACACCATCACGTCGCCCGGGATGGATCTTCCAAGGCGCTTCAGCGCAGTCATGCAATAAACCGCCAGATAATCGTTTGCGCACACAAACGCGTCGGGCAAAACGGGCATTTGCTGCAGCCGATGCATGAGCCACTCCACATCGCAGTAGGGAGAATCGTCGCTGTCGAGAATGCAGCAGTCGGTATCACAGGTCAGGTTTACATTATGTAAACCAATATTATAGCCGATCCAGCGCTCGTTAAAGCTGCCGCAATGCTCCAGGTCGCCGACAAAGCCAATGCGTCTGGCGCCGCAGTCGTAAAGATGCTTTACGATCAAAACGATGCTGGAGATATTCTCCATGCTTATAAAATCGCAGCGCATGCCCTGGTTGTAGGCCCGCGCAGGGGTGTCTATCATGACCGTGGGCAGCCCCAGGTCGCAGATCACATCGAGATAGGCGCGATCGAAAAGCTCGATGCCGACAATGCCAACTGTCTGGGAGGGCATAAAATGAGGAGGCAGCCGCTTATGCCTGCACTCCGATTCCGAGATCTCGTAAAGCCTCAGCGTGAAGCCCGCCCGGGAGATCCGGTTTGTAAAAGAAGGCACGAGCGTTGTTCCAAAGTGGTAATCTGAGGGTAGATTGCAGGTAAACAGGGCGATCGTTTTTCCGTCGGCGGAATCCTGCTGAAATTGCTGTGCCGCGGGCACGCCGTAGCCGAGCTCCCGCGCTTTTTGAAAAATCAGATCCTTTGTGGCCTGCGGCACGGAGCCGCGCTCATTGAAGGCCTTTGAAACCGTATTTCGTGAAAGACCGCAGGCGTTTGCAATATCCTGCATGGTAATTCGCTTGCTGGGCATCGAATGCGCAATCCTCTCTCTTATATGATTTGATTCTACCATAAGCGGCGCGCTTTGACAAGCCCGCACATGTAAATCGTTTGGGGCGTCCTCCTGCCCGCAAATGGCCGCGCAATTCCAAAACATAATGATAAAATAAATAATACTTGACATCCTGTAGTTGACATAATGTAAATGCTGATATAAAATCATCTTGTCATTAGTAAACATGCACAATCGCAGGGTTCGATATTGGAACGGTAAACCACATTCATTGCGCCAGGATGAACCGCGCTGCGACGTGCCGTTTCGCGGAAGGAGGGTTGTAGTAAGGCATTCCGCTCACCCATTACGCAAAGCAAGCTAAGGAGGCATTGGCATGCAAGACGCAAAACAGCTCTCTGCCGCGCCGAAGCGGCAAAAGAAACCCACCATGAGCTGGAACAGACGGCTGATGAATTTCAGGGAGAATTCGCCGTATCTGCTCATGGTCCTGCCCGCAATCGTCATCGTTTTCCTGTTCAACTATCTGCCCATCTACGGCGTTCTGATCGCATTTCAGGACTTTATGCCCGGAGACAAGATCTTTTCGAGCGAAACGATCTGGGTACAGTTTGACAACTTCACCCGTTTCTTCAGCGACGTGCAGTTCTGGCCGCTGATGAAGAACACGTTCCTGCTGTGCATCATCGGCTTTGTGATCGGCTTTCCGCTGCCGATTTTGGTTTCACTGTCGCTGAACGCCTTAAAGCACAGGCAGACGGGAAAGATCTTTCAGACCATCTATACCGCGCCGCACTTCATCTCTCTGGTCGTCCTGGTCGGTATGCTGCAATTGTTCTTCGGGCGCTACGGTCTGGTGAACAACCTCACGGCGAGTCTTGGCGGAGAGAGGATCTCTTATTTCCTCGAGGCCTCGGCCTTCCGTCCGATGTACATCCTGTCCAGCAACTGGCAGGACTTCGGCTGGAGCGCGGTCATCTACATCGCCGCCCTGTCCAATGTCGATCCCGTGCATCACGAGGCTGCGATGATCGACGGCGCAAGCCGCTTCCAGCGCATACTGCACGTGGATATCCCCGCGATCATGCCCATGGTCAGCGTAATGCTGATCATGTCCATCGGCGGTCTGATGGGCGTCGGCTACGAAAAAGCGCTGCTTATGCAGACCGACGGCAACCTTGAGGTGAGCGAGCTGATTGCGACCTATGTGTACAAGCGCGGTCTTACCGGCATTCCGGATCAGGGCTACGCTACGGCCATCGGCCTGTTCAACTCCGTGATCAACGTGGTGCTGCTGATCATCGCCAACACCACCTCCAAGCGGTTCTCCGAAAACTCGCTTTGGTAAAGGAGGACATACGTATGACTGCAAACAAAACGATCATCAAGGGCAAGGGCGGGCACGCGCTGAAGGACACCGCGGGCGACAAAGTATTCTTTGCGCTCAACGCGCTGTTTCTGTGCCTGCTGGCGCTGATCATACTGTATCCCCTGTACTTTATCGTGATCGCCTCCTTCTCTGACCCGGACGCGGTGCTCAGCGGCCAGGTGGTCCTGCGGCCCGTCAACATCACGCTGGAAGGATACCAGAAGGTGTTCCAGCGCCAGGACATCTGGATCGGCTACAAAAACACGATCCTCTACACCCTGGTCACGGTCGTGATCGCGCTGGCCGTCACGGTGCCCGCAGGCTGGGGCCTCAGCCGCAAAACCACTCCCGGCAAGAAGTTCTGGATGATCTACTTCATCATTCCCATGTTCTTCGGCGGCGGCCTGATCCCGTTTTACAACGTGATGGGCAGTCTGAACCTGATCGGCTCCGCCTGGGCGGTGATTTTGCCCGCTGTGCTGTCGGTGTGGAACCTGTTTATGACGAAGACCTTCTTTGAATCCTCCATCCCCGAAGGAATGCTGGAGGCCGCAAGGATCGACGGCGCGGGAAAATTCAGGACCTTCTTCGTTATCGTGCTGCCCCTTTCCAAGGCGATCATCGCCGTTATGGCGCTGTACTACGCCGTGGGCCAGTGGAACAGCTACTTTAACGCCATGATCTTCCTGCAGGATCCCAACAAATACCCGCTGCAGCTGGTGCTAAAGGAGATCCTGATCGCGTCCGAAAGCACGGTCGGCGGCAGCGGCGAAACCATTTTGCAGCAGTTCCGCCTTGCAAACCTGCTGAAGTACGTGTCCGTCATCGTTTCCAGCCTGCCGGTATTGTGCCTGTATCCCCTCGTACAGAAATATTTTGCCCAGGGTGTCATGATTGGCTCCCTTAAAGGTTAATAGGAGGTAGTGTCATGAAGAACGCAAAAAAATGGATCGCCCTGCTTCTGGCAGTGCTGCTGGCCCTGAGCCTTGCCGCATGCGGAAGCGACAAAAAGGATGAAGGCGACAAGGCGACGGCGCAGGGCGGAAGCTCGCTTACCGAAACCTACGGCTTTCAGTGGACGGATACTTCCAAGCCCATTTTGAACGAAAAGGGCGCTGCGGAGATCTCCTTTACCATCTACTCCTCCAAAAACGCCTCCGCGCTGGACTACAACGACATGAAGATCCTCAACGATCTTCGCGCCATGACCAACGTGCAGGTCAACTGGGAGAACGTGTCCGAATCCGTGTATTCCCAGCAGAAGAACCTGATCTTCGGCAATCCCGAAAAGCGCCCCGACGCGATCTATCACGCCGGCATGAGCGCAGGCGAGATCATCAAGTACGCCAAGCGCAAGGTGCTTGTGTCAATCAGCGATTATCTGGACTATATGCCCAACTTCAAAAAGCTGCTGAACGAGCGCCCCGACATCAAAAACCAGCTCGTCAACACCGAGGACGGCAAGATCTATTCCCTGCCCCGCATCGAGGAAATGGGTCTTTTGCAAAGCCCCAACCTGCTTTTCCTCAACGTCAACTGGGCCAAGGCGGCCATCGAGGCCAATGCAGTGGACGGCCTGAGCGCAGATCAGCTGGTGGACGGCCTGCAGCTCACCTCTGCCCAGATGGAGCAGCTGCTCACTTACTTCAGAGATCACGACATGAACGGCAACGGCAAGACCGATGACGAGCGGCCGCTGAGCTTTGTCTACAACAACTGGCAGGGCAACCAGTGCGATCTTTACGGTCTGTTCGGCCTGAACGACAACCTGGAGCACCGCGTCATCGTAAACGGCAAGGTGACCTATACGGTGCAGGACGACCGCTTTAAGGACGCCACGAACTTTATCGCCCGCTGGGTGCAGCAGGGCCTCATCGACAAGGTCTCCTTCGAGCAGAGCCAGGATAACTTCCTCGCAAACGGCAAGGGCCTTGAGACCTACGGCGCCTTCTACTGGTGGGAGAGCGAGACCGTTGTGTCCAACGCCGAAAACTACATCGTGTGCAAGCCCATGGTCGGCCCTAACGGCGATCAGACCATCTGCGTGTCCAACAATCCGGAGATCAGCACCGGCGAAGTGATCCTGTTCTCCAACTGCAAATATCCCGAGGTGCTGCTCGCCTACTTCGACCGCTATTACGATCCCACCATCTCTGCGCAGATCAACTACGGCCCCATCGGCATCGTGTACGAAGAGAAGCTGGACGAAAAGGGCATGCTGGTGCAAAAGCCCCTGCCTGCCGGTGTGACCAGCGACGAACTGCGTCTGCAGAACGCGCCCCTTGGCATCATCAATCTGGGCGAATATGCCTGGAACAACGTGGTACATATGGAGCCCCGCGCCCAGCTGCGTCTGGAGCGTTTGCAGCTTTGCGCCAAGCCCTTTGTGCCCGCCGGCGTCATCCCGTGCCCGAACCTTCAGTTCACGCTGGAAGAGCTGAACACTCTCAGCAACTATGAAACCAACCTGAACGATTATATCCGCACGAACCTGATTTCCTGGCTCATGAACGGCGGCGTTTCCGATTCCGATTGGGCGACCTTCCAGGGCAACCTTAACGGCAGAGTCAATCTGTCGGGCATCCAGAAGGTCTATCAGACTGCCTATGATCGCTTCGTCAACGGCAAATGAGGAAGGGTATGAAAATGAAGAAAAGAAATCTATTGATCCTTATTGCTGCGCTGGTAGTCGTGGCAATAGCAGTTGCAGTGGTTCTGATCCTGAACAATGGCAAAGACGATAAGGCTGCGCCGGCAGAGAATACCGCCCCCGTCATCAGCGGCGTTCAGGACAGCGCCGTGGAAGCCGGCAGCGAGTTCGACGCGCTGGCCGGCGTGACCGCGACCGACGCGCAGGACGGCGACATCAGCGCGAAGATCCTGATCGACGCCACTCCCGCACTCAGCTTCAAAAACGGCAAGGCGACCCCTGAGACCGCGGGCAGCTACGAGCTGGTTTACACCGTGACCGACAACGGCGGCCTGATCGCCGAAGCGTACGCCACCCTGACCGTCACCAAAAAGACGGGCTCTGAGGAAGTCTACAAGACCTTCGACTTCGCCACCCAGACCGTCACGGACAACCGCGGCTGGGAAGCCCGCATCGGCGAGAACGCCAAAGCGACCGCCGAGCTCAAGCAGGGCGCGTACGTCATCGAGATCGCCAACCCCGGCAACGGCGACGGCGACGTGCAGCTGGCCAAGGCCGGCTACGCCGTGAAGGCGGCTGATTACAAGCTGAAGATCTGGGCAAAGTCCACCAAGCCCACCTACGCCCACATCCTCGCCAAAAACGAGAACGCGGAGGGCTGGGAGACCTTCGGCGGCGCATACAACGTAGTGATCGGTACGGAGATCGCGCCCCTGGAGCTCAATTTCTCCTCTCAGGGCGAAGGCAGCGCAGAGCTGCTGTTCAACCTTGGCAAGATCACGCCCAACCCGGACAACACGGCGGACACCACCCCCGAGGAC
Organism: uncultured Eubacteriales bacterium; assembly: GCA_902796025.1. Classification (GTDB taxonomy): domain Bacteria; phylum Bacillota; class Clostridia; order Christensenellales; family Aristaeellaceae; genus RUG14130. The sequence continues at coordinate 6,430 of CADBNW010000114.1, forward strand.
TTCGTCGTGACCATCGATAAGATCGAGCTGTACGAGATCTCCGGCGAAGAGACGCTGATCCCCACCTACACCGCTTCCTTTGCCGCCGGTGACGCCGTGTACGCCGAAGCCGGCGACGGCGCAAACGCCAAGGTCGAGTTCAAGGACGACGCTGCGGACTTCATCATCGACAACTACCCCACCGAGGGCGGCGTTTGGAGCGTCAAGGCCAACATCACGCTTGGCGACGTGAAGATCGTCAAGGGCGAAAAGTACTACTACAGCTTCACCGTGAACGCCGCTAACGGCCAAAGCGGCGAGGCGCTGGTGGAAAGCGCCGCAAGGGGCTGGGAATGCAGAGCGAACTTTAACGGCCTGAGCGCCCCCGCGGGAGAAGACACCGTGATTTCCGCCATCTTCACCGCGGAAGCGGACATCGACGATCCCGTCATCCGCCTGCAGATCGGCAACGCGCCCGAAGGCGCCGCGGCCAACACCATCACCATCAAGAATGTAGTGTTCGGCTCCGTGGGCGGCGACAAGGAAACCAGCAAGACCATCGACAGCTTCGTCGCCTTCGGACGCAACAGCGCCAACGGTCAGAACCCCGCGTGCCCCTGGGAGACCTTCAACGGCACCGATGAGGACAATGAGCGCGGCGTAGGCACCATCTGGGCCGAAAACGGCAGCTTCTTCTACCGCATCGATAACGGAGGCACCGTGGACTGGCACAACAAGCTCATCTGCGGCTACAACGGCAATCCCCTGACCCTCGCGGCGGACAGCTACTATACCATTGAAATCACTGCCAAGGCGACCCAGCCCGTATCCTGCGGCGTGTTCCTGAACCCCATGGGCGGCTGGGATCCCCGCGTCGCGGAGGGCATGGACCTGACCACCGATTTCCAGACCTTCCGCTTCACCACGACCGACACCTTCATCATGGATATGGATTTCGAGCTGCTGTTCCAGTTTGGCTCTGAAGCGCTGTCCAAGATGGGCGAAGTGACCGTCGAATTCAGCAACATAACCATCTACCAGATGAAAGTGATGTAATCTGGCTCTACTCCGGCAGGGAGGGTGCGAAACACATCCTCCCTGCCCTGCTATAGGAGGGTCATATGAACAAAAAAGCGCTCCTCTGCCTCCTGCTCGTGTGCGTGCTGTGCGCGGCGCTTTGCGCCTGCGGCAAAAAGGATGCCCAAGCGCCGAAGGATCCCGGCGAAAGCTTTGCCGTCGTCACGGACGACAAGGACTTTTCCACCCTGCGCACGCCCGGCAGCCAGGAAGCGGCGTACGAATACAAAAACTTCTTCCTGCCCGGCGTGGACGGCATCAGCCAGCCCTACGTGGGCGACACCATGCCTTACTACGAGGACGGCACCTATTACATCTATTACCTCAAGGAGGGCGGCGACTCCTACAACCATTCGGTGTATCTGGCGACGACCAGTGATTTTCTGAATTATACCGAATATGAAGACCCGATCATCGAATCCAACCGTTCCGGCGGACAGGACGGCTGGACAGGCACGGGTTCGGTGGTAAAGGTAGCGGACCAGTACTATTTCTTCTACACCGCGCACGCCGCCTCCAGTTCCAGCGAATACGGCGAAACGCTGCGTCTTGCCAAGGGCAGCACCCCCACGCAGTTCGAGAAGGTGGACGGCTTTGAGATCACGCCGCCCTCTTCCCTCGGCCAGAAGAGGGACTTCCGCGATCCCCAGGCGTATTACGACGCGCAGACCGGTCGGATCGATCTCACCGTGACCGCCTCTCAGGGCGGCGTCGCGCGCATCCTCAAATACAGCATGAACGCCGACCTGAGCAACGTCAGCTATGACGGCATCATTTTCACCAACACCGTCGGCAATTTCTGGAACCTGGAATGCAGCGATACATTTAAGCTTGGAGACAAATACTACATCACCTATTCTGCGCAGGACGACACCCTCTGGTACGCTTCCTCCGACCAGCCTTACGGCCCCTATGGCGAGGCAAAGACGCTGGACGGCAAATTGTTCTATGCGGCAAAGCACGTGGACGGCCCGGACGGTGCATACATGGTGGGCTGGGCCAGGCGCAGCGAATCCCCCTCGTCGACCTCGGAAGTCACCGGATGGGCGGGCAACCTCATCGTTCAGAAGCTTGACCAGCAGGAGGACGGTGATCTGGTGCTCGTGCCGGTCGGCAGCATCCGCGATCAGTTTGCCAAGCGCAGGGAGCTGAAAATCAAGACCGACAGCCAGAAGGTCGAGGCAGGGGCAAGGTACAACTATGTCGAGGCGTTCACCTCGTATGAAAGCTTTATGCTCACGGGCAAATTCAGCTATACCGGCAGCGGAGATTTCGGTCTCGCCTTCGACTACAACGGGCAGGCGGGCAAGTATAAGCTGGTTACGCTTTCCCCGGCAAAGCAAAAGCTGCAATTGCAGTTCAACGAAGGGGACACGCTGATCACCGAAACGCCCGCGGCGCTGGAAGCAGGCAGGGAATATACCTTTACCTACATCCAGGAGGGCTCCGTCGGCATTTTCTATCTGGATGGAGAGGCATCCCTGACGGTGCGCCTGTATGGCGTCAGCGGAAAGAGCGTGCGGCTCTACGCTGAAAACAATACCGTGAACTATACCGACCTAAGGGAATATACGAGATAAGGGTGGAACAGATGGTGAATCAAAGCTTGATCTTTGCAAGGGCATATGAACAGGAGGCGGGCAGCAGGGTTTCCCCCTCTGCCCGACCGGTTTTCCACCTGACGCCTTGGACGGGATGGATGAACGACCCCAACGGTTTTTCTTATTATCGCGGTCAGTACCACCTTTTCTATCAATACAATCCTTACAGCACTGAATGGGACGCGATGCACTGGGGCCATGCAGTGAGCAAGGATCTGCTCCATTGGACGTATCTGCCCGCGGCGCTGGCGCCGGACGAGGCTTACGATTCCTTTGGCTGCTTCTCCGGCAGCGCGATCGAGCTCAGCGACGGTCGCCAGTTATTGCTGTATACGGGCGTGCGCAAAGAGGGCGGCGATAAAGGGAAGGAGTACCAGACGCAGTGCGTCGCCGTTGGGGATGGGCTAAACTATACAAAATACCCGCTGAATCCCGTCCTGTCAGACGCGGCGCTGCCGGAAGGGCTCAGCCCATACGACTTCCGTGATCCCCACATCTGGCGAACCGAAGAGGGCCTCTTCCGCTGCGTGGTGGGCACAAGGCGCGCTAATAAGCTTGGCACCTTGCTCATGTTTTCAAGCCCGGACGGATTCCACTGGCAGTATGAAAGCGTTTTGGCGGAAAACGACGGACGCTTTGGGCAGATGTGGGAATGCCCCGATTTCTTTGTGCTGGACGGAAAACAGGTGCTCTTTGTCAGTCCGCAGGATATGCTGCCCGAGGGGTTTGAGTATCACAACGGCAACGGAACGGTGTGTCAGATAGGCGCCTTTGACCGGGACAGCAAGCGCTTCGTCATGGAGCACCATCAGGCGATCGATTACGGCATCGACTTCTACGCGCCTCAGACGATCCTGACCCCTGACGGCAGGCGCGTCATGATCGGGTGGATGCAGAACTGGGATACCTGCAAGGTCACCGGATATGAAGAGCGTCCCTGGTTTGGACAAATGAGCCTGCCAAGGGAGCTGTCCATTCGGAACGGACGCCTCTATCAGCAACCGATCCGCGAGCTAAAGCAGTGCCGCAGCCGCAGGGTGGAATATAACAATGTGCCAGTAGACGGTCCGCTCAAGCTGGAAGGGATCGAAGGGCGCTGCGTCGAAATACAGATGCATATACGCCCGGAGGACGCCAGCAATCCTTTCATCAAGTTTACGATGCGCTTTGCAGAAGATGAGCAATACCATTCTATGCTAAGCTTCCGGCCGTACGAGTCTTTGCTGAAAATCGACCGAAAGTTCTCCGGTTCCAGGCGCGCCTTCATTCATCAGCGGCGCTGCCAGGTGGCGGACAGAAACGGAGAGATTGATCTGCATATCATTCTGGACAGGTTCAGCATCGAGGTCTTTATCAACGATGGAGAACAGGTGATGACTGCGACGATCCTTACCAATACGAGCGCAAGGGGCATTTCCTTTGAATGCGATGGCAGGGCAGTTATGGACATCGTAAAGCACAGTCTGTTTTCGGAGGATTGAGAAATGAAGCAGTATGATGTGACGGCGCTTGGGGAATTGCTCATCGACTTCGCGCCGCATTCTGTGAATGAAGCAGGCTATCCCGTCTTGTCGGCCAACCCCGGCGGCGCGCCGGGCAACTTTCTTGCGGCGTTGAGCCGGTACGGCTGTACCACGGCCATGATCGCCAAGGTCGGGGACGACATGTTTGGGCATAAGCTCAAGCAGACGCTTGCAAGCGCCGGTATCGACACGCGCGGCGTCATCATAGACCCCGCTTATTTCACCACGCTTGCCTTCGTGTCCCTGGATGCCGACGGCAATCGGGATTTCAGCTTCGCAAGAAAGCCCGGTGCGGACACCTGCCTTAGGGCGGAGGAAATCGATACAGAGCTCATTTTATCAAGCCGAGTCTTCCATTTTGGCACGCTCTCCCTGACGGACGAGCCCTCTGCCTTGGCAACTCGCCGGGCGATCGAGCTGGCAAAGGAGGCCGGCGCATTTGTCAGCTGCGATCCCAACCTCAGAAAACCCCTGTGGAAGAGCGAGCAAATGGCCAGGGACGCGATCGAATGGAGCCTTACCCAAGCGGACATCGTAAAAATCAGCGATGAAGAGATCGACTTTTTGTGGAACCTGTCGCCTGAGCAAGGCGCACAAAAGCTGCTGAAGGAGTACGGCGTTTCCCTGGTCTATGTGACGCTTGGCCCCAAAGGCTGTCACGCAGCTACAAAAAGGACCTGTGTGACCGTGCCCAGCCCCAAAGGCATCAAGCCCCTCGACACGACGGGCGCAGGCGATATCTTTGGAGGCAGCGCCATGAGCCGCTTCCTGCAGCTCAATAAAGCGCCAGATCAGCTGACGCAAGAGGAGTTACATCAGATCGTGCGCTTTGCCTGCACTGCGGCCAGCCTCTCCACCCAAAAACACGGCGGGATCACGAGCGTTCCTCCTGCAGAGGAAGTTTTCCGCTGTCTAAACGCAGACTAATATAAGGGGCTGTCGCACAAGTGCAAAAGCTCCGGGTAGCTTGGAGGAGCCGCAGCTCCTCCAATTTTGATCCGCAGGGGTGGCTTGCGGTGCCACGGCTCTGAAAGCTCAATAGGCTTTCAGAGCCGTGGCGCGTTACGTAAAGCGCGGCGCAGACGACCGGAACAAATGATAGCCACCTTACGGTTTTCCCCCTTGAAAGAACAGCTCCGGAACGATCAGGTGGATATGCTGTCGAGATACTCCGTTGGCGAAAGGCCGGTCTCCTGTTTGAACTTTCTGCGGAAGGAGGAGGAATGCAGATATCCAACCTTCAGACTGATCTCATCGATCGAAAGCCTGCCTTCTTTCAGAAGCTCGCAGGCTTTTTCAAAGCGGAGCTTCCATAGATAGTCCGAAAAGCCCATGCCTGTCTCTTTCTTAAAGAGATAGCTCATATAGGCAATGGAAATATCGTATTTATCATAGACGTTGCTTATGCCGAAGTCCGGATTGGAGAGGTTTTCTTTCATGATCAAATCGATCATCTCGGCAGACAGCGAGACGGCTCCGGTCTTTTTTTCATACAGGCGCAGCAAAGCGCCGAAATGGCTGCGGATCGCGTTTTCTTCCTTTTCATAGGCGCAGCTGCGGCACAGATACAGCGTTTCGAGATACGGATTTTCGTAATCTGCAAAGGGGATCTTCGTATCGTTCATGCACAGGGTCAGCACGGACAACGTGTCGATCAGTACGTTTCGGATAAAGAAGTCTGGGATGCTCTCGTTCTTTTCCGGGATCGCGGTCAGCAGTTCAAAGGTTTTCTCCAGGATCGACCGGGCCGTATCGAATTCGCAGGATCTGAGCGCTTCTTCAAAGTGGCTGATCAGTTCACCGGGATAGTTGAAGCTTTCGGAAAGCACATCGTTTTCCGGAAGGTTTTCCGGTGTGACGACCCTGTTTTCAGCCGAAGTGCGGGCAAAAAGCTTTTGAGCCTGCGCGTAGAGCTTTGGCATATCCAGTACGGATGAGCTGACCGAGCTAAGCGCAAGGCGGGATCTGCTTTCCTTAAGCGAGGACAGGATACTGTCTTCAAAGTCCGCTTTCGCGCCGCCTTCGTCTGCGCGGTCGATGAGCAGGAAAAATACTGCTTCGCCCTTACGCGTGAGCAAGCCATACTCTATGCTGCCCCACTGGATGCCCGATAAGGTCTCCGCGCCGGATGCTTCGCAGGCGAGCACGGCAATGCTGTAATTTGCGTTCAGGGCGAAGAGATAGTCAAAATCATGGATATCGTCAGACGGCGCGTCCGCAGCGCTCATCAGGGAGTCGAGGACTGATTTCTTGATCAGCGTCCGGTAATAATCGATCTTTTCCTCAAGGTCAATAGAGCGGTTTTTCTGCCGGGTCATTGCAAGGTCGAGGATGCGCAGCGGATCAGACTGCCGGATCGAATCGTCCTTCATCCTGTGCGCCAGCCTGTGCAGCGGAGAATATGTGAAATAAGTAAGGGCAAAAACGAGCAGCAAGCCGAGCACTACGATCACCGTGAGCACAGGCAGGCTTTGGTATAGCGCAGATGAGATCGCGCGGCGCAACGCCGTTCCTGAAGAAAGGGCGCAGATCCTGAGCCCGCCGACGGACTGATCCGACACGCACAGGGACGAATAGTCGTTTACAGGAATAACGCCGCCTTCGTTAGAAGCTGATCGGGGCGGGATATTTTCCATGTTTGCCGCTCCGAAGCTGTGCTTTCCGTCGGTTATGATGCAGCCGGTCACGTTCTCAGACAGCAGAGAGGCGCAGATATCCGAAAATACAGAGTTGTCAAGGATGTAAAAGGATATGTAATTGTAATACGGATGATTCACCGGGAAATAGATCAGACATTGCTCGCCCCCGGATTCGACACATAAAAGCGTGTCCGTTTTCGCGCCGATGTATTGTTCCGGCTTGAAGAGATAGGTGTGGTTTGGTGAGTAGATGATGACGTCGCCGTTTGAATATTTAAGATAGTACTGTTTGTTGTAAGCGTACATGCGGCTGTTCATCCTGTCGATATAGACCGCCGCGAGGATATAGTGGTTGCCCACGATGTATTTTTGCAGCTCCGTTCGCACGTTGTTTGAGCGCGCGGGCGAATCCGTATATTTGGACAAAACGATATTGACGTTGCCGATGACCGCTTCATTGAGCGTATGGATCTCCTTGATATCCCGGTCGATGCCTTCAACGGCCGTATCGATCTGCTCCAATATGTTGTGCTCAAATTGACCCGTCAGCGTGTCGATGAGCTCTGACCGGTAAACAGCGCCTATACTCAAAATAGAGGCACCAAAGATCAGCAGATAGGAAAGAAAGAACTTTATGAAAGTCCAGTTGATTTGTTTTTTCATGCGACCCCGTCTGTTATCATCTTCGAATTTCATGATTTATTTTAACATAGTTTACAAACAGCTGCAAGCGCGGGCGGGAGGATATCGATCCGGTCAGATACCGTTTTTTTAAGATTTGATGCATCCTGAAAAACTGTGCGTTGACGCACGCACATCGATAAACCTATACTGAAGCTGCCTGAATAAACAAAGGAGGAAGGAATATGAAGAACGTTGCTCGCTTCTGTTGTCTGCTGCTTTCCCTCGTGCTGGTCACGATGCTGATACCGGCGCTTGGAGAAGGCGGCGATGTGGTGACCTACACCGGCTTTGCAGTCTACAAAGACGACGATCACCACACCATGGAGGATTCCCTGGCTTTCCGCGATACGCTGGAGAAATACGGCATCCAGTTCGATGTCGATTATTATTCCTCCACCGTCGCAGCGGAAAAACGCAGTCTGCTGCTGTCCAGCGGCGACTACCCTGACATCATCTTCTGCGGCGCGGATATCGAATGGTACGGCGCTCAGGAAGGGATCCTGCTGCCCCTTGAGGACCTCATCAATGACTATGCGCCCAACATGAAGGCCTATATCGATTCGCAGAATTCATGGGACTATCTGACCTGCACCGACGGCCACGTATACGGCATCCCGACCTACAGCGCCGAGTACGCAAGGGACGGCGTGCTTTGGGTAAACAGGACCTGGCTTGAAAACCTTGAGCTTGACATGCCGCAAAGCCTGGAAGAGCTGCACGATGTGCTGGCAGCTTTTAAGGAATACGACGCCAACGGAAACGGCGATCCCACCGACGAGATCCCGCTTCTTTGCTACGAGGTGGGCAACGGCGCGAACTATATAGAGCTGTTCAACTACTGCGAGTGGATGTTCAACTATGAATTCAGAACCATCGTCGATGAGGACGGCACCTGCCACATGCTGCCCCTTACCGAAGAATTCAAGGATCTGATCGAGTACACCACCGCTCTTTACCAGGAAGGGCTGTTGAACGACGACTGCTTCACGATGACCCAGGAATCTGCGGCGGCGCTTGTGACGACGACGGACACTGTTGGCATGTTCATCGCCGGAAGCCCAATCGGCATCTGCGGACGCGACAAGGCGCTCGACTGGGCCGTGGTCGAGCCCTGGTGCGATTCCGTAGAGGTCTCCAATGCCTGCTACCGCGAAGGCATGTGCATCACCGACCATTGCAAGAATCCTGAACGCTTCATCGAGTGGCTGGACTACTTCTTCACGGAGGAAGGCTCCATCCTCAGCAGAATGGGCGTGCGCGGAGAAACCTACGAGATCGATGAAAACGGTAACTATTACTGGCTGACAAGCGACGAGCAGGATCTGAGCTACATCAGCAACATCCTGTGCTACAAAGGCCCCAGCTACATGACGGATTTTGAGCTGTTCCACGATGCCGGCTCCGACGCGGTCCAGTCCTATGTGGATCAGCAAAGGCGCCTTGCCGCAAGCCATGCGGGTCTTAAAATGTTTGAGCTCCCGTTCACGAACGAGCAGCTCACAGTCGGCCTGCCCATCATGATCGACATGAACACCGCCTTCCCGCAGTACATGGCCAAGGTCATGACCGGGGAGTACGACCTTGAAGCCTCCTGGGGCGATTTCCAGCAGCAGCTGCAGGAGATGCAGGTGCCTGTGCTCGAAGAGATCATTCAGGACTGCTACAACAGAATGGAAAAGTAAGCTGCATCGATCACAAGCGCCCGGATGCTTTCTACGCGGTGTCCGGGCGCTTTTCAGACAGGAGTCAGCCATGATCACTGCGCATAAGAAAACACCCTATACCAAGCGCCTTGGGAAGGATATCGTAAGCAACTGGATATTGTACGTCATGATCCTGCCGGTCATTGTGTATGTCCTGCTTTTTTGCTATGTGCCAATGTACGGTGTCACGCTTGCGTTCAAGGCATACAGGATCAAAGACGGCATCCTCGGAAGCCCCTGGGTGGGCCTTGCTTATTTTTCGCAGTTCACGCGCAGCTACAGCTTTTGGAACCTCATAAAGAATACGCTTGGCATAAGCCTGTACTCGCTTCTGATCGATTTCCCGATCCCGATCGTCTTTGCGCTGATGCTGAACTATCTAAGGCTTTCAAAACTGAAAAAGACCGTTCAGCTCATCTCCTATGCACCGCATTTCATCTCTGTCGTGGTCATGTGCGGCATCATAAAGCTGTTTTTTGCGGATAACGGGCCTGTGAACAGGCTCACCGTCCTGCTTGGCGGCACGACCGTCAATTATCTGACAAGCCCGGCGATCTATAAATCGCTGTATGTCTGGACCGGCGTCTGGCAGGGCATGGGCTGGTCGGCGATCATCTACATTTCCGCCCTGGCCGGCGTCGATTACGAGATGCACGAAGCGGCCATCGTGGACGGCGCGACAAAAATCAAGCGGATGATCCATATCGATCTGCCTTCCATAAAATCCACGGTCATGATGCTGTTGATCATGCGCATCGGCGGCCTCATGGGCGTAGGCTTTGACAAGGCGTATCTGCTGCAAAACGAATTGAACCTGAGCTCCTCCGAGATCCTTGCGACCTATGTCTACAAAATGGGCTTGATCAGAAGCGACTATTCCCTATCGACAGCTGCAGGTCTTTTTAATACCGTGATCAATCTTACGCTGATCGTCACCGCGAACACCGTCAGCAAAAAGCTGGCCGACGAGAGCCTTTTCTGAGGAAAGGGATCGACATGAATATGAATGCTGAGGTAAAACGTTCCAATCGAATACGCACCTCCGTGCAGGATAAAACGTTTGACGCTGTAAACGTTGCGGTCATGCTCCTGCTGCTTGCCGTGTACATTTGGCCTATCTGGTTTGTGATCATCGCATCCTTCAGCGATCCCATGGAGGTTCAGCTTGGAAAGGTCCTGTTTCTGCCGTCAAAGCTTAGCATACAGTCCTATATAGAGCTTATCAACCGGTCCTCGATCTGGACAGGCTACAGAAACTCCCTGATCTATCTGGTCAGCGGCACATTTTTGGATATGGTATTTACGATCTGCGCAGCCTATCCGCTTTCCAGAAGGGACTTTATGCTGCGCAAGCCGGTCATGGTCTTTTTGCTGATCACCATGTATTTCAGCGGCGGGCTGATCCCCATGTATATGCTGGTCAAAGCGCTTGGCCTTATCAACACGATATGGTGCATCCTTTTGAGCGGTGCGCTTAGCGTATACAATATCCTGATCATGCGCAGCTATTTCATGAACAGCATTCCCTCCGCCCTGCAGGAGGCCGCGGTGCTGGATGGCGCAAACAGCTATCAGTATCTGATAAAGGTCGTGCTGCCGCTTTCAAAGCCGGTGCTGGCGGTCATCGCCCTGTATAACGCCGTCGGCAGATGGAACGACTATTATACCGCACTCGTTTATCTTCACAATGAGGATATGTACCCTCTGCAGCTGGTGCTAAGGGAGATCCTGGACAGCGTTACGGCCAAGAGCACGGACATCACCAACAACCTCGATATGACCGATCAGGTAAAGCTGGCGCAGTCACTCAAATACAGCTCCATCATCGTTGCGACGATCCCGATCATGCTGATCTATCCGTTTGTGCAGAAGTACTTTGTCAAGGGCGTCATGATCGGCGCTGTGAAAGGGTAAGAATATATGATGCAGATCGGACTAAACGTATTCTGGGATAAAACGGACTTCCATCCCCATTCAAAAATCATGCTTACTTCCGAAGCGAGGCTGGATTTTGCCGTTTGCCATATCAATGCCGTAAACAAATCCCTTGACACTGTTTGTGCGATCGCTGAAAGCGTCTCCGACCGGTTCCATGCGCTTGGCCTTCCGTATATCGCTAATTTTGAACAGGCCAATTTTGACCGCAGTTGTAAAGGGCCGGACGGCTTTGAATGGGCAAATCACCCTGACGGCACGCATCGCATGGTCTTTCCCGAAAGGATGCTGAAGGCGCTCAATAAAAACGGGAACCTGCTTGGCATCCTATACGACGAGCTCGAGCACATGATCATCAACCGCAACGCGGGCATAGGGATAAACGCAAGGCTGAACGTCTTTCCCCTGCCCGAAAAGCCGTCCGTTTTGAACGACGGCGCGGAGCTGAAGCGGGATCTTACGCCTTACGTCGCACAGATCAAAAACAGCAACATTCAGCACTTTGCCGGAGAGCACGTCTTTCCGGTGCTGTACCACCTGTTTGCAGCCAGCGGCATAACGCCCAACTTCAAATCTCAGAAGGAATCGTTTTCAAACGTGCAATACGCCATAGCCTCCGGCGCGGCGCTCGAATACGGTACGGAGCTGTGGAACTGCGTGGACATGTGGTTCATGCGCAGGCATCCCGGCCACAGCGCCAGGGAGATGTATAACAATCTGGTCTTCGCCTATGAAAGCGGCATTACAAGGGTTTACGTGGAGAGCAGCGCTGCGATGGTCGAGGGCAGCACGATCAATGAGTACGGCAGGGCGTTCATACGCTTTACCCATGAATATCAGGGAAAGCCGCGTCCCTTTGAGATTTCAGATCTCAGACCGAAAATCGCCATAATCCGCTATGATGATACCTATTGGGGACAAAGCGGCATCCTGCTTTGGAAGCGCATCCTGTTTGGCGATGAAAGGCTGAAGCCCGGCCCCAGACAAAAGGAGTATCTGCACGTCTTTCACCTTTTGACCCACGGGGAGACCTGCAGGGGCGGGATAAACTGGGGCAGATTCACGCCCTGGTCGCTCAGAAAACACCGCTCCTTTGCCAGCATGGGCTCTGTATGCGTTTTTGACGAAAACGTCCGCAGCCCAAAGCTTGAAAGTCTCGAGCTGTGCTTTCTGTGCGGGGAGTTCATAAGCGAAGAGACGCTTAAGGATGTAGGCTCCCTCGTAAAAAACAAGGGCCTTGTCGCGGTGACGACGCGGCGCTTTTTGCCATCGCACGTTCAAAGCCGATGCAGGCGCTCCACTGGTGTTATTCCAGATGGAAAAGGAAAATGGATCGTCGTCAAAAGCTTCAAATCCGCAAGGCTCAAAAGGCTGCTTTCCGCTTATCTGGGAAATAAAGGAGAGATACATCTCTGCTTTAGCGACCATGAAAGTAAGCTTAGGATCTCGCAGGACGGAGACGCCTTGACCATAGCAAATAACCTTGAAAAGGGGATGGACAAGTGAGGCTCTACACACTGTATGACGTGAGGACGCCGCTTGCGCCCACTTCCCTTGCACAGTGGGAGAGCATGCGGCAGGATCTGCTTGAAAACCTGCGCTTTTCCTCGTCGATCGATCTGCTCAAATCTGATACGCCCTTGCAGCCTCGTATTTTCGGTGCCGTCGAGTATCCGGGCTTTGTGGTGGAAAAGGTCATTTTGCAAAGCCTGCCGGGCTTCTATGTCGCGGGCAACCTGTATCGGCCAAGGGACACAGGAAAAAAGTACCCGGCCATACTGAACCCGCACGGGCATTGGGAATACGGCCGCGTGGACACCGACCCGCTGGGACGCCTCCCGCAGCGCTGCGCAAATCTTGCCATGCGCGGCATGGTGGCGTTCATCTACGACATGGTGGGCTGGTGCGATTCCAGGCAGATCGACCACAACGCTTATCTGCCCGAGTTTGACGCCTGGAATTTCAGCCACTTCGCGCTGCAGCTGAACAACGGCATAAAGGCGCTCGACTTCGTAAGCAGCTTGCCCTATGTGGATAATGCGCGCATCGGCTGTACGGGCTGCTCTGGCGGCGGCACACAGACGTGGTTTTTGGCGGCGCTGGACGAGCGGATCAGGGCCGCCGCGCCCATCAACATGGTATCTGCGTATATGCAGGGCGGCTGCGGCTGTGAAAACGCCCCGTTTTTGCGCACGAAATACTGTTCCGTGGACTATGCGATGTGCATCGCGCCAAGGCCTATGTTTCTGGCCGCCAGCGACGGCGACTGGACGGCCCATTCCCGCGAGGTGGAGTTCCCCGCGGTCCAAAGGGTATACGATCTCTACGGCGCGAGCGAGCGCCTTGAAACCTTCTACCGCTCCGCCCCGCACTGCTACGACAAGCCCACCAGAGAACGCGCTTATGCCTTTTTCTGCCGTGTATTCGGCCTTGACGATCCGCATCCGGAAGAGATCGACCTTGAGATAGATCCAAAGTCCCTGCTGATCGGCGATCTGCGCCCGTATGTAGCTAAGGACGGCTTTATAGAGGGCGAAGAGCAGCTGTTTGAAGCGGTCAAGGGGATCATGAGGGCCAACCTGAACCGCCTGGGCGCATCGGAACGGGAGGAGCTCGCAAGGCGCGTTTTTCCCGAGATCCCGTCCGAAAAGCTGGATATCCCGTACATTTTCGAGGATCCCGACTCCCTGTCGACGATCCATTTGGGGACGTGCCCGGGCAATTACGACACGACAGGGATCAAGCATCTGCACGCCTATAATTACGGCTGGGATACGCTTCGGGTCTGCGCGCTCAGAGCCCTCATAAAGGAGCATCCCGGGCGCACCCTGATCGCAAGCGGCAAAAGCGCATTCCTGGCCGGTCTCGCCGCAAAGCTTGCAGGGCACAAAAATGTACTCCTCACAGATCCCATTATGGAGGATCTCGACATCCCCGGCATAGAACTGATAAGACATTCGAGCATTCCACCATTGCTTTAAGCGGCCGGATCTATTGACAAACACAGAAAAGGGACTGACGGAATGGAACTGAAGCTGATCGATCCATCAAATGAAAAACGTGCGCAGCGTCTCTACGAGGAAGCCTTTCCCAGGGAAGAACGCGCGCCGTTTTGTCTTTTAAGAAAACGCGCCAGACAGGGAAGAGCAGATTTTTGGAGTCTCACAGAATCCGGAGAATGGATCGGCATGGCCTATATCCTGCGGGGAAACGATCTGGCTTACCTGTTTTATTTCGCGATCGACAAAGAAAAGAGAGGCCGCGGATATGGCACAAGCACGATCGAAGCCCTCAAAAAACAGTATCGCGGATGCAGGCTGTTCCTGGCATTGGAGACGCTGGATAAGGCCGCCGCGAACTACGACCAGCGCGTCAAAAGGCGCGATTTTTATGCCCGCTGCGGGCTTACGCCCATCCCGTACCGCTTGAAGGAAGCCTCTGTGATCTTTGATGTCATGGGCATCGGAGGCACCGTCAGGCCGGAGGATTACAAAATGCTGACCGACAAATGGTTGGGCTGGCCTCTTAAGTGGATCATCGATATGAGGTTCCTGGAAAAGGATCAGCAAATGGGGCTAAAGAATAACTGCTAAAGATAACATCCCTCCCTCGTAGACGGTAAAAAAGCGTATCGATCCCTGGAAAAGCTCGTATTTACAGGCATTTCGTGTTATAATGGACCTGCATCGAGAGGAGGGTTTGCACATGGCATCCGGCAAAGGATACCTGGATTTTATTCTGGAGCAGCTTTCGGGGCTGGAGGGCATCAGCTGGCGGGCGATGATGGGCGAATACCTCCTCTATTATCGGGGCAGGCTCGTCGGCGGCATTTATGACGACCGCTTTCTTGTAAAGCCCACGAAATCTGCAAGGGCGATGATGCCGGAAGCCGGGTATGGGCTGCCTTACGCCGGTGCCAAGGAAATGCTGCTTGTGGATAATGTGGATAACAGAGCGTTTTTGCAGGCCTTGCTGAACGCCATGTACGATGAGCTGCCCCCTGCAAGGAGAAAGAAAGCGTAAGGTATTACGGCATGCATCTATGGGCAGCGCAGGAGGACGCGCTGGCCAGGCTGTTCATGATGGACGCTGTCGGCGCGGGAAAAGGATCGAAGCTATGAACCCTGTGAAACGCCGGATACGGTTTTCTAAAGGATGCTTTCTGATCGATTTGCTGGCGAAGCAGCGCCCGGCTCGATACGTAGGCCTGGATCTTTCTCCTGAGATGATCCGCATGGCGAAGGGCAAGCAGATCGAAGGCGCGGAGTTCGTCATTGGTTCGGCTGACAGGCTGCCCTTCCCGGATGGCAGCTTTGACGTCGTGACCTGCTCCCAGAGCTTTCACCACTATCCCTATCAGGATAAAGCCATGGCGGAGGTGTGCCGCGTGCTGAAGCCCGGCGGACTGTATATCCTGTCGGACACGGGCATAGGCGGTATAGGGGCCTGGATCGACAACCACGTCCTGTTCCGGCTGGCCCGCAGCGGCGACTGCCGTACCACAAACCGACACGGCATCGCCCGGATGATGGAGAAGACCGGCCTCACCGTGACGGAGTCCCGGCAGATCCAGGGAATGATCTATACGGTCACCGGACAGAAAGGGGCCTATTGAAAATGATGCGCCGTTCTCTGGAAAGTATTCGAGAACGGCGAGCTGGAAGCGCAGCTGTATTTCAACGTTGAAGTCGTTGCACGAACGCCTATTTGCAGCAAAGTCGCAAAAGATGGAGCCTGCCAAGGTTG
This sequence comes from uncultured Eubacteriales bacterium, assembly GCA_902796025.1. GTDB lineage: Bacteria > Bacillota > Clostridia > Christensenellales > Aristaeellaceae > RUG14130. The sequence goes on from CADBNW010000114.1 coordinate 22,317, forward strand.
ACTATTCAGCCGAGGCAGTTTTCATTACTCCACGCATACCGACGCGGTTCTGACTCAGATCAGCGATCTGGGCTTCGTTGGAACATGGCAGGCTGATCTATCTGCATTTGGTGAAGACTACGCAGCCATTGACCTGAGCATGACCATCAACGAAGCCGGACACGGCATCACTATCATGAACGGCGCGCAGACCGCTGACTTCGAGGCTTATGCCGTGGACAACGGCGAGAAGGGCGACGGCAACGGTCTCTATGTGGCCTACAGCAATCTGGAATTTGAAGCGGAAGCGGCTCCCTATACCATGACGGTCAACGCTGCTGGGCAGATTGTGCTGACGTTGACGGCAGAGGATGGAACCATCAGCTGGGTAAAGCAAAAATAATGACCGATCGATGAACTTGCAACCTGATGAGCACTTTGACTTTTAGCGTCAAGGCAACGGAGTGGGGTTTGTAAGGATGCTTTTCGCAAGATGGTAGCATGCTGTAAACACTTTCCCCTTGCGGAGCTTTAAATATTGCCCTCTGGTAAATGATATGAACCAGAGGGTTGATTTATTATGTGTTGTCAACCGAAAAGTGTTCCCAAAAGGTGAGCACCTGCCAACATCGGTGAAGTCATGAGTGGGTGCGGAAGCCGGACATGGCCTGTCCATGTTCGGCTTGACTCCCAAGGCCAGTTATCCAGCCGCTCAAAATGGATCTTTGATTCGTTTTGAGCGAAAGCTATGTTTTATTTAGCATCCACGTCCCCGCGATCATGACAAGCAGCGCGATAAAAAACAGCGCGCCCGGGATCTCCCTAAAGATGAGAAAGGACAGCAGCACGCCGATGAAGGGGGCGACGGCGTAATAGGCGCTGGTTTTTGCCGCGCCAAGGTCCCGCTGGGCATACACGTAAAAGTAAATGCTAAGCCCATAAGCCACAAAGCCCAGCAGCAGGATCTTTAAAGCGTCGCCCCACAGGGGCAGCGCTTCGCCTGCGGCAAGCCCGATCAGGACGGAGCCTGTGCCGCAGCAAAAGCCCTTGATCACCACGATCTCAAGCGGGTCGCTCCTGGACAGGCAGCGGGTGCAGTTGTTCTCAAGGCCCCATGAGACGCAGGCGGCCAGCACGAAGAGTGAGCCAAGGGAAAAGCGGAAGCTGCCAGCATCCTCCACCGACAGCAGCATGCTGGACAGCGTGATCAGGCCGATCGCGATCCACAGCCTTTTGTCGATTTTTTCTTTAAAGAGCATAAGCGCGATCAGGGACGTTGCGACGATCTCAAAGTTATTGAGCAGGGCGGCGTTGGCCGCCGTGGTGCGCTTAAGGCCGATCATCAGAAAAATGGGCGCGGCGATGTCCAGAAAAACCATGCCAAGGATATAGGGCAGATCCTTCCTTGCAAGATGCGTTTCCCGCTTTCCATGGCCGGTTTTGCTTCGCACAAGGCCCATCACGGCCATGCCGAGCCCTGCGCCAAGGTACAGAAGGCCGGCCATCATCGTGGGCGGGGCGCTTTGCAAAAGCAGCTTTGAAACGGGCGCGTTCAGGGCATACAGCGCGGCTGCAAGGATGGCGTAAAAGATCGCTTTGTTCATTCCCGTTTCCTCAAGAACCAAAACCAGCCTGCGCCAGAGCCATAAGCATAGGCCGCAGCCCTTGACGGGTGCTGCTTTGTTTTCCAGCAGGCGGTCCGGCATGTTCTCCTCCTTGACATCCGTGCAGTGCAAATGTATAATTCATGCGTTACCGAACATCATGTTCGCATCGATTATAGACTTCCCTGCCGCCGTCTGCAAGGATCAGAAATCCGGATCCATTCGTTACAGAACAAAGCGGGGAGCATTGTTCGGGGAGGAAGTATGGATCGCAGACAGAGAAAGAGCAGGCAGGCCATCTTTCGGGCCTTCACAGAGCTTTTGAAGCAGGAGAGCTACTCAAAGATCACCGTTCAGCAGATCATCGACCTGGCAGACGTGGGCAGGACGACCTTCTATACCCATTTTGAAACGAAGGACGCCCTGCTGGAGTCCTTCTGCGTCGCGATCTTCGAGCACGTTTTTTCAGAGGATCTGAACAAAGAGAAGACCCACGACTTTTCGGGCGGGCACGACACGAAAGCCAGGGTCACACATATCCTGTATCACCTGCAGGAGCACATCACATACCTCCCCGGCATCCTGTCCGGGGACAGCGACCAGGTATTTATGGGATATTTCAAGCAGCATCTGGGCGAGCTGTTTGCAAAAGCCGTTCCAAAATCGGAAAGCGTTCCCTACGACTATCTGCTGAATCATATCGTAAACGACTTTGCCGAGACTCTCCGCTGGTGGGCAAGGCACAGCAGCTATTTGCCCGAGGAGATCAGCGCGTTCTTTTTTGACACCGCGCCGGGCCTCCGGTAAGGGCCCTGCCCGCCCGGCAAAGAAGCCAAGCTGGAACGCAAGGTCTATTCTTTTCCAAAAAACAGTTCCTTCAGCCCTTGCGGCATGGAGCCGAACATCATCTGCACGATCGTCTCCGCGGGGGTGATGTTGTCGCGCATCAGCCATTCCTGGGTCATGCCGATGGCGCCGTAGCAATACAGGCGGATGCTGAACCTCGTTTGCGCATCCAGCTCCTGCCCCGCTTTTTCCGTCGCGATATCCGTGTAGCGCTTTACAAAGTAGGCGTGCATATAGGCCCACATGGGGCTTTGGGAATTGTCTTCAAAGGCGCGCTTGAAAAAGAAATAGTCCTGGCGCATGCCCTCCATGGCTTTTGAAGCGGACTGAACGGACAGCACGTCCGTCTGCATCGTCTGCCTGCAGAAGATCCAGGCCATCAGGTCATACGCGTCGGGATCGGGCTGCGCCCGCAGCATTTGACAGCTTTACAAAAGCATGGTACAATAAAAATACAACGGATGGACGGAGGCGGCGGATGGCTGCAAAACCCATAAGAAAGCAGCAGGGCGGAAAAGCGGCGCTAAAGCTTTTGCTGATCCCCTTTGCGTATGTATATTACCGGCTGATGTTGCTGATGGACCTGCGCCAGATGGAGTTTTTGGAGCGCTTCATGGACGCGTGGGGCGTAAAGGACTATCTGCCGAGCCTGATCGTGCTGCTGATAACGCTGATCGGCCTTGGGCTATTGATCGCGTTTGCGCCCGCAAAGCGCGCAGGCACGGCGCTGGGCTTTGTTTTGCTGCTGCTGCCCGCGTGGTATCTTGGGCCCACCCGCGTAGGCCCGATTGGCGCCCTGGCCTACGGCGATTTGGAGCTGGAGCCCGCAAAACTGATCTGCGGCGCGCTGATGGCGCTGTGGGGATGGATGCTGCTGCGGGGCAACGAAAGGACGGAGTGGGTAAAGCCCGTTTTTGCCCTGCTGCTTGCAGCGGCAAACGTGTTTTGCTATATGAGCCGCTCGGGCCTTCCCGACTGGTATGAGATCGCGCGCATCATGGCGCTGTCCCTTGCGTGGGGGCTTGCGGCGGACATCGTTTGCAACGGCTTCAGCCTTCAAGCGCTTTTGCCCTGCCTTGCAGTGCTTTCGCAGTGGCTGCTGCTGGACGCCCACAAGCTGCCCGCCCTGTATGCGGCGCTGGGACTTGGCGCGGCGGGCGCGGTAGCGCTTATCCTCACCTCCCCCGTAAAAAAGCGCCAGCTGGGCGGCGCGGCGGCCTGCCTTGGAACGGCGCTGAACGCGCTGCTGATGCTTTTGTGGATACACAAAATGTGATCCGCCAAAGATAAACGCACCTGCCCGGCCTGTGCCGGAGAAAATACAGCAAAATTTGGAGTGAAAAGCATATGCGTCTTAAAAAACTACTTGGCCTTCTGCTTGCGGCGGTATTGGCGCTCAGTGCGCTGCCGACTTCAGGCGCTTTTGCGGAAATGGAAACCGGCGAATCGATCAGCTTTGTGCCCACGCTTTCCAGCGCCGCCCTGCCCAACGCCGCCCTGGACGAAAGCAGCGAGGCGCGCGCCCGCCTGGCCGCGCTGCTGCTTGCAGACGCCTCTGCAAGCTGGGGACAGGAATTGTACGACCTCACCCAGCAGCCCATGCGCCTTGGCATCGTGACCATCGACGGCGAATACGAGGCCTATTTCCTAAGCGGCGCCACTTCCGCGCGCGTCGTGCTGATCAGCCTGATCCCCGCGTCGGACACCGCGTATTTCAGCGTTTACGAGCGCTCCAGCCAGATCGAATTGGAGATCGGCGCCTTCATGACTTCCTGCGAGCGCAGCTATGAGCTTGCGCCTGCGTCGAGCCAAAGCGCCCTGGAGGCCGTGCTTCGGGAAAACGGCCTGTACGGCGGGCAGCAGCCCTCCTACGATCCCTGGGAGGCGGACCACAGCGCGCCCGCAGCTGAGCCGCACGTGTACAGCGGCAGCCTGAGCCTTGGCGGCGATGTGCGCTTTTACGCGCTTGGCACCGAGCAGTATCCGCTTAGCTACATCTTCCACGCAAGCGCCCAGACCCGTGCGCTGCTGACAGTCAGCCTTCTGTGCGACCTTGCGCTTTCCCAGGACATCGACCTGTTTGAAATGCTGGACAATCAGATCTTCTTTGCCCACGACGTGGTGTACGACGCGGACGTCTACACCATCATCGGCACCGCGCAGGGCTGCCGCGTCGCGATCACCTACGTGCCCGTGACCGGCTACTGCGTGTATAACGCCCAGTATTCCTATCTCGGCAGCGCCGCGGACTATGCCCGAAGCCAGCATCCCTATTACTCGCTGCTTGGGGTCACGGAGCTGGACGTAGCCCGCTACAGCCGCATAAGCGAATTGATCGGACAGGGCCTTCTGGACGCAAACACCACCCTGGGCCAGGCGCGCCTGCCCGTGCCGACCGTGACGCCCACCCCCGCTCCCAGCGTCACCTCCGCCCCGCAGCAGGGCTATCTTGGCCGCGTAATGGTGCAGGGCGGCACCAACGTGCGCAAAAAGACCTATAACGATTCCGAGCTGGTCACCTACATCTCCCAGGACGGCATCTACGAATACTACGAGCTCAAAAACGGCTGGTACTACATCCTGCTGCCCGACGGCCGCTACGGATACGTTTACCGCTCCCGCTGCACGGAAGTCCGGTAAGCCCGGCGTTTCCGGAAAACACAGGACATTCATCCACTAATCAAACTACCCGCCCAAAAACCCCGGGGCTGCTGCACAAGTGCAGCAGCCCCGAAGTAATTTGGAGGGGTCGCACCCCTCCAACTCTAATCCGCAGGGGTGGCTTTGCCGCCCCGAGGACGCGATTTTTGTGGAGGGAGCGAAGACGACCGGAACAAATAATCGCCACCTTGCAGTTTGAGGTCGATTTGCCTTTGGCAAATCGATTCTGCTTCGCGGAAAGTGTTGGCTCAAATTGAAAATTTGAGGCAACACGCCTTGCGCCCTGAAATTCCCGCAGGAATTTCAGCAAAAACTGTAATCCTCTTGCCTCTCCGCCTACAGCTTGACGTTTCGAGTAAACAGCCTATTCGGTCAGCCCAACCAACCGCTCAAAATGAATCAAAGATTCATTTTGAGCGAAGGCTGCGCAGCAGCCGTCGTCAGCACGCGCCGATGCCGGCGGCATACAGCCTTCCGCTGATGTCGAAGGCGGTAAGCTCGCTTGAAAGCACCGTGATGCCCTCCTCCGTGGCCTTTGCAAGCACGTCGTCCTCCATGTGGATGTTTTCCGGGATGATCACGCAGCTCATGTCGTGCAGGGACGCCACGGCGATCACGTTCATGTGCGTCTGCACGGTGATCCACGCCATGCCC
>CADBNW010000115.1 GCA_902796025.1 uncultured Eubacteriales bacterium
GGACGACGTAAAGGCGCTGGCGGAGCCGGTGCTTGCGCACAGGCTTGCGGTAAAGAGCGTCTACGGCGCGTCCGACACCGCGAAAAACGCCATAAAGGAGGCCATGGCGAAGACCGACGTTCCCACCGAGGACGCAAAAGTCCAGGAGACGGATGAATGAGCGTATTGTGGCTGGTGGTCTTCACCGGCATACTGGTGGCGCTGCAGGGCGTGCTGTTTTCGATCTTTGACTTAAAAAAGCTGCGCTACGAGCGGCGCTTTTCCACGGACACCGCCCACGAGGGGCAGAAGGTGGAGCTGATCGAGATCATCCGCAACGAACAGCTGCTGCCCGTGCCGTGGCTGCGCGCCGAAAGCCGCATGCCCCCGGAACTGGGCTTTGGCTCCCAGCCCGCGGACGCCATGCACGAGGTAAAGGGCGGCCTGTACCACAGAAGCCTTTTCTTCCTGTCGCCCATGTGCGCCATCACGCGCCACCACGCGGTGGACCTAAAGCGCAGGGGCGTATACCGGGCGGGCAGCGTGGCGCTGACGGCGGGCGATCTGTTTGCGCTGGTCAAAAAGGAAAAGCAGCTGGAGCTGGACTGCGGCATCGTGGTCTATCCCGCGCTTTTGAGCGACGATCAGCTGCCGGATCCCGCGCACCGCTGGCTGGGCGAGGCAGTGGTCAAGCGCTGGATCATGCCCGATCCCTTTTTGGTAAACGGCATCCGCGATTACCGCGCGGGCGATCCCATGCGGGACGTGCACTGGAAGGCCACCGCCGCGACGGGCGAGCTTCGGGTAAAGCAGCACGATTACACCGCCGATCCCCGCGCGCTGGTGCTTTTGAACGTGCAGGTCAGCCCCTACCAGTGGAGCGACGTGCCGCCCCAGAACATCGAGGACATGGAACAGGCGCTGCGCATCGCGGCCAGCCTGTGCGTGCGCGCGCTGCGCTTTGGCATGAACGCGGGCTTTGGCACGAATGCCTGCGTCCGCGGGCAGGAGGGCAAGGGCGAATACGTCTTTGTGCCCAGCCAGGCCGGCAGCGCCCAGGCGGACCGGCTTTTGGACAGCATGGCCCGCGTGGCCCTGCACAGGGAGCTCACCTTTCCGACCTTTCTGGGAGAGCTGAAGGACGTAAGCGGCGAGGACATCCTGATCCTGAGCTTTTACGAGGACGAGGAAATGAGCGCCGCCGTACAGGCCCTGAAAAACCAGGGCAACAGCGTAAGCGTACTGCGCCTGAAGGGAGGGACGCGCGCGTGAAACAGCTGCTTTTGCGATTGGAGCGCGGGCTGATGTACCTGCTGGTGCTGATGCCGGCAGTTGCGCTGGTCATGCGCCTGATCACCCGGCAGGCGTTCTTCGGCCCCGCGCTTTGGGCGGGGCTTACGGCACTCATCTGCGTGCTTGCGCTGCTTCCCCCGTTTATCGGCAATTATACCGAAACGGAGGTCATCCGCTACGAGGGCGGCCTGAACCGCGGCAACGACCCCAATCCCGACCGGGAGAGCCGCCACGAGATCATAAAGCAGGGGCACCGCTTCCCGCTGCGCATGGCGGCATACATTTTGTATCTGCTGCTCTCGCTGTTTGTTTTACTCCTTCTTCCAAAGCGCCTGTTCATGGACGCAAAGCCCCTGCTTGCGTGGGCGTTTGCGGGCATCGTGCTGGTGCTGGAATTTATGTGCATGCTCACCGTTTCGGGCAGCTACTGCTTTTGGACGGAGCTGCCGGGCATCCTGGTGGGCTTTTTGAGCTATGCGGGCATCGCGCTGTATCTGCACCTTTCCAAGGCGGACAACGCTTCGCTTTCCCTCTTTATCGGCATTTGCTCCATCGCCTACATCTTTATGGGCGGCGTCAGCCTGAACCGGCAGTCGCTAAGCGTCTCCTCCGCCGCCGGGCAGGACGCGCAAAAGCGCCACGCCCCGCGCCAGGTCGTGCGCAGGAACCGCAGGATCGTGCTGGGCTTTGCGGCCTTTGTCACCCTCACCAGCTTTGTCGGCCCCATCCGCGAGGGGGCCATGTGGCTCTGGGCGCGCTTTACAGACCTGCTCAAATGGGTCGCGTGGCTTTTGCGCGGCGGGCAGGAGGTAAGCGAAGGAAACCTCGAGGCCATCCTCGAGCAGCAGGCCGGCCCTCGGGGGGATCTTACGCAGCTTCAGCAGGAGGCGGAGGAGCTTGGCGGCTTAAGCATCTGGGACAAGATCTTTCTCTACGGCTTTTTCGGCCTGGTGGGCGCGGGGCTCATCTGGATCATCGTAAGCTGGCTGATCAAGCTAAGCAAAAAGCTGAGCCAGTTGCTCGAGCGCTTTGCCCACAGCGTGAACGAGGGCTACTACGACGAAAAGGAAAACCTGATGGACGCAAGCGAGGCGCGAAAGCGCCTGCGGGACGCCCTGCGCGAGCGCGTAAAGGGCCTATTTACCCGCCCTACGCCCTGGGAAAAGCTAAATGGGCGCGAGCGGGCAAGGCGGCTTGTGCAGACCCTCTACCGCAGGCGCTCCGGCAAGATCGGCGGCATCCGCACTTTGACCGCGCGCGAAGCGCTTTCGCTTATGAACCTTAAACCCGACGCCCGGCAAAGGGCCTGCGAGGCCTACGACCGCGCCCGCTACAGCCCCCACGACGTAGACGCGGCGCAGATGGACGCGCTCAGAAAGGAAATACGCCCCTGATGCTCAATCCCGCCCTGGAATGGAAGATCAAGACCCTGCCAGACAGCCCCGGCTGTTACCTGATGAAATCTCAGGGGCAGGTCATATACGTAGGCAAGGCCAAAAATCTCAAAAACCGCGTGCGGCAGTACTTTCACGCCTCCGCCAATCACACGCCCAAGGTGCGCGCGATGGTGGAAAAGGTGGACGATTTCGACATCGTGCTGGTGGACGGCGAGCTGGAAGCGCTGATCCTTGAGTGTAACCTGATCAAAAAGCACATGCCGCACTACAACATCCTTTTGAAGGATGACAAGCAATATCCCTTTATCCGCATCGACCTGGACGAGCCCTTTCCCGCCATCCGCCTCGTGCGCGAGCAGCAAAAGGACGGCGCGAAGTACTTTGGCCCCTACATCGGCGCGTCCGCCGTGCGGGAGGTGCTGGACACGGTGCGCTCCATCTATCCGGTGCGCCACTGCGTAAAGCCCATCGCGGAGGGACAGCGCCTTCGCCCCTGCCTGCACGCCCAGACCGGCGAGTGCTGCGCGCCCTGCGCCGGTCGGGTGAGCCGCGAGGAGTATGCCACATACGTTCGCCAGGTGCTGCGCTTTTTGAACGGCCATCCCGAGCAGGTGCTGGACGAGCTTACAAGCCGCATGCGCGAGGCCTCGCAAAGCATGAACTACGAGCGCGCGGCGGTGTACCGCGACCGCATCCGCGCGGTAAACGACATCATGCAGCGCCAAAAGGCGCTGACCCCCGGCGGCAGCGACATGGACGTGATCGCCTTTATGCCCTGCATGGAGGATCAGCTGGTGCAGGTGCTGCTCTCCCGGGACGGAAAGCTTTTGTCCAGCGAGGTCTATACGCTGGAGGGCGCGGCGCGGGAGGAGGGCAGCGAGGTGCTGGTGCGCTTTATGACCCAGTACTACTCCCTTGGCAATCCCCCGGCGCGCGAGGTGGCCGTGCCCTGCGAGATCCCGGACGCGCAGGTGCTTGAGGATCTGCTTAGCGAGACCGCCGGGCGCAGGGTGCACATCTCCGTGCCCCGGCGGGGTGACAAGGCGGCGCTTGTGCGCATGGCGCAAAAGAACCTGGACGACGAGCGCGCCAAAATTGAAAACCGGCGCGAAAAGCAGCTGGAGCGCACCCTGGGGGCGCTCAACGAGCTGGCCTGGGAGCTTGGCTTAAAGGACGCGCCGCGCAGGATCGAGGGCTACGACATTTCAAACACCCTGGGCGCGCAGAGCGTGGCCAGCGAGGTCGTGATGATCGACGGCGAATGCGTGCACAGCCAGTACCGCCACTACCGCATCAAAACCGTGGAGGGGCCAAACGACTTTGCCAGCATGTACGAAACCATCACCCGCCGCTTTACCCGGGGCTTAAGCGAGCTAAACGAGCGCAAGGCGCAGGGGCTGGATCCCAGGGAGGGCAGCTTTTCCGACCTGCCGGATCTGATTCTGATCGACGGCGGGCGCGGGCAATTGTCGAGCGCCCTTGCCGCGATGGAGGCGCTTGGCGTTTCCATACCGGCCTTTGGCCTTGCCGAGCGCGTGGACGAGATCGTTTTGCCAAACGAGGAGGAGACGATCCTTCTGGACCGGCACTCTCCGGCCCTGCATCTGATCGAGCGCCTGAGGGACGAGGCGCACCGCTTTGCCATCACCCATCATAGAAAGCTTCGGCAAAGCCACTCCATCGCCTCGCGCCTTGAGCAGATCCCCGGCATCGGCCCCAAGCGGCGAAAAAGCGTGCTGATGCACTTTAAGACCGTGGAGCAGCTGAATAACGCCCCCCTTGAGGAGATCGCTTCCTGCGAGGGCGTGGGAGAGAGCTACGCCCGGAAAATCTACGCGTTTTTGCATCCGGAGGAGCAATAGCGCCGCGGCAGGAATCCGGTTTATGATTTTTGTGTTTTCCCCCGCAGACAGCGGTTTCAATCACCAAAGACAGTCAAATACACAAAGGAGCAAGCAAACATGGCAAACAAAATGATGGGCGCGACCCTGCCCGGCGGCAGCAAGGTAGAATTGCACGAGTTCGACATCCCCACCCCCGGTTATCGCCAGGTGCTGGTGAAGACCATGGCCTCCACCATCTGCGGCAGCGACATCCGCTGCATTTACCGCGAGCACACCGGCAAGGGCGCGGAGGGCTATATCGACGGCATGATCGCGGGCCACGAGCCCTGCGGCGTCATCGTGGAGGAGGGCCCCGGCCTCAACCGCTTCAAAAAGGGCGACCGGGTCATCGTCTACCACATCCACGGCTGCGGCGTGTGCCACGACTGCCGCATGGGCTAGCAGATCTCCTGCTCCAGCAAGTTCCGCGCGGCCTACGGCTGGCAGCGAAACGGCGGCATGGCGGAGTACATGCTCTGCGACGAAAACGACCTGATCGCCCTGCCGGACGAACTGACCTACGCCGACGGCGCGCAGGTGGCCTGCGGCTTTGGCACCGTGTACGAGGCCATCATGAAGGTGGGCGTAAGCGGCAACGACTCCGTGCTGGTGGTGGGGCTTGGCCCCGTGGGCCTTGCGGCGCTGATGCTTTCAAAGGCCATGGGCGCAAACCGCCTCTTCGGCGTGGACATGAACGAGGGCCGCATCGCCCTTGCCAAAAAGCTGGGCCTCGTGGACGAAGCCTTCAAGCCCTCCGACGACGTAGTCGCCAAAATCAAGCAGGCCAACGGCGGACACGGCGTGGAGCGCGCCTTTGACGCCTCCGCCTCCGATCCCGGCCGCCAGACCGCCATCCGCGCCACCCGCGAGTGGGGCAAGATCGCCTTTGTGGGCGAGGGCAACTCCGTCACCTTCAACCCCTCCCCCGACATCATCCACGGCCAGAAGAGCATCTATGGCAGCTGGGTCACCAGCCTTGCCAACATGGAGGATCTAGTGGAGCGTCTGGTCCGCTGGAACATCCACCCCGAGGATCTGATCACCCACCGCTTCGCCCTGAAGGACGCGGACAAAGCCTACGCCCTGATGGCCAGCGGCAACTGCGGCAAGGTAGCCGTGGTGTTTGACGGGACGGAAAACGCCTGATTCCGCTGAAGGAATAGTTGGTTTTTCCAAAACGAAAACCCCAAGGCGCACGTGCGGATCAAAATTTGAGGGGCCGCGGCCCCTCAAAACTAAACCGGGGCTGTTGCACTTTTGCAGCAGCCCCGGGACATTTATTCTTTACAGCCTCGCCAGCGAATGGTTTGAATACTCTTCTTCCCCGGTCACCTCGCGGATGACGCGGATGCCCTCGGGCAGGACGATCTTTTGCTCCTCGCTGTGCAGCTCGATCTCCATGATGGCCTGATTCTTCCACTCCGGGTAGAGGTCGATTTCGTAGTACAGGCCGTTTTCGCTCAGCAAAAAGCGCTTTTTGTGAATGGGGCGGCAGGCGGGATCGGCGTCCACCAGGGCGGAGAGGTATTCCTCCTGGCTCAGACGCCGCTCGATCTCGACGCGCCGCATCTGGCTAAGATGGACCTTTTGCGTCATAAAGTAGATGTAGTGGCCGTCCCGTCCCCGCTGGCGCACGCGCTTTTCCTCGGCGGGGTCGTCGGTCTTCAGGTAGGTCTGCACGATGTCCACCATTTCGCAGTTGGGCTTTTTCAAAAGAGACGCGGCGTCCGGGTATTGGATCAGGTACTTGCGCTCCACCTCGTTTGGCGTTGGCTCGCCGAGGAAGGCAGAGATCTCCCTGATGAGGCGCAGCATTTTTTCCTCAAAGCCCGAGGAATTGTCGATGACGCGAAGGTGCGGATGGCCCGTCCAGGCGGAAATCAATTTGTCGTCCAGGCTCCGGGCCGCCTCCGGGCTTTCGGTGCGCGCCTGATTGTTGCTGAGCGTATAGTACTTTTCCGCGCCCCGCGCGGCGGTCACAAGATGGAAAACCGCGTCGTAATTGTCGCGCAGCTCGATCTTGCTTTGTCCAAGCTGCCTGAGCACCCATTGAAATTCCACATCCGTCATGTAGGCGCAGTTGTCCATCGCGGCGCGGTCGCACACGATCAGGGTCTTTGGCCCCTTGAGGTTTTTGGCGATCTCGCTAAAGGCGCGCTCCTTTGCAAGCTGCAGCTTTATCAGCTCCAGCTGAAACTCGCGGTTGGACTCGCACAGCCACGGCGCAGCGCCGCCGGAGATCAGCTGGGTGGCGGTCTCGTCCACAAACAGCACGTTGTAGCCAAGGCGCATAAAGGCGTTTTGGATCCAGCTCATCGCCGTGGTTTTGCCCGCGCAGGGGCCGCCCGTGATCACGATTTTTGAGATCTGCTTTTCCGCCTCCGGCTGCTCAAGCAATTCGTCGATCGAAACGCCAAGCACGTCCGAAAGGCGCCGTATCACGTCCACACTCGGCATGGCCCTGCCGCTTTCCCATTTGGAAACGGCCTTGTTGCTGACGCCAACGGCCTGCCCCAGCGCCGCCTGGGAAAGCCCCGCCTTTTTCCTTAGCGCAAATAAGCGATCACCAAAGCCAAAATCGTTCATCTCATCACCTCAGAAGCATTGTATCCGAAAATCACCAAAAACGCAAGGGCTGCGTGTCGAATGGCGGTAGAACTTTGCGCAGGGACTCATTTTTATGAGCGGGCTGCGTTTCCTTTTCCAGAGCACGAAAAACCGCCGGCCCCGGCCCGGCGGGCCTTGGGACTGGCGGCTCTTAAGCGATCCGGATGCGATCAGCCATTTTGCTCTTTATCAGGAAATATGCGAGGGAAAATCCGGAAGCTTCCCTTTTCGTAGGGCAGGCTCAGGCACGCCGTGCCGTATGCGGCCAGCACGGTTTGCGCGCTTTTTAGCAGATACGCGTTTGCCTCGCGCCGGGCGTTTGGCTCCATCTCGTAGGCGGGCGTGGGCCACAGGGCGGTGTGCGCGCCCGCGGCGCGGTAGACCTCAAGCGGCAGGCCGTTGAAGCCGTGGTGGGATACCTGCACGACGTCGCAGGAGAGCTTTTCCGGCTTCTTCATCAAAAACCGGGCCGCAACCGCCGCCGCGTCGCCGGGCAGCAGCACGCGCGTGCCCCGGCAGGTGAGCATCAATACGGTGGAATTGTCGTTAAAGTTCGTGATCGGCTCCTCCGCGTCACGGTAGGTGTAGAGCACCTCAAAGCGCGCCTCGTCAAAATCGAGCGTCTCGCCCGTAGTAAAGCTGTGCTCGTTAAGCCTTGGCTGCCTTTCGGAAAGCGCTGCGTAAAACTCCTTGAACGTCGCGGGGTCGCTTGCGCGCCAGTCGCCGGACACGCCCGAAAAATCCATGGGCTGAAAGGCGTAATAGACGCAGTCGATCCGCTCCTTGGGGTACAGGCGCAGGTAGTTGATGAACGCGCCGATATGATCCTGATGGGCGTGGGAGAACATCCACGCCCGTATGCGGATCCCGCCGGGGCAGAGCTTTTCAAAAAACGCGTGCAGCGCCTCCGCCTGTCCGGGGGCAAAGTAGCCGCCGTCCAGCACCACAAGCTCGCCGCTGTCCAGCTTCAGCACATAGCACATGCCGCAGTTGACCGCGCGGAAATCGGTTTCAAGCTGGTAAAGCTCGCTCACGCTTCTCCCCCCTTATCCCTTGATGGAGCCCATCATGACGCCCTTTACAAAGTAGCGCTGCATGAAGGGGTAAAACAGCATCATCGGCAGCGTGGCCACCACGATCACGGCAAACTTGAGCGATTCGTAGAGCAGCGTCATCTCAACCGTGGAGCTTTCGCTGCCCGCGCCCATGTCGCCCAGGTCGTTTTTGATGAGGATCTCCCTTAAGAACACCTGCAGGGTATAGCGGGAGCGGGTGTTCAGGTAGAGCATGGCATTAAAGTAGCTGTTCCAGTGCCCCACGAGGTAGAAGATCACCATCACCGCCACGATGCTTTTGGAGACCGGCAGCACCACGCGCATCAGCGTGCCCACGTTGGAGCAGCCGTCCATGTAGGCCGCCTCGATGATCTCCTGCGGTACGGAGTGCTGAAAGTAGTTGCGCATGATCAGAAGGTTCGTGGCGGAGATCGCGCCCGGCAGCACCATCACCCACAGGGTGTTCAGCATACCAAGGTTTTTGATCACGATATAGGTGGGGATCATGCCGCCCGAAAAGAACATGGTAAAGGAGATCATAAACGTGATCGCCGTGCGGCCGAACATGTCTTTGCGGCTTAGACAATACGCGCCGCTTGTGGTCATCACGATGTTGATGCAGGTGCCGATGACGGCGTAGATCAGCGTGTTTCTGTAGCCAAGCAATACGTCCTTGCTGGCAAACACCGCCTTGTAGGCCCTGAACTGTACGCTTTTGGGAAACAGGATCAGCTTGCCCGTCAGGATGTCGATGGGCTCCGTGAACGACGCCGACACCACGTAGATCAGCGGATAGGCGACGATCAGAAGGATGATCGTGGCGATCACATACACCCCGATGCCGAAGGCGCGGTCGCCCCTGGATTCGTTGATACGCGTGCTTACCACAAGCTCACCTCCGACAGTTTTTTGCTGACCCAGTTCACGCTGATGACAAGGATGAAGTTGACCAGCGAATTCATAAGGCCGATGGCCGAGGCGTAGGACGTCTGGGTGGCCAAAATGCCCTGCTCGTACACAAAGGTGGAAATGACCCTGGAAACGTCTATATTCAGATCGGTCTGCATGAGGTAGACCTTTTCAAAGCCCAGGCTCATCACATGGCCGCAGTTGATGATCAGCATGATGGAAATGGTGGGCAAAATGGAGGGCAGCGTGATGCGCCAAAGCGTCTGCCAGCGGCTTGCGCCGTCGATGCGCGCGGCCTCGTACATCTGCTGGTCCACGCCCGTGAGCGCGGAGAGGAAGATGATGCTGTTCCAGCCCATGGTGCTCCAGACCTCGCTTATCACGTAGAGGGGCCTGAACCACTCGCGCTTGGCCATAAAGTAGATCGGCTCTCCCCCAAAGAGCTTGATCAGGGAATTTACCACGCCGCTGGAGGGGGAGCAAAACGCCGTGATCATGCCCACGATGACCACCGTGGACAGAAAGTGCGGCGCGTAGGTGACGGTCTGGATCAGCTTTTTGTATCCCGCCGCGCGCATTTCGTTAAGCAGCAGCGCAAGCAAAATCGGCAGCGGAAAGGTAAACAGCAGGTTCAGCGCAGAAAGCACCAGCGTGTTCAGGATGATGCGAAAGGAGCTGTAGAAGCTGAAAAAGCGCCTGAAATAGTCCAGCCCCAGCCAGGGACTTCCCCAGTAGCCAAGGCGCGGCACGTATTCGCGGAAGGCGATCTGCAGGCCCACCATCGGCAGGTATTTGAAGATGATAAAATACGCCACCGTCGGGATCAGCAGCAAATACAGATCCCAGTATTTGCGCCCGGAGCGTTTGATGGTTCTTAGCATGTCACACCGCCTCTCACTTCAAAAAGGGGCGCGACCGGCACCTGGCCGGCCGCGCAATTTGTTTTGGATTACCTTACGCCCGTGATGGCTTCGACTCTGTCGATCACGCTCTCCATGACCTCCAGCATGTCGTTTACGCCCATTTCCTCGGTCTGCGCGACAAAGGCGCTCCACTCCTCGTCGGTAAGCTCGCGCTCGCCGGTCAGGAACTCGACCGCGGTCTTCTTGGCATAGGTGTTCAGGTCGCTGCCTACGCTGTTTACGAGCTTGAGCTCTTCATCGGTGTAGGTGAAGATGGGCCAGATCACCTCGGGGGTGTAGGGCAGGATGGCGTCGGCGGAGGCCATCGGGATGGGGCTCAGCTCCGCGCCTGCGTAGCCCGGCCAGCTCATCATGGTGGGGTTGTTGCCGCCGCAGTAGGGGCCGACCTGAGAAACGACCTCGTCGTAGCTCTTGTCGCCGGTGACCTGGGAAAGGATCTCGGGCACAAAGCTCAGGGAGCCGTCCTCGTTCTTCACAAAGGTCTTGCCTTCCACGCCGTAGTGATAGAAGGTCACGCCCTCTTCAGAGTAGAAGTAGTCCACCCATCTGAGCGCGGCTTCCACGTTTTCGCACTTGCTGGTGACGACGAACGCGCCCACAGAGTGCAGGTGGCTGCGCATGGTGGGCCACACAGCGCCCTCTACCCAGCCTTCAGCAGGCACGAAGTGCTCCGCGTCGGCGGCGGCCAGCAGCGCAAGGTTGGTGGCAAAGTAGCAGCCCAGCTGATCCTGAGCGGCCAGGGCGGTGATGTGGCTGTCGTTGGCGGTGATGCACTCCTGATCGATCAGGCCTTCCTCGTAGCACTTGTGCATGAACTCAAGGCACTCGCGGAACGCGTCGGAGGTGAAGGAGTAGCGAACCTTGCCGGTCTCGGTATCCATGTCGTAGTAGCTGGAATGCGTGCCGCGGTTGCCCACGCCAAACAGGCCGCCGAAGATCTGGAACAGGGTGCTGGTGGTCTCGCTCATGGGAACCTCGTCCGCTTCGCCGTTGCCGTTGGGATCGCCGTTGCGCATAGCGCTGAGGAAGTCGTACAGCTCGTCCAGGGTGGTGGGCTGCTCAAGGCCCAGCTTGTCCATCCAGACCTTGTTGTAGTACAGCTTTTTGTTCATGCGGGTCGCGGGCGCGTCGGCCACGGCGGGCAGGGAGTAGATCTTGCCGTCGGGGGTGGTCACGGCCGCCAGCACGTCCGGGTTCTCCTGCGCGTAGGCCCAGAAGTTGGGGGCGTACTCCTCAAGATAGGGCGCCAGGTCCACGATGTCGCCGTTGGCGCCGTATTTCTGCAGGTTGGCCGCGGAAATATTGCACTTGAAGAAGACGTCGGGCATTTCGCCGGAGGAGATCGCGGTGGAGATCTTCTCGCTGCGCACGGAAGAGGCGACGCACTGCCACTCCACGGTGATGCCGGTCATTTCATCGTACAGCGGGATGATGACCATGGTGCTGAAATCGGGCTGCACGGCGGACTGGCTGGCCATCACGGTCAGGGTGATGGGCTCGGTCACGACCGGGAAGCCGGACTCGGTTACGATGCCCGCGTCCGCGAGCGCGGCACAGCCGCACAGCAGCGAAAGCGCAAGCAGCAGGCTAAGCAGCTTTTTCATGGAAGTTCCTCCTGTCAAATTTTTGTGCGCAAAGTATATTTTTCTATACTTGCCACATGAGATAAGCCTATCATATACCCGCCAAACGCCCCTTGTCAAGAGGTTTGTATACTTTATGTCCCCATTTACCAAATAAAATCTTTAGTTTTATATATAAATATCTTAATATTATATATATTGACAAAACTCCAACATTAGCGCATAATAAAACCAGAGCGAAAAAGCCAAAGCACTGCAAGTCTGCGCAAAGCGCGCAGCGCGGCGCAGACCGCCAGACCCCCATAGAGGCCGGAGGGGCGGCTCCGCCGCTCCGAGGAACGCATCCACTCAACGCGCGACACGGACGCGATGAAAGCCAACAGGCTTTCAGAGCCGTGGCGCGTAACGTAAAACAGCAAAAAAAGCGTCCCCGGGAGGCTTGGAGGGGCCGCGGCCCCTCCAACTTTCAATCCGCAGGGGCAGCTTTGCCGCCCCGAGGACAGCGATTTTTGTGCAGGTCGCGAAGCGCAGCGAAGACGACCGGAACAAATAATCGCCACCTTACAGTTTTTGCGCCCGGAAATCTCCGCAGAGATTTCAGCAAAAACTGCGATCCTATCGCCCACGCTATTCACATTTGGCGTTTCGACCAAAACACAATCTAAGAATAGCCCAACCACCCGATTGAAATGAATCGAAGATTCATTTCAATCGAAGGGCTGCTAAGCAGCCCGCGAGGAATCATGATCCCCAAATACGAAATCATCCACCAGACCCTGCTCAAGCAGATCGAATCCGGCACCCTGCCCCCGGACACCCTGCTGCCCGGCGAGGACGCGCTGGCCGCGGAATACGGCGTAAGCCTCATCACCGTGCGAAGGGCGATGAGTGAACTGGCCCACGACGGCGCGATCCGCCGCGTGCGCGGCAAGGGCAGCATCGTTCTGAAGCGCGCGCCCGTGCAAAAGCGCGAGGGCGACGAAAAGGTGATCGCCTTTTTGCTGAACCACGACAACAACGCCGCCGTGTCCGTCACGCGCATCGTCTCGGGCGTGCAGGACGTGCTGTCCCAGCGCGGCTACCGCCTGCTCGTGGACTGGAACGTGTTCAACGGCCCCATCGAGAGCGCCACGATCGACCGCATGCTTTCAAACCGCGTGGACGGCTTTATCATCTACCCCTTCGATCCGGACAGGGATACGGGCAGCTACGCCCGCATCGCGGCGCGGGGCGCAAAGTACGTGCTGCTGGACCGCTACCCGCACGGGCTCAACTGCCCCTACGTGGGCGCGGACAATTTTACCGGCGGACGGCTGGCCTGCCGGATGCTGACGGACAAGGGCCACAAAAAGCTCGCCGTGCTTGGTAGCCTTACCTTTTTGTCCAGCGAGCAGGAGCGCATCGCGGGCTTTTGGCAGGCCGCCGGGGAAGCCGGGCCGGAGGTGAGCGTGCTGATGCTGGAAAGCGGACAGCTGCCGGGCCTTCGCGCGCTGTTGCAGGAAAAGGGCGTGACCAGCCTGTTCTGCGTGAGCGACCGCGTGGCGGCCCGCGCCATCCAGACCCTCACCGCGCAGGGCGCAAGCGTGCCGGGGGACGTCTCCGTGATCGGCTTTGACGACTGCTATTACGACAGCGCGGTCAGCCAGCCCTTTTCCTCCGTGCGGCAGGACTTCAGGGGCATCGGCTGCGTGGCCGCGCAGACGCTGCTGGAGATGATCGACAATCCCTCCGCGATCCCGACCAAGCGCCTGCTGGGCGTGGAGGCGGTGCCGAGGGAATCGAGCCTGAGCGCGCCGCCGAAAGTGCGAAAGGAGCATTGAATGCCATGAACGTAAGTCTCCCTTCCCTCGATTACGAGGCGATGTTTGACGCCCTCTTTCCCGGCTTTTTTGCGCGGGACTTCATCCGCAGCCTGCCAAAGGACGACGTGTCCTGCGAAATGGTCCTGCCGCTTTCGGACTTTGCGGACAACGGAACGCCAAAGGCCCTTCCGCAGGGGGTGCGCTTTGGCTTTTATAAGGGCCCAAGCGCCCCGCTGCTTCAGGCGGTAGGCGCGGTGGACGAGGGCTGGGTCCAGTACTTTACAAAGACGGAGCGCTGCTATTGCGCCACGCTCGGCGATCAAGTGCTAAGCTTTTGCATCGTGGACGAGATGGGCAGCTTTGGCGGCCTTCGCGTAGGCGGGCCGGGCTGCGTCGGCACCGTGCCGGCCTTCCGCCGCCGCGGCATCGGGCTGGAGCTGGTGCGCCGCGCGACCCTCATTTTGAAGGAAAGGGGCTTTGACCTTTCCTACATCCACTACACCCACGTGGACAAGTGGTACGAGCGCCTGGGCTACCAGACGGTGCTGCGCTGGAATGCCGAAGGCTTTGTGCGCCTGCCGTAAACGCGAAAGCCCGATCCTTTGCACAGCCGATCAAAATTTCAAAATTCTCTCTTTCGCCGGGAACAAATTCTCGGCGTTTTCTGTCTAAATTGCATAACTGTTATTTGGAGGCAGAGGATGAAACGATCGATTTGCTGCTTGCTTTTGCTTGTACTGCTTTGCGCTGTGGGCGCGCCTGCAATGGCCGATCAGGAGCTCAGGCGCGGGGATCTATTGTATCTGTACTACACAAACGCGCTGTACGCCGCGCCCGACCGCTGGAACAGGCAGATCCTGTGCCACATCCCCTCCGGGCAGGTGGTTTTGTACGTGGGAGAAGCCAACGGCTTTCTCTGCGCCGCGTACGGCAGCTACGTTGGGTATCTGGAGGATCCCGGCTTTTACCGGCTGAACGACTGGGACGGGGCAAGCTTTGCCCTGCCGGACGGCTCCATGCTGCAAAATCCCGCTTCCGGCGGGCAGGACAGCTGGCAGCCTGGCCCCAGCGAAAGCGGACACGCGCCCTGGAGCCCGGACGGAAAGACCTATGTGCCGGAGTTTCCCTACAGCGCGCAGTACGCCTGGCCCAACCAGCAGCTGGCCACCCGCTCCGGCCCCAATACGCGCTACACCTGGACGGAGCACTTTCCCGTGCCGTCGGACGCGCGCCTTTTCTACCAGACGGAGGACAACGGCGTGCGCTGGGGATACGTCGAATTTACCAGCAAGGGCCAGCGCTACCGCCTGTACACGGGCATGAAGCGCTTTGACGGCGGCGAATCCGTACCCTATGACAGCGAGGAATACGTCTGGGTGCAGATCACCCGCACCCACACCCCGAGCTACGGCCCCGGCGCGGAATACGCCAAAGCCAAATACCAGGTAAGCGCGGGCACGCAGGTCAAGGCCTTCTACCGCCAAAACGGCTACCTGCTGTTTGAAATCGAGACCGCGGGAGGAATGCAGAGGGCGTGGGCGCCGCCGGAATCATGGCGCTAAGCGCTTCGCTCCAAATGAATCTTCGATTCATTTGGAGCGGTTGGTTTGTGTTGTCCTGTTGGGTTGTTTAGTCAAAACGATGATTTATAGGCAGATAGGCAATAGGATAACAGTTTTTGCTGAAACTTCTGCGGAAGTTTCCGGGCGCAAAAAACGTAAGGAAGCGATTATTTGTTCCGGTCGTCTGCGCTTCGCTTCGCTCCCTGCACAAAAATCGCTGTCCTCGGGGCGGCAAAGCTGCCCCTGCGGATAATAATTGGAGGGGCTTTGCCCCTCCAAACCACCCTGAGGACGTTTCGCACTTGTGCAACAACCCCATGATAATTGTAAGACTATATCTCGCTATTATTGGACAATAAAGTCATTTTTCTCTTTAACTGCGCCTCAATGACTGAAGCAGCTGTTTCATTAGACTCAAGCTTTGCAAGATCTTCCTGATACTGCATTTCTGAATAAGAAAGAAAGCAGGTTAACGTTGCATTTTTTTATATAAGCGGAAAAATTGCAACGTTAACTTGCTTTTTTGCGTTGCGCAGGTATGATACTTGTGCAGCCGCCCCGGTTTTGCTTATTGACTTACGGCAGATTCGATGGTATCATCGTTTCAGCGAATCGGCAGGGCACCTGACGCCCAGGGTTGTTGCACAAACGCTAAAGCCCCAGGGTGGCTTGGAGGGTCGCAGCCCTCCAACTTCAATCCGCAGGGGTGGCTCCGCCGCCCCGAGGACGATTTTTGCGAAGCAGAGCTTGCCCTGCGAGAGCAAAAATCGGTTCCTTGCAGTTTTTGCGCCCGGAAACTTCCGCAGAAGTTTCAGCAAAAACTGTAAACCTCTTGCCCATCCGCCTACCGATTTTCGTTTTGAGAAAATAACCTATCCGGTCAACATAAACCAACCGCTCAAAATGAATCTTTGATTCATTTTGAGCGAGGAGCTGTGCGAGAATGATGATGAACCAACAGGAAAGGGCCCTTTGGCTGATCAGGGCATTGATGAAGGACATGCCGCAATACGGGGAGGTACCTATTCCCGCGCTGCCGCCTCAGCGCTGGCAGCTGCTTCGCAGTTTGATGAACCTGCGCCCGCCCCTACCCGCGAGCGACGAGTTTCTGCAGGTGCAGGACGCCTTCCTTGGACAGATGACGGCGGAGAAGGGCATCGTGGACGCGTCCGCCCTCCCGCCCGTTCCTGTGGACGGGCGCCTCGTGCTGTGGCAGGGCGACATCACGACGCTGCGCTGCGACGCCATCGTAAACGCCGCCAATTCTCAGCTGCTTGGCTGTTTTTCGCCCTGTCACGGCTGCATCGACAACATCATCCACACGATGGCGGGCGTGCAGCTGCGGCTGGCCTGCCACGAGCTGATGCTGCGGCAGGGGCACGAGGAGCCCGCCGGGCAGGCAAAGTGTACGCCCGGCTTCGATCTTCCGGCGAAATACGTGCTGCACACCGTGGGGCCGATCGTTGACGGGCCGCTGACAGGGCAGCACGAAGAAACGCTTGCCTCCTGCTACCGCTCCTGCCTGCGCCTTGCGGCGGAGCGCGGCCTGCGCTCACTGGCCTTTTGCTGCATCTCTACCGGGGTGTTCCGCTTCCCGGCCAGGCGCGCCGCGCAGATCGCCGTGCAGACCGTAAAGGAGGCCCTGCAAAAAGCGGACTGTCCGCAAACCGTCATCTTCAACGTATTCAAAGACAGCGACCTGCAGATCTACCGGGAGCTGCTGGCATAGATCTTCAGATGGAGGAACAGCATGGACGCAAAAACAGCACAGCTCAAAAAACTCCTTTCGGACGCGGACGCCGTGATGCTCGGCGCGGGCGCGGGGCTTTCGACCGCCGCCGGCTTTGTGTACAGCGGCGAGCGCTTTCAAAAGTATTTTGCCGACTTTGCGGAAAAGTACGGCTTTCACGATATGTATTCCGGCGGCTTCTATCCCTATCAGATCAGGGAGGAATTCTGGGCCTTCTGGAGCCGGAACATCTGGGTCAATCGCTATATGAACGCGCCGGGGCGCGTCTACGACGATCTGTTCCAGCTGCTGAAGGATAAGGATCATTTTGTTTTGACCACCAACGTGGATCACTGCTTCCAGAAGGCAGGCTTCGACAAAAAGCGGCTTTTCTATACCCAGGGCGATTACGGCCTGTTTCAGTGCACCAAGCCCTGCTGCCAAAAGACCTGGGACAACGAGGAGCAGATCCGTCAAATGCTGCTTGCCCAGGGCTTTCGCATCGCAGAGCAAAACGAGCTCATCCCGCCCGATGGCCAGCCTGCCGCCATGCGCATCCCCACGGCGCTGCTGCCCGTCTGTCCCAATTGCGGACGGCCCCTGACCACCAACCTGCACGCCGACAATAAGTTTGTGCAGGACGAGGGCTGGCAGGCCGCCGCAGTGGAATACGAGCTTTGGCTCACCGCCCATCAAAAGCAAAAGGTCGTCTACCTGGAGATCGGCGTGGGCTACAATACCCCCGGCATCATCAAGTACAATTTCTGGCAGCAGGTCTATCAAAACGAAAACGCACACTACGCCTGCCTGAACATGGAAAGCTGCCCCGTCCCCGAAGAGATCAGCAAGCGCAGCCTCGAGATCACAGGCGATTCCGCCCAGGTGATCCGGGAGCTGATTTCGTAGGCCGCCCCGGTTTAACCATTTCTTTTCTTGCAATTTGGCATCGCGGGTGCTATACTTGTAAAGCTAATCAGGAAAAGGATTCTTTATCCGCAATCCTGCATCGGCAAGGGATAAAATCCCGAAAGCTTCTCTTGCGGCCCAAAGCCAAAAGAACCCTCTTCCGAAACGGCCGGCCCTCCGGCCCGATCGAATCGGAAGACGCCTCCAGACCCGCAGGCGTAAAACGCGGGAGACTCCCCCGGGCAATGCTCGGGAAAACATACGGGGCATTAGCACAGTTGGTAGGACGAGGGTTCCGTACTTACGCCCCACCAAAAAAGGGATAAAATCCCGTATCAAGCC
>CADBNW010000116.1 GCA_902796025.1 uncultured Eubacteriales bacterium
GCCGCCGCGGCCATGGTGCTGTTTGTGATCATCTTTGCGTTTACCATGCTGCAAAAGCTGATACAGCGCAAATGGGTCTACCAGTGAGAGGGGAGGTGAGCGCATGAAAAATATGGACAGCAAAAAGCTTATTCTGATCGGCGTACTGCTTGCAAGTCTGATCGCGCTGATCCTCCTGTGGCCTTTCGGCATGCAGGTCGTGAAGGACGGCTCCAGCTTTCAGAGCATCTCCAAGGTACACGGCGAAAACCTGACGCTGACGGGCGCGATGCGTCGCCTGGGCACGGCGGGCGAAAAGCTGGGTCAGTGGCAGCTGATCGAGACCTCCAGCGAATACGCGGTCTTGAGCCGCATCGCGGGCACGGAATACCAAAACGCCTACACCTGGTTTATCGTGCGGCTGGTTTTGTGCTGCATTTTGCTGATCGCAGCGCTGGCAAGCGTGGTGCTGCTGAAAAAGACAAAGCAGCTGCTTTTGATCCTGGGCGCGCTGGTCATGGTGTTCCCCTTCTACTGGATGATCGCCTCGTCCTTTAAGACGCAAAGCGAAATGAACCTTTTCCCGCCCACGATGATGCCCCAGAGCTGGACGAACTTTGACAACTACACCACGGCCTGGCACACCGCGCCCTTTACCACGTACTTCTTTAACTCCATCTTCGTGTGCGTGTGCTCGGTGCTGGTGGTGATGCTGACCACGATCCTTGCGGCGTTCGCGTTTTCGCGTTTGCAGTTCCCGGGCAGGGATCTGCTGTTTACGCTGCTGCTGAGCATGATGATGGTCCCCTTTGAGCTATTGGTCATCACCAACTACCAGACCATCACGCGCCTTGGCATGCGGGACACGCTGGCCAGCCTGATTTTGCCGTTTACAAGCTCCATCTTCTACACGTACATCCTTAGAAACTTCTTTATGTCGGTGCCGGACAGCCTGTACTACTCCTCCCAGGTGGACGGCTCCAGCAACTGGCAGTACCTGTGGAAGGTCATGGTGCCGATCGCTTCTCCCTCCCTGGTCACCATACTGCTTTTGAACGCCATGGCCTCCTGGAACAGCTTCATGTGGCCAAAGCTGGTCATCTCCCGCGACGAGGTGCGCACCCTCCCCTGGGCGCTTATCACCTTTACCACGGAGGTCGGCATCCACTACGAGCTGATCATGGCGGGTGCCACGCTGGTGGTAATGCCGATGCTGATCCTGTTCCTCTTTGCCAGAAAGCAGATCGTGCGCGGCGTGGCAAGAGGCGGCATCAAGGGCTGATCCCCGCTGTGTAAGCCAATAAAACGCAAAACATTCCCGGCGCATTGTCCATAGGACGCTGCGCCGGGAGCTTTTTATTTTGGCAAAAAGGAAGGAGTAAGAGAAACAACTTTCATCTTTCCTCGCGCCAGGCGCTGGATCATTTGGCGGGAGGGGCTTTGGGCAGCGCGCGAAGATTTTCCTCTTCCGGCTCTTGACAGGTCCGGTGTGACTATGCTACAATGTTGTTAGCAAAAGCTAACATGCCGCCCTGCGCGAATGCCGCGGGCGGCTCTATAAAGGGCTTTGAGTTAGCGTTGGCTAACCATAGAGCGGGGACTGAAACCGCGCGGGGCGTGACCGGGCGGATCAGATAAAGCGTTTTGTGAGGAGAAGGCGTATGAAGAAGATCATTTCCATTCTGCTTGTGGCAGTGCTGTGCCCGTCGCTTCTTGCCGTGGCGGAGACAGAGGCCGCGAAGGAGCAGGGCATCTATGTTCTAATGAACATCCCCTATGACAAGTTCTACGCGTCTGAAGTCAGCGTGACCGAAGGCCTGGACACGGTGAGCAGCGCTACCCTGAACAAGCCCCGCACGGGCGGACTTGCGGGCGGCTCCTATCACGTGGATCCCGCGGGCAGCGACATCAGCGGCATTATTTTCCCGGTGTACGTTGAGGACGCCAATATCCTTTCGACGCTTGGCGGCATCGAGATCACCGATGAAAGCAGCGTCGAAATCACGGTGACAAACCGCGGGAAAGAGACCACCACCGTCTACGAAGGCAAGGATGCCCTGTTTGAGGCACCCAGCTACTCCTGGTACGCGCTGGACGGCGTTCCCGCGCTGTACAAGACGCTGGATGCCGCCGCCCTCAGCTTTTCCGCGATCGAGGCCGAGGCGCAAAGCGTGGAGGGCCAGGCCAGCTTCGTCTACGACCGCCACGCAGATATGACGCTGAGCGTCGAAGGCATAAGCGAAGTCCTGAACGGCGCAAACGTGAGCGCAGTGATTCTTACGGCGGACGACGGCACCAGCGTGGGCCTTCGCCATATCGCAAACCTCTGGCGGGGCAGCCAGATCGGCTTTGCCTATGACAGCGCGATCTATAAGGCGCTGAAGGGCAAGCGCATCAGCGAGATCAAGTACATCACGCTGGACGCGGTGTATGCCATGCAGGTGGACATCGCCGTATCCGACGATGCGCTGCTGCCCCGGCTGACCGGCACGTACATCGAGCTGTTCCCGGAGTTTGCAAAGGAAGAATACAAGGACTACTGGATGGAGTGCATCAAGGCGTACGAACAAGACGACGCTGCAGCCGAAGCATACTATACGGCCCTCACCCAGTCCTTTATGGGCACGCTGAAGGGGCAGGCCGCGATCGATGCCTTTGGCGGCGATCCCGAGAGCATGGTATTTGACTGCTTCTTTGAAAACGGCATAAGCAAGCTGGTGATCAGCGGCGACGTGATCAAGGGGTATGACGCCCAAGGGAATGAGCTGTTTGATCACGCCTACGCCTTTGAGGGCGAGGCGCCCGTAAGCTTCTTCGGCATGGATATGGGCATTGCCCTGCGCGTTTATAAGACCGCGGACGAGGACGCGGGCGCATACCGCTATTTCTCCTTTACGGACGATACCCTGGCTGAGACCTTCCACATCGAGTTCCGCTACGGCGAGAGCATGGAGGCCCTGGGCGACTATTCCGATGGAGAATACGCCTACTGGCTGGCCGCGGGCATCAACGAGGGCTACCGGGAAAACCAGATCAAATCCTGCATAAAGCTCTTTGTAGACGAGAACGTAGGCGGAGAAGAAGAATAACTCCGTTTCACCGTAAGAACACCCGGGGCTGTTGCACAAGTGCAACAGCCCCGGGGTAGCTTGGAGGGGCCGCAGCCCCTCCAATTTCAATCCGCAGGGGCAGCTTGCGGTGCCGCGTCTCAAATCTCTGATTTGAGCCGTCGGCATCCCACGTTCTGCGTGGGATTGACTTGCCATGGGCAAGTCAAC
>CADBNW010000117.1 GCA_902796025.1 uncultured Eubacteriales bacterium
GGCGCTTTTTTTTATTTCTCCACTCTTTTTATTCCATCATTAAACCCCTGCCACTAGTGTGAAACAGGGGTTTGTTGATGGCCTGAGATGCCAGAGGTTCTTTGCCTTCTTCACAACTTCTTCATCAAACAGATATCCGTTGGTGACCATAGTTGAAATATAATTAATCCCACTATTATGCAGTCCCGCGCAAATCTGATCAATGCGATTCATTGCTACAGTAGGTTCACCGCCAAACCATTCGATTGCTACTCTCCGATTTTCTCCACAATGGCTAACGATATAGTCAATCACTTGATTTGCAGTTTCCTCTGTCATTGTAACGCGCTTAACCCCTTGCTCAAAGCAATAATAGCATCTCGCATTACACGCTGTCGTCGGAAGAATCGTATAAGAGTTAATCGGCCTTTCTTTATTTGCCTCCAGCTTCAGCATTATTGTGCGAAGGCTAACGACTTGTTGATGCTCATCATAGCCTTCAGGAACCAGGTAGTGTTCAGCAACCAGTTGCTCCATCACCGGATTATAGTTTTGCGGTAGTTCGTCGACCGCTTTGGCTTCCTCCTGATCCAGAACCACCAGTTGACCAGTGACAACGTTGTGGAGAAGCACTTCCCCTTCGTGGTCTACCCGAAGCACATACTTTATCAGCCGATAGGATGTATCCTCCTCAATCCGCTGTTTTCCCCAAAGCTTGGCGATGTGCTGTTTGGGTTCCACAATGGTCTTCACTGAAACGCATTCCCTCCGTGTGCCGCTGTCCGCAAAAGTTCTTTCTGGATTTTCATCTCATAAGAGACTTTTACAGGTTGCATTCTACCATCTAATACGGGGCTTGTCAAGAGTAAATTCCACAAAACACGTTAATTCTGTAGCCTTTGCTCTCTGTGGGAATCCGATGCAGGGCGCTGGCCTTGCGTCTGATCGGATTCGGGGGGCTTGGGAGGCGTTGCCGTGCCGCGCGTCCCGGCTGCGCTCCCGGGTCGTCCGGTGCGACCCTTGTCGTTCAAGCGCTTACATTCTTTTATACGCGGCGTGTGTTGGAGGTGGCAGATGATTTTGGAGTTTTTTTTGCGTGGAATTTTAGAGAGGGGAGTTAGCTGTTAGCTATTAGCTGTTAACTATTAGCTGTTAGCTATTAGCTGTTAGCTAAAGTTAGTTGTGGGGGGTGTGGGCGGTGAGGGCGGGAGTGCGGCGCTGGATCGGGACAGAACCTCATCCGTCAGCGCTTCGCGCTGCCAACGTAACGCATTGCGGCTCTCGATGTCCACTGGACATCGATTCACTACCGCAATGCGCCCCATGGGGGAAGGCTTTTGGGGCGGGGGCTCGTGCTTGACGAAAGGGCGGTTTGACGATATAATGCAATCTGGAATTTTATCTTTGCCTTTGGGCGAAGTGCTTAGAAGGAGGGGCGCATGAATCATGACATCTACATGAGGCTTTCGCTGATCATGCGCTACCTGCTGTCCGCGGCGGGGGTGTCGATCGCGCTGTGGGCGCTGTTTACGGCGTTTCGGGATCTGAGGCGCGCGGCGGCCAGAAGAAGCCGGGAGGCGCGCCTCAGCGCCGTCGCGGTTTTGCACGTGAACGCTTTGGACGGACGGGGGAAGGAGGACAAGCTTCCCCTTGGGCGCAGCGGCAGCGTCGGCAGCGGCCGGGGCTGCGACGCGCGTATAAAGAACATGGGCCTTCCGGAGCTGCTGTTCGATTACGACATCGAGGACATGCAGATGCATATCTATCCCGCAAACCCCGCGTATCTTCGGCTGGACAAGGGCGACGAGGGCGACGTTACGCAGGACGCGCTTACCGTGGAAAAGGGGCAGCGGATCTTTGCGGGCAGGGCCGTTTTGTGCTTTAAGCCCCTTGCGCCCGCGGGAAGGTTTTTAAGTCCCATGGCCAGGCGCGCCTACAGGAAGGGGGCAAGGCATGAGAACTGACGCGCGGCGGCAAAAGCAAGCAGAAAGCCTAAGACGCCTTACCTCCCGCGCCTACGAAAGGCCGCTGATGTGGCTGATTATGGGCTTTCAGGCCGCGTGCATGCTGCTGCTTAGCTTTAAGGACGGAGAGGTCAACCTGTTTTCGCTGCTCATGAGCGCGCTCCTTCCGCTTGGCAGCTGGGCGGGGCTGTGCCTGATCCGCAAATGGACGCCGGTCGACAAGGTGCTCTATCTGCTTACGATGTATCTGTGCTCGCTGAGCGTGATCGTGCTGCGGGCGGTGTTTTTGTCCCCCGAAAAGGCAATCACCCAGGCCAGGTATCTTTTGCCGGGCTTTTTGGCGCTGCTTATAGGCATCGGTGTAAGCCGCCTTGGCGGGCACTGGTGGTATAAGTTTCTGGGGACGGCCGGGGCGCTGGGGGCGCTTCTGCTTTTGGTGTGGCCGTTTGCGTACTCCACCTCCTCCGCCGCGCGCAGCTGGGTGCGGCTTGGGGGGATGCAATTCCAGCCAAGCGAGCTGATAAAAGCGGCAAGCGTGTACGTGCTGGCGGCGCTGTTTGGCCGGGGAAAGCGCTTCAGGCAGTGGATCTGGGGCATCCTGTACGGCGCGGCGGCCTGCGGCATATTGCTTTTACAGCGAGACCTCGGGGCGCTGCTGTTATACTTTTTATTGACCGTGGCCATGTTTTACGCGGGCACGGGCAAGGGGTGGCTCACGCTTTCGGCGCTGGCCGCGGCGGGCGCTGCGGGCGGGATCTTCGTGCGCTATGCAAACGAGATATCGGGCTTTCACTACCTGGCGGAGCGCATCAGCATCTGGCGCGACCCCTGGAATTCCACCTACGAAAACGCCAGGCAGCTGGTGCAGGGGCTTATGAGCATCGTAAGCGGCGGGCTGTTTGGCGCGGGGCTTGGGCTGTCCAGCGCAAGAAAGGTGGCCGTGGTAGCCTCGGACTACATTTTTGCCGCGGTAAGCGAGGAGTTCGGCATGGTGTTCAGTTTAAGCATCCTGCTTACGTATCTGGCGCTGATGCTAAGGGGGCTGCTTTGCGCCGCGTCCGCGCGCAGCCGCTTTCACGCGCTGCTGGCGTTTGGCTGCACGTTTGAGATCACAAGCCAGATGCTTTTGATCGTGTGCGGAAATCTGCACCTTTTGCCGCTTACGGGCGTAACGCTGCCGCTGATCTCAGAGGGCGGAAGCTCGCTTATTGGCAGCATGCTGATGATGGGCACGCTGCTTGGTGTATCGTCCTTAAACGCGCAGGACGAGGAGGACGGCATACGCCTGCTTGAAAGCGGAAGGAGAAGCCTGCCATGAAGCGCACGCGAAGCCGCATTGCCGAGGTAGGCCTGCTTTTGATGGGGCTTATCCTGATAACCGGGTTTTTGTACGTGATGCGCGTGCAGGCCAATTCCGAACGCTGGCTCAACCGCGCCCCGAACACCCGCCTGCAGGAGGCGCGAAAGACCACCGTGCAGGGCACGGTGTACGACAGCGAAATGACGGTGCTTGCGGAAAGCCCCGCCGCGGGCGTGCGCCGGTACATCCAGGACAAGGCCCTGCGCCTTGCGATGAGCCACACGATAGGCGACCAGCGGGGCATGAGCGAAACGGGCGTAGAAAACCGGCACGCGACGACCCTGCTCGGCATGACCGACTCGACCGGCGCGGACAAGACCCTGCAGACCTTAATGGGCGACGACCCCGTGGGCTACGACATCGTGCTGACGCAAAACGCAAAATTAAGCGCGTACATCGCCTCCCTCTTTCCGGAAGGGGGCCGGGGCGCGTGCGTGGTGATCAACTATAAGACCGGGGCGATCTTAGCCAAGGTGTCGCTGCCGGCGTTCGACCCCGCCGATCCCGAAAGCGACATCGTGGACACGATGTACTACGACAGGGCGCTGCAATGGCGCTACGCCCCCGGCTCCACCTTTAAGACCGTAACCCTGATAAGCGCGCTTGAAAACCTGCCGGGGGTCAGCCAGGAGCGCTTCAGCTGCAGCGGCGAATGGACCTTTGCAGACCGCACCCTGCACTGCGCAGGCGGCACCGCGCACGGGGACATAAGCCTTCAGCAGGCGTTTACCAGAAGCTGCAACATAAGCTTTGCCTCCCTTGCCTACCGGCTCGGCGCGCAGCAGCTAAAGGCGACCAGCGAAAAATTTGGCTTCAACACAGAGTTCCACTTTGACGACATCGTGCTGTACGCAAGCAGGTGTCTGAAAACCTCCACGGCCGCGGGAGAGCTGATCCAGGCGGGCTTTGGGCAGGGCGCGACGGACGCCACGCCCCTGCACATGGCGATGATCGCGGGGGCCATCGCAAACGACGGCGTGATGATGGAGCCAAAGCTGATAAAGGAAGTGCGAAGGCACTCCGGCATCCCGATCTCCACGATGCAGCCAAAGGCATTCCTCACCGTGACGGACCCGGACACGGCCCGGACCGCCGCCTGGTACATGTACAAGGCCGTGCACGACGCGGGCGCGACCGGCACGCGCGCGCAGATCAGCGGCTACAGCGGCTACGTATGCGGAAAGACCGGCTCCGCCGAGGTGACCAGCGACAAAAGCGCCCTGACCAACGCCTGGTACATCGGCTTTTTGTACGAGGACGAGCAGCACCCCTACGCCATCGCCGTGGTGGTGGAGGGCGGCGGCTCCGGCGGGCAGACGGCAGCTCCTATCGCCTCCAAGGCGCTAAAGCGCGCGATTGAAATGGATCTTTGATCCATTTCAATCGTTTTTTTAATTTGCTTCCCGCCCGCTTTTATGATACAATACCAGCACCACTTGTTCGGGAGGCTTGGATGAGGGCTGCACTGTTTGATCTGGACGGCACGCTTTTGGATTCCCTTGGCGTGTGGGCGGATATCGACCGGGCGTTTTTGAACGCGCGCGAGCACGCGGTGCCGCCGGATTACACCAGCAGCATCCGGGGGCTTTCCTTCCGGCAGACCGCGGAATACACAAAGCAGCGCTTCGGGCTTTGCGAAAGCGTGGAAGAGATCATGGAGATCTGGCACTTTATGTGCGAGCGCGCGTACGTGGGCGAGGTGCGCTTAAAAAGCGGCGCGGAGGCGTATCTGAAAAAGCTAAAGCAAGCCGGCGTCTTGCTTGGCGTCGTCACCACCCTTACGCCCCGCCTGTACGAGCCGGCGCTTAAGCGAAACGGAGTGCTTGACTTGTTCGATACCTTTGCCACCACCGACGAGACCGGGCAGGACAAGCAAAGCGGCAAGGTCTACCAGCTGGCCGCGCAGCGGCTGGGGCTTGAAAGTCCACAGTGCACGGTTTACGAGGACCTTCGCCAGGGCCTTGCGGGCGCAAAAAAGTGCGGCATGCGCACGGTGCTGGTGTACGATCCCCACAACGCCGATACCTTTGAACAAAGCCGCACACTTGCGGACGAGATCATCATGGACTACAGGGAGTGCATTTAATGGATATCGATTTCCTCGTATGGCTTCAGGGCCTTCGCAGCGACACGCTTACCCAGATCATGTCGGTCATCACCAAATTCGGCAGCGAGATCGCCGCCATCGCCATCGCGTGCTTCGCCTACTGGTGCCTGAACCGCCGCACCGGCAACCGCA
>CADBNW010000118.1 GCA_902796025.1 uncultured Eubacteriales bacterium
CTTCGCCCGCGTCGGCAGAAGCCGGACGCTTACCGACTGCATCCAGAACAGGATAAGGCCTGCGTAAATCAGGTATTCGGCGCAGTAAATTACGCTGGCCGCGAAGTGGTATTCATCCGGATCGTTGGAATGCAGCGCGCCGCCCAGTAATAAAAAGACGATGAACAGCAAGGTGCGGCGCGTTGTTTTCCGACTGCCCGGACCGCGGCTCTCCCTGAATGGTTCCGCCATTTCCGCGATTTTTGCCTGTGTAGTGCCCTCTTCGATGCATTTGACTTTCACATCGATTTCAATGTTGTTCTTCAGCATGCGCAGCCCTCCATAAGCGCCAACAAATTAATCTGATAACACAATTAATTACTGCAAAGGAGATGCTGTTATTTGCTTGTTGGGATTGCGATTTTAATGGCTAATTGACCACCCAGAGCCTTGGCGATTCTCTCCAGGGTGGAGACGGATGGATTGGCTACACCACGCTCAATCTTGGAAATATCAGACTGGTCAATGCCAGTCGCTGCTGCCAGCTGCTTTTGCGACATACCGCTCAATGCACGCGCTGATGCTACAGCAGATGCGGCGGCCTGATTTGCAGCGGGCTGTTCCTCACGAACCGTAACACCATCCTCATAGATGGTCTCCGTTTCTATGTCCAGATCGTCATTCCACATGATGCCATATGCGCCCATGAGCTTACCAGAGAGAAAGAGCTCACGATCCTCCAGCGCTCGAAGCTGAGGATACTTATCAAAGAGTGATGCCATGTCATACTTCTTTACCTTACCATCCTGGAAGACGACCTCCATAGCAGTTCCTTCCAGAAATCTCATATCTGTTGCCTTGTGGAACATGCTCTTCACCTCCCTGATGAATATTCCATGCTTATAGTTTAAGCGAGAGGAGGCAGTTTGATGTACTGCTCAGTTTCCCATATCTGGTTCAGTTCATTCTGATACTTCAGAACAAATTCCTTTACCAGTGCTTTTGCCTTTGGTGGGAATTCTCCTTCCATGATTTCACCTGTTTCAATAAGAAACGGAGCATCAAAGTCCTGTGTGATTGCGTGAATATGCGGCGGGTTGTGTTCTTTATTCCGCAGGTACATGACAATGATGATCCCATAAAAATGGCTGATTGTCGGCATACTGACACCTCCACTTCGTTTGCGGCACCATTATAGGGTTTAAATCCCATAATTGTCAACTTCAAAATCTTACAGGAGAGCTTATGAACACAAACCTTAATATGCAGACCATGCCCATTGACCGGCTGAAGCCTGCGAAATACAACCCCAGAAAAGACCTGAAGCCGGGCGATCCTGCGTATGAAAAGATCCGGCGCAGCCTGCACGACTTTGGGTATGTCGACCCCATCGTCTGGAATGAAGTGACGGGCAATATCGTCGGCGGGCACCAGCGCTTCAAGGTGCTGAAGGCAGAAGGCGTCACCGAGGTGGACTGTGTTGTGGTGCACATCGAGAACCCTTCAGATGAAAAGGCTCTGAACATTGCACTCAACAAAGCCACAGGTGACTGGGAGCCCACTGCCCTGGCAGACCTGCTGCAGGATCTGCAGAGCGCGGGGTATGACCTTGGCGCGACAGGTTTTGACGCTGCTGAGGTAGACGAGCTTTTCTCCAAAGTGCATGACAGGGAAGTCCATGACGATGACTGTGATATCGACCCGGAAGAAATTACACCATATGTACAGCCCGGTGATATCTGGACGCTCGGCAGGCATCGGATGATGTGCGGGGACAGTACGGATCCGGACGCTGTGGACGCACTCATGGAAGGCGTCAGGGCAAATCTTGTTGTGACTGATCCTCCATACAACGTAGCATACGAATCTGCTGACGGAAAGAAGATCCAGAACGACAGTATGGCGGACGAGCAGTTTTTCTCGTTCCTGTTGGCGGCTTTCAAAAACATGGCGGCGCATATGGCCGAGGGCGGCAGCGCGTACATTTTCCATGCGGACACCGAGGGATTGAACTTCCGCCGGGCTTTCAAGGAGTCCGGTTTTCATATTTCCGGCGTATGCATCTGGGTGAAGAACAGCCTGGTGCTGGGCCGCAGCCCTTACCAGTGGCAGCATGAACCCGTGCTTTATGGCTGGCTCCCCAACGGGAAACACAAATGGTTCGCTGATCGGAAGCAGTCCACAATCTGGAACTTCGACAAACCGAAGAAGAGCGCAGATCATCCGACGATGAAGCCGATCCCGCTACTCTGC
>CADBNW010000119.1 GCA_902796025.1 uncultured Eubacteriales bacterium
ATTTCCAGGCCTTCCGCATCAAACGTTCCCTTGCCCGCGTTTACGCAGCGCGCGACCTCAAGAAGCTTTGCGCTTTTGCCCTCGGCGGTGATTTGGGCGTCCGGATGCTGCTTCAAGAGCTCTGCAAGCAGGATCACCCGCTTTGCGTCGCTTGTTTGATTGTAGCAGGAGGGGTGCTTTATGCCCATCCAGTCGTCCCCTGCCGGGCACGCGCCAAGGCGCAGGACAGGGGGCGCAGTGCGCTCGTCCAGGATGAAGGGAATGTCCAGTTCCTCCGCGCGCAAGGGCGGGAGGGCGTCTGAAAACGTCCTGTGGAGCAGCTGCTGCTTTTCTTCCGCGCTCAGGCGCGCAAGGTTTTTGCGGATGATGTCCTTGACCAGCGCAAAGAGCTGTTCGTCGCCCTCGACGTACCCCTCCGCCGGGACGCGGGCGCGCAGATCTCCGACGCTGAGCTCTTCCCGGGTGAACTCCATGTCCACCTCGCCCGGAAACGGGTTTTGCAGGCCGAAGGCGCGGCAGAAGAAGTCGTACACCCTTTCGCGTATGGGCAGGTTGTAGCAGTGAGGCGCGGACTGGTAGAAGGTCTCAAGCTTGTCCTCCGCGCCGTACAGGGCATAGACGCGCCTGACCGCAGGGAACTCCACCTCCCGGGAGTGGATCGTCCAGTCGCCGTCGCTGGCGGACAGGAACATGGGCCTCGACGCGACGCAGCGGGCGTAATCCACGTTGCAGAAGCGGGTGCGCAAAAACGGCGCGCTTTCGCAGGTGCAGCCGCCCTGCATGATGGTGGAGACCATGTTGATGGGCGCGCAGGCCTTCACCCGCTCGTCGATCGCGGTCAAAAACCAGGTCTGCGTCGCGCCGCCGCTGCAGCCGGTGCAGCCGATCTTCTCCGCGTCCACGTAGGGAAGCTGGCTTACGAAGTCCAGCGCCTTGATGCCGTTTAGCAGCTGCAGGGAAAAGTGGCTGTAGTTCCAGGCGTCAAATTCCCTGCTGTAGCCGTTGTGGTCGATCTGGTTCGAATCGTTCCAGCCCACCATGTCATAGGAAAACGCCACCATGCCCCTCAGCGCCAGGTTTGCGCACCTCTGGGGCACGCGCGCCAGGGGGATCACTTCAAAGCGCCCGTTTTCCCAGTGGCCGTGGGGGTTGAGCACCGCGGGATACTTTTTGCCGGTATCCAGCGGCCGGTAGAGATTTCCGCACAGATAGAAGCCGGGCAGGGTTTGCAAAATCACCTTTTCCACCGCAAAGCCGTCATGCTCCACCGCGTCAAACACCTGCGCGTTCAGCGGCGCGTCGTGCCTGAGCAGATCGATGGAGCAGGCAAAGCGGATGTTTTCGATCAGTTCCTGACGCATGCTCTGCCACTGCTCCAGCGACTCCGGCTGCAGCGGCTGCATCACGTCGTCCAGCGTGCGAATTCTCATGATGTCGTCTCCCCTTCCTGCCTACAGCGCCCTCAGCGCGTCCACGAGGGCGGTTTTGGATTGGGTCTTTTCGTCCTTGTATTTGATGATGCGCGCGGGAACGCCCGCGACCACGGCGTTTTCGGGCACATCCTGGGTGACCACCGCGCCCGCCGCGACCACCGCGCCCGCGCCTACGCTGACGCCCTCGATGATGACCGCGTTTGCGCCCACCAGCACGCCGTCTGCGATGGTGACGGGCTTTGCGCTGGCCGGCTCAACCACGCCTGCGAGCACCGCGCCCGCGCCGATGTGGCAGTTTTTGCCCACGATGGCCCGGCCGCCCAGCACCGCGCCCATGTCGATCATCGTGCCCTCGCCCACGACCGCGCCGATGTTGATCACCGCACCCATCATGATGACCGCCCTGTCGCCGATCTCCACCCGGTCGCGGATGAACGCGCCGGGCTCGATGCGGGCGTTGATGTTTTTATAATCCAGAAGCGGCACGGCGCTGTTTCTGCGATCAAGCTCCATTTCGCAGTCCTCGATCAGCGCCTTGTTCTTTTCCAAAAACGCCTGCGCCTGGGGAAGCTCACAAAAGATCACGCCGCCGAAATTCCGAAGGCCCATGCTGTCCACGGGGGCGCTTGCGCGGTAATAAAGCTTGACCGGGGTCTTTTTTTCCGCATCGTGGATGAATGCGATGATTTCCTGTGCGTTCATGCTGTCCTCCCTAAAGTGGTGTGAGGCGCTTATTTACAGCGCGCCCGAAGCGATGTCGTCCATTTCGTACAGGCTTGCGGGCTTTCCGATCAGCGCCAGCGCGGCCTTTACCGCGCCCACGGCGAAGATGCGGCGGCTTTGCGCCTCGTGCCGCAATTCCAGCGTTTCGTTGTCGCCCAAAAACAGCACGCGGTGCTCGCCGGCCACGGTGCCGCCGCGGATGGCGTGCAGGCCGATCTCGCGCCCTCTTGCGCCGGGCCTTCCTTCTCGCCCGTAAACGCGGGGCTTGTCGCCGTTTACGTCCGCGGCCTCGGCAAGGCTTAGGGCCGTGCCGCTTGGCGCGTCCACCTTCTGGTTGTGATGGGTCTCCACGATCTCGATGTCGAAATCCTCCCCCAGGGCCTGAGCGACCATGCGCACGGCGCGCTTCAAAACCGCGATGCCAAGGGAATAGTTGCTGGACCGGATCACCGGCACATGCCCGGCGGTTTCTGCAAGCAGCTTTTGCGCCGCCTCGTCCATCCCCGTGGTGCCCACGACCAGCGCGGCGCCAAAGCGCACAGCCATCTCGCAGGAGGCCTTAAGCCCCTGCGGCAGCGAAAAATCCAGTATCGCATCCGGCGTCTCGCTTTCATCCCAGGGGGGCAAAAGCGGATCGACGCGCCCGACGATCGCAACGTCCTTTCGCTGGGAGACGACGTCCTCGATCATTTTTCCCATCCGGCCGTAGCCGACGATAAGCAGCTTTTGCATGTCGCGCACCTCAGTTTTTCTTTAGCAGCCCGTACTTGTCCAGTACGCGCGTTAGCGTCTGCCGGTGCTCCGCCTCCATCTCGCAAAGCGGCATGCGAAGCGGCCCGACGTTCATGCCCATGAGGTTCATGGCTTCCTTTACGGGGATGGGATTTACCTCGATAAACAGCGCGTGGATGAGCTCCAGGTATTCCAGCTGCAGCCTGCGGGCAGTAGCGAGGTCTCCCTCCAAAAAGGCGTGGGTCATTTTGTAGGTTGCGCCCGGGCAAATGTTTGCAAGCACGCTTATGACGCCCGTGCCGCCCGCAGCCATGATGGGCAGGGTGATGTCGTCGTTGCCGGAGACGATGGCAAAATCGTCGCTGGCCAGGTGCGCGATGTTCATCATATAGCTCATGTCGCCGCTGGCTTCCTTGATGCCGATGATGCCGGGATGGCGCGAAAGCGCCTCCACGCTCTTTACGCTAAGCGCGCAGCCCGTGCGGCCGGGAACGTTATACACGATCACGGGCGCGTCCACCCGGTCGGCGACGCTGGTAAAGTGGCGCACCATGCCGGTCTGGTTTGCCTTGTTGTAATAGGGAGTGATCAGCAGCAGGCCGTCCACGCCCAGGCGGTCGTAGGCCACGGACTTCATGATGGCGGTCTCGGTGCTGTTGGAGCCGCTGCCCGCGATCAGGGCGCAGCGCCCGGAAATGGCGCTTAGGGCGCAGCGCACCACGTCCTCGTCCTCCTCGTGGCTCATGGTGCTGCTTTCGCCCGTGGTACCCAGCACCACGATGCCGTCCGTTCCGCCGCTGATCTGAAACTCGATCAGCTCTTCAAGCTTTTTAAAGTTTACGCTGCCGTCCTCGTTGAACGGGGTGATCAGTGCCACGTAGCTGCCCTGAAGCTTCATTTGCAATCCTCCCATGCTGAATAAAAACCGGTCTGGCGCGAAAGCGTTCAGACCGGCTGAAAACACAGGCCCGATAGCTCTCCCGCCTTTGGCGGACAGTACGGCGGATCTCCTCCGCAATACCACCGGGGCGAAACGCCTTCCGTCCAGGTTCGGCGGGATCGCCCTCGCGCTGGCTCAAACGTCTGCCGACTTGCCCGCGCTGCCTCTTTCCCGCGCCTCTATCATGGCTGTATTATAAGCGATGGCGGGGGATTTGGCAAGACGGCATTATGTAAAAAAATTTATCGATTGAAATGAATCAGAGATTCATTTCAATCGGGGGGTAGGTTGCCCTTGTTTGTGTTTTGGGCGAAACGACTTTTGGTTTAAGGAGTATTCGAGAGGACAGCAGTTTTTGCTGAAATCTCTGCGGAGATTTCCGGGCGCAAAAACTGTAATGAAGCGATTATTTGTTCCGGTCGTCTTCGCTTCGCTCCGCTCCCTTCACAAAAATCGCTGTCCTCGGGGCGGCAAAGCTGCCCCTGCGGAGTGAAATCTGGAGGGGCAGCGGCCCCTCCAGGCCTCCTGGGGCTTTGGCAGAGTGTGCGCGCTGGCGCGCTTACTCTGCCAGTTCGGAGTCGCTGATTTTGAGGATGCGCGAATAGTTCAGCACGCGGTGGGAGCCGCCGTCGCAGTAGTAGCTTACGAGGTAGCCGTCCTTTACGCGCAGCATGGCGGGGTAGCAGAAGCTGTCGGCGGGGTCGTCCTCAAGGATGAAGCATCTGGTGCAAAAGTCGTTGAACGCAGTGTAGGTAAACGCGGAGGCGGGCGCGGCAAAATCCAGGCCGCCGTTTTGGGACACGGCCAGGATCAGCGGAGAGCGCTGTGGCGAGCCCCAATGAAGGCGCTGCTCCAACGCCTGCGAGTGCGCAAGGGGATTGAACACCGCGATCGTCCCCTGCTCAAAGCGCATCGCGCGCATGGGCGCGTCCGGCGAGGGGAACAGCAGGTTCGGCTCCGGCGCGCTCCAGCTTTTGCCGCCGTCCGCGGAAAAGGACTGGAACTGAAAGCCGTACACCGTGCGCATGTGGCACCAGAGTCTCCCGTCCGGAAGCTCCATAAGCCCCGGCTCCTGCAGGCCCCAGCGGTCGCCGTAGGGCGCTTTGATGGGTGCAAGCGCCTCCCGCCAGCTGCGCCCGCAGTCGTCGGAGCAGAAAAAGCGCACCACGCCGGGCGCAAGGTCGTAGCGGTGCACGCTGCCCGCATAGGCGACGGGCGTTGCGATGCGCCCGCCCTGCAGCACGACGGACGCGGCGTTGGTGCCGCAGTAGTAGCCCGTTTCTGTGGTGCAGAGCGTAAGCTTGCTCCAGCTTTGCCCCTCGTCCCGGGAAAAGCGAAACGCGGGCATGCAGGCGATGGTGCCGTCCGCCTCGTCGCTTTTTCTGAGATAGCAAAGCCCAAGCTCCCCGTTTGGCAGGCGCAAAAGGGAGGGCGTCATGTTGTTTCGGCTTTCGCGGTCATCAGGAAACAGCTCGCGCGGCTGGGTCCACGTTTCCCCCTCGTCATGGGAGAGCACGCACACAAGGCGCGAGCAATCGTGATCGCCTCCCTCTCCGCCAAAGTGCGAATACGCCAGCATGATGCTGCCGTCCTTCAGGCGGCAAAAGCTGGCCTCGCCGTTTCGCGGATTGTCGGAAGAGGTCCAAAGGGTGCCTACGACACGGCCTATTCTTTTCATTTTGCCTGCTCCCGGGCGATATATTCCGCCGCAAGGTCGATATAGCTGATCTCGATGTCGTCCTCGTCCAGCTGCGTCACGATCAGCACGTCGCCAGACAGCCAGGCGTCCGTAAGCCCCTCCGGGTGTCCCTCGTCGTCCAGCGCGTAGACGCCGTTGCCCAAAAGCGTAAGTTCCGGCGCGGCAGCCTGCCCGTAGAGGGCGCTGAGCTGCTCGAAAAGCTTTGCGTACAGGGCCTTGTTTCCTTCATAGCTTACGCGTATGGCGACAAGCGCGTCCTGCACAAACAGGTACTTTAGCTCGCAAAGCGTGCCGTTTTCCTCCACATCCTCATACTCCAGCTCCGTAAAGCGCACGGGGCCGCGCGTCTCCTCCGTATCCAGCTCGTAGCGCTTTAGGGCTTCGCAGGCCAGCACCTCCTGAACGCGCATACCAAAGCGCACGCCGTTTCGGAAGAGGAAGGGCGCCTCCTCGCCTTGGGACAGCTGGCTTGCAAAAGCGCCGCTGCCAAGCAGCAGGGCCAAGGTCAAAAGAGCGGCAAGCATCTTTTTCATCGCGTTTTCCTCCTGTTTTTTGTATAGAAAACCCCGCAGGCCTATTTCTCCGCGGGGTTTGTAACGATGCCGGCAAAGCAGACCGCGCCGCTTTCCTCGTCCGCGATCAGCATGGCAAAGGGACTGTCACAAGAAAACAGCACGGGCACGCGCTCGTATCTCGGGTCCGGCCCGGTGGCTGCAATTTCGCTCCAGGTGACCGCCGCAGCGCGCGTCCCCTCCTCGTCCACCTGCACGCGCAGCTTTTGCGAAACGGAGGCAAGCATCAGGGGCGTTTCGCTCATCCCTGAAAGCTCCGCCCCGGCCGTAAACGCCTTTTTGACGCCCAGCGCCTTCAGGACTTCGGTCAGCTCGCACGCACACTGAACGTCCAGCTTTGGCAGATTCAGGCTGACCTCCCACGTATCGCCGCCTTCGTAGCAGCGGTAGAGCCAGTCGATCTCGTCCGGGCGCAGCGGATCGCCCCAGTCGATGTTTTGCTGAACGATGCCGTTTACGATGCTTTCAGCGCTCTCGGGCTCGTAGACGATCTCGCCGGGCTCGTTTGTTTTGAGCCAGTTCAGAATGCTTGCCACGTCACCCTGCTTCTTTGGCAAAATCAGCAGCATATAGAGGCCGCAGTCCTTGTAGTTCAGGCGCAAAAAGCGAAGGCCGTCCTTTTCGGCATAGTAGGGCGTATGCAGATAGTCGTGCATCGTCGGCACCTCCACCGCTCCTTCTGGGGTCGCAAAGGGCCTCTGCCGGGTAAAAACGGCGTCAAAGGGCTCCTCCCATTTAGCGTCCATGGCGACGGCGTTTATCAGGATGAGCGCCGTCTGGGATGGGTCGTTAAGCGGCAGGCTGTCGATCAGCCCGTCCGTTTGTCTGCGCACCCACTGGTTTACCCGATCCTTCCCGTCCAGGGGAAAGATCTCCGCCTCAAAGCGCTGACGGATGCCCAAGGCATAGCTTTCCTTCAGGCGGATCTGATCGCTCACAAAGGCAGCGTTTGCTGTGCGAAGGCCGGAGCTTTTTAGCCCCTGCATGAGCTTTTCAGCGTCCGCCTGCGTTCCAAGCGCCGACAAAATCTCGTCCCGCGTTTCCCCCTGGGCCCCCTCAGCCACGAGCTGCAAGGCAAGCTGCAGGCTGACCGGGGACAAAAAGCAGTTGCTTTTCCCGTCGTACAGTTCTTCAAGCGCCTTCGCGCCCAGCTGATTTGCGCCCTCCGCAAGCGCCCCGGCCTGCAAAATGAAGCTGAGGGCAAGAATGATGAAAACAAGCCTTCTCATGCTGCCTCCTTCCCGCGATCCTTTTCTGCGGGCGACATCGCGTCATCGAAAAACCTCTTCATTAAGATTTTACCATTTCTCCTTGGTGCTGTCAACGCTTCCGGGCGTTTTGCAAAGCACGGCTTTGCTTGCCCGCATAACACGCCCTGTGCTATAATAGCGCAAAACAGCTTGAACGGAGGCGACTATGGACAGCATTTTGAACATCATCCGGGAGCAGGGCATCCACCTGCTGGGCGGCATCATCGTGCTGGCGATCGGCTTTTTCCTGATCCATTGGATCATGAAGTTTCTGACGCGCAGCGACAAATTTGTAAAGATCGAGCCCACGCTCAAGGGCTTTTTGCAAAACCTGATCAAGCTCATTTTGTATATCGTGGTGGCGCTGACGGCCGCGGGCGTGATGGGCATTCCCCTGACCAGCTTTGTGACGATCCTGGCCTCCGCGGGCGTTGCGATCTCCCTTGCCATGCAGGGGGCGCTCGGCAATTTTGTGGGCGGCATCACGATTTTCATGCTCAAGCCCTTTAAAATCGGCGATTACATCAAGGTGGGCGACACGGAAGGCACGGTGCAAAGCATCGGCGTGTTCTATACGGAGCTCCTCATGCCGGATCTTAAGCACATCTCCCTTCCCAACAGCAACCTCACAAACACGGCCATCGTAAACTACAGCCGGGAGGGGCAGCGCCGGCTGGACGTGACCTTCGGGGTAAGCTACAGCGTGGACATCGACCTTGTGCGCCAGACGCTTATGGACGTGATCCGCCAAACGCCAGGCATTTTGCCAGACCCCGCGCCCATGGTGCGCCTGAACGCCTGCGCGGACAGCAGCCTCAACTTCATCCTGCGCGTATGGTGCAAAAGCGCCGATTACTGGGAGGTCAACTGGGCCCTGATCGAAAACGGCAAAAAGGCGCTGGACCGCGCCGGGATCGAGATCCCGTTCCCGCAGGTGGATGTGCATATGAAATAGGGGTTCGCTTGAAATGAATCGGAGATTCATTTCAAGCGGTTGGTTGGGACGCCCTGATTTGAATTTTGGACGAAACGCTAAGCTTGAAAAGCGTGGGCAAGAGGATTGCAGTTTTTGCTGAAATTCCTGCGGGAATTTCCGGGCGCAAAAACTGTAAGGTGGCGATTATTTGCTCCGGTCGTCTGCGCTCCCTGCGCAAAAATCGCTGTCCTCGGGGCGGCGAAGCCACCCCTGCGGATTTGAAGTTGGAGGGGCTGCGGCCCCTCCAAGCCACCCGGGGGACGCGCTTTGCGCGTCGCGCGGCGTCTTCTTTTTTATTTGCCCCCTTGCGCGGGGGGCGGGGTTGGGGTAAAATACAGGTACAAAGCTGTGGAGGTAAACGATATGGGCATGGGCGACGTTGGACGCACGGTGCGTTTGGGCATCGTGGGGCTTGGCGGCCGGGGCTTGGGGCAGATGCAAACGCTTCTGCAAATGAAGGATATTGAGATCACCGCCGTATGCGACGTATATCCCGACCGGGTGGAGGCCGCAAAGGACCTGGTAAAAAAGGAGCGCGGGACCGCGCCGCAGGGCGAAAGCGACTACCGCGCGCTGTGCGCGCGCTCGGACGTGGACGCGGTACTCGCCTTTTCCAGCTGGGAGACGCACACGGACGTATGCGTCTGCGCCATGAAAGCGGGCAAGCGCGCGGCCATGGAGGTCGGCGGCGCGACGAGCCTGGAAGAGTGCTGGCGGCTGGTCCGCACCTTCGAGGAAACCGGCATCGAGTGCATGATGCTGGAAAACTGCTGCTACGGCAAGGAGGAAATGACGCTGCTGAACATGGTGCGGCAGGGCATTTTCGGCACGCTTGTACACTGCGAGGGCGG
This sequence comes from uncultured Eubacteriales bacterium, assembly GCA_902796025.1. GTDB lineage: Bacteria > Bacillota > Clostridia > Christensenellales > Aristaeellaceae > RUG14130. The sequence continues at coordinate 9,177 of CADBNW010000119.1, forward strand.
GTACGAGCACGATCTGCGCGACGAGATCGGCCTGGGCGACGTAAACCGCCACTACCGCCAGCGCCACTTCCTGCATAGAAACGGCGAACTCTACCCCACGCACGAGCTGGGCCCCATCGCAAAGTATCTGAACCTCAACCGCGGCAACCGCATGGTTTCGCTGGTGTCCATGGCCTCCAAGGCCGAGGGGCTGCACGCCTGGCTTCAGCAGCACCGCGCGGACACTCCCCTTGCCGGCGCGCAGGTCAACGAGGGCGACGTAGTGACCACCATGATCAAATGCGCAAACGGCGAAAGCATCCTTCTGCGGCACGACTGCACGCTGCCGCGCCCCTACAGCCGGGGCGGCGTAGTGCAGGGCACCAAGGGCCTGTGGATGGAGGACAACCGCAGCATCTACATCGAGGGCATGTCCCCCGGCGACAACGGCCACTGGACGCACCGCTGGGAAAGCGACGAAAAATACATGCGCGAATACGAGCATCCCCTGTGGAAGGAGTACGAGGCCTTCGGGCTGCGCGGGGGCCACGGCGGCATGGACTATCTGGCGCTGCGCGCGTTTATCGAAAGCGTGCAAAAGGACGAGACCCCGCCCATCGACACCTACGACACCGCCAGCTGGATGGCCGTAACGGCGCTTAGCGAAATGTCCATCGCCTGCGGCAGCGCCCCCGTGGCCGTGCCGGACTTTACCGGCGGCCGCTGGCTGCAAAAGCGGGAAAAGGAAGCTACGGGGATCTATGCGCTGTAAGATCTTAAGCCAAATCGCCGCTGCGAGCGGAAAAATTTCGAAGCGGCGGCGTTTGGCTATGGATTATTCGGCGTCTTGGGGATATAATATATCTTAGTGTTATTTTGCCCGGGAGCGTCAGGGAGGTCCAAATGAAATCGCTTGGTTTTGGGCAGAAGAACCGATGATGCACAGGATGATTTCGACGAAATGTACGGCATCGTCAAGGCGCTGTGCAAATTGCTGAAAAATAAAAATGCAAATAACGGATAAGGAGTGATCCAACATGCGCGTAGTCATTCAGGAGAACTATCAGAAGATGTGCCAGTGGGCGGCCAACTACATCGCCACCCGCATCAACGCTCACACGGGCGACAAGCCCTTCGTGCTGGGACTGCCCACGGGCTCCTCGCCCCTTGGCGTGTACGCCGAGCTCATCAAAAAGAACAAGGCCGGAGAGGTCACGTTCAAAAACGTCGTCACCTTCAACATGGACGAGTACCTGGGCCTTCCCCGCGAGCACGAGCAGAGCTACTGGCACTTCATGTGGTCCAATTTCTTTGACCACATCGACATCCCCAAGGAGAACGTGAACATCCTAAACGGCATGACCTCCGATCCCGAGGCGGAGTGCGCCGCTTACGAAGCCAAGATCGCCTCCTACGGCGGCATCGACCTGTTCCTGGGCGGCATCGGCGTGGACGGCCACCTGGCCTTCAACGAGCCCTATACCTCCCTGTCCAGCCGCACGGGCGTTCGCGCGCTCACCAGCGACACGATCATCGTCAATTCCAGATTCTTTGACTACGACACCTCCAAGGTGCCCACCAAGGCGCTGAGCGTGGGCGTTGGCACGGTGACGGACGCCAAAGAAGTGCTGATCCTTATAAACGGCCACAACAAGGCCCGCGCCCTGGCCGCCAGCGTGGAGGGCGGCGTCAGCCAGAAGTGGACCTGCAGCGCCCTGCAGCTGCACCCTGCCGCGATCATCGCCTGCGACGAGCCCGCCTGCGGCGAACTGACCGTGGACACCTACAAATACTTCCTGGACGTGGAAAAGGCCGAAAGACTGTAACCCCCGCCCCATCGCGCCGCGCCGGAAAAACTGTGTTTCCCGGCGCGGTGCGTTTTTCTATAGATGTGCAGCCACTGTCAGACAGTATAAAGAAAGCCGGGATCCACTTGCAAAAGTGTGTCCCGGCTTTGGATCATTCAGATTCCGTTGTTTGCAGCGTTTTTTGGTTCTTTGTTGCTCAGCTCATATCTCCGCGCGCGGAAGGGCTACACCAGCTTCCATTCTACCTTATCCGCTTCCCAGGGCTGGGGCGGGGTGAGTTTGGAGAGCATTGCGCGGGTGGCGTGTTCCGGCACGGGGTGCTTTCTTTCGGCGTTGCGGTGCTGGCGGACGGGCTCCCGGGTTTCGAGATAGACGATTTTGACCCGCGCGCCGTAGGCTTCGCACAGGGTCACGACGCCGGCGCGGGTGTCCGGGGTGAGGCTTGTGGCGTTCCAGGCAAAGGACTGGCGCTTTCTAAGATACGCGCGCGCACGCGCTTTGGCCTCGGCAGCCACCGCGCCCTGCGGCTTTTCCGGCGCGACGCCCCAACTCCTTCGGATGTCGTCCAGCGACACGCAGGGCAGCTCCGGATGTTCGTGGCGCAGCCAGTAGTCCTTGCCCGTTCCGGGCAGGCCGCACATAATAAGCACCTCGCCCCAGCTGTCGTCGTACAGGCTGTAAGACGGGGACAGCCTGCGCCCGCTGAGATAGGCCCGGCGGGTGTGGGCATCCGGAAAAGGCCAGGGGCCGCCAAGGCAGCCGCTTTCCTCCGCCGTCAAAAGCGCAAGCTCGACTTTTTCCAGAAGCTCGGCCCTGTCCGCGCATACCCGCCCGAGCGCGTCCGTGCGGGCAAGAAGCAATAGTTTTCGCCAGGTAAACAGCGGAAGCAGTTCTCCAAGCGACGCCGCCTTCCGCGCGCGAAGGGGCGCATCCGGCGCGTCCGCAAGGTGCATAGGCAGCATGTGCCAGCGAACCAGAGCGCAGAGCGTTTCGCGGAAGGACTGGGACGGGCCGTCGCCGCACAGGTCCATCTGCGACCACAGCGTTTCCCGGATCAGGCTGCTGCCCGTCCGGGCGTGGTTGGGGCTTATGACCGAGCCCGCCTCCACGCGGGTGGTTTTTATTTTTCCGATGTCGTGCAAAAGCGCGGAGGAAAAAAGCAGCGCCCGCTCCCGCGCGTCCAGAGCCTGAAAGGCCTTATCCTCCCACAGGGCCCGGCACACCATGCGCGTGTGTGTGAGGATGTCTCCCTCCCCGTGGTGGGCGGGATCCTGCGGCGTTTTGGAAAGGGCGGAAAAATCGAAGCACGAAAAAAGCTCGCAGGCCGCTTCAAAGGCCCTGTCAAAGCCCGGCCCGTTTACGATTTGCATCAGCGCGTTTACAGCGCCCGTTTCGTCACTCAAACAGCGCCTCCAGGGGCACGCTCAGCCCGTTTGGCAGGATCGGACGGTCGATCCAGTGGGAATCGGAAAAATCCATCGTCTGCCAGAAGGCCCCGCGCACGTATTTTACGCGATTTGTCACCCTTCCCCCGGCTTCGCATTTGATGTACAGCCCCTCCATAAGGCCGCTGGTCTCAGTCTGCTTCAGGGTAAGCTCCCAGTCGAGCCCAAGCTGGAGACAGCTCTCCTTAAGATGCGCAAGGTGGCTGGGCCCGATATAGCGCGAGGGCCCAAGCAGCGTAAGCACGTTCCGCAGGCTTTGAAAGTGTCCCTCTCCCAGCACGGGCACGGAACACACCGGCGCGCCCGCAAGAAGCGCCCGGCGGGAGGGGGTGTCCAAAAACGCGCCCTGCTCCCGGTCGAAAATGTCAAACTCCAGAAAATAGTGGGGCAGCGCGTCGTAGTAGACGGTGTGCTTTGCGTACATCCATTCGCCATACATGATGTAGCGCTTGCCAAGCCGCTCGTAGAGCGCCGCGCGCCTTGCCGCCGCCCAGAGCTTGAACAGGTCGTAGTGGCGCTCCCGGTAGCCGCCAGTCAGGTAATGCCCGCGGCTTTGCAAAAGCAACTCTCCCGCGGCGTCAAAGGACACGGCGCTGTTGGCTCCGTCGCACTTTTCCTCCACCACCAGGAAATCGCCCCTGATCTGCTCAAACGCCACACGCTCAAGATCCTCGTCCCCCGCCTGCAGGCGCGAGCCCTCAAGGTGCGGCGTGCGCGGGTATTTGCGAAGGGCATAAAGATCGTTTTGCATGATACACGTTCGCTCCCGTAGTTTTCAAGGGGAAGAAAGATTGTCAGGCATCAAAGGCAAATAAGGCCGCGCTTTTATCGGGGCTTACGGTCGCCAGTACTCGTTTATGCACTGTTTTGCGATCTGAACGTAGCGCCTTCCGCGTTCAAAATCGCCGTAGAGCGTGCCAACCTCGCGCTGGGCGACCTCCAGCAGGCAGCCGCTGGCAGATTCGAAGACGCCCTTGAAGTAGCGCTTCAGCGCGTCCTCGTCCAGGGGGCCGGGGTTGGTCACGTACTCCGCGCGGGGCTTGGAATAGTAGACCACGCTGCTGCCCCGCAGGTATTCCCCAACCAGGTGCTCGTTATTGAAGGGGGACACGGAGAGCTTGCGCAGGTTTTTCCATTTGGAAAGGTAGTCCGGCCAGATCGCGTCCACGCGCTCGCAGCAGCCGTAGGACAAAAGCCCAAAGCGCCGCACCAGCCTGTCCTGATAGGGAAAGACGAATTCGCCAAACGTCGCCGGGGATACCGCGGTGGTCTCCTGGGATTCCAAAAATCCCCACACGTCGCGGGTGGCAAGGGCCTTATCGCGGGGCAGCTCTGCGTTAAAGGCAAAGCTTTCCTGCGCGACGGGGCTGAAATCGACGCAGGGCAAAAGCAGGCCCTGCCGCTCGAGCAGGTCGTAAAAGGCCTCGTATACGCAAGTCGCCATGTCCATGACCTCATGCAGGGCGTCCGGGCAGTCGTACATGGAAACGTAGTAGTTTTCCATGCCCATCAGGTGCACGAGGGGATTGGTGATGGCCCCGGTCAGGCTTGGCTGGATGAGGCGCGCGGGAAGGAGGTCGCCGAAAACCTCCTGCGCAAGGGACAGCGCCTGCTGCGTGGCCGCTTGGTCCACCGTAAAGCCGCCGCCCCGCAGGCGCTCCTTTTCCGCGGCCAGATCCTCGAGTACGGGATCGATGTGAAAGCCCTTGCCGTTTTTGCTCCGGCTAAGGCGCGGCTGCAAATCGAACACGCTGCCCCGCACCGCGCGGCGCACGCCGAAATACGGCGGGATGGGCGTGTCGTCGTCAAACAATTCGCGCCCGACGAGCGTCGAAAGCAGCGTCGCCTCCAGCTTTCTGGCCGCTTCGCCCTCGCATTCCTGGCGGGAATACACGACCTCGTCCATAAAGTTTGAAAACAGCAACCGCACCGTGGGGCTTTCCCTTTTGCTCTCGGCAAGGCAGTTCCATTGCCTTAGGATCTCGTCGTTTCGCCTGCAAAACGCAAACTCCATCTGCCGCGCCGCCAGATGGCGCAGGCGCTGTCGATCTTTGGAAGAGATTTCAGAAATCATGCCGTTTCTCCCTTCACTCCAGGCTTCCGTAGCGCGCAAGACCATTTTCGATCGCGCTTTGCACCCGGGCGGGGCGGGCGGCCTCGTCGGGGTAAAGGCGGTACAATTGCACAAAGGGGGCGCGGTACTGGGGATAGCCCTCCGCGCAGTACAGTAGCGCGCTCACCTCGCGGTTGACGTCGCCGGTATAGGAGTAGGCGACCGCCAGCTTGTAGGCCGCCTCGAAGCCGGGCTTTTTGGTGATGGCGCTGTAATAATTCTCCACCGCGCGGCCATAGTTGCCGGCCTGCATGTATTCGTCCCCCAAAAGCACGTAGCCCCTCGCGCTGCCCATGCCAAGGCGCGCGTAGGTGCGCTGACCGGGATTGGTGAGGGTGCTCCAGCCGATAAAGAGCACGAGCGCCGAGAGCAAAAGCCCCATCGCCACCGTGGAGCGCAGGTGCTTTTCGTCGGTGGCGCGCCGCCAGAAGCGGCGAAGCTGCTGACGGAAGCTGAGCTTTTTGGCGGGCACGGCGCGGGAGGGCTTTTTTGCGCCGGGAGCTGCGGCCTTCTTAGCGGGCGCAGGAGCGCGCCGCTTTTGGGCGGAGGAGACGGGCTTTGCGGAGGAGACGGGCTTTGCGGAAGAGGCGCGCTTTACCAATACAGCGCCGGACTTTGCGCCGGATGCGGTTTTTCGCGCCGGGGCGCTTTTGTCCTTTACCGTAAGCGGCCTTTTGCTGGTGACCGCCCCCTGCTTTGCGCTGGACAAGCGCGCTTTGACGCTGGCTACGCCCCTGCGGAGCTGCCTGCGCGCTTTTTTGTATAGCCGCCTTGCGGAAAGCTTGCCCCTTTGGGCGGCGGCCCTTAGGCTTTCGAGCAGGCGGGGGAGGTTTTCTTTCAGATACACAAGCAGCGCGGCAAACAGCGCCTTTATCTTTCCATACGCGCCCTTCAAAAACGCGCCCGCGCCTGCAAGGAAGCGATTGAGGTCTGCCTTCAGCCTGGCCTTTTGCCTTTCGCGGCGCGCGCGCTGGCTGGATTCCTCCAAAAGCCTTTTAAGCCTCGCGGGGCTCACCAGGCGCATGCCGCATTTGGGGCAGTGCTTTTCGCCCTCGCGCGCTTTTCTGCCGCACTTTACACAGTACACGCCGGTTCACCTCCCCGAAAGAATTTTGCGAGCGCTTAGTTTTGTCCCTTCAGCGTTTCGTAATACGGATCGCCCGCAAACTCCCGTTCCACCCCGCACTCGCCGCCCAGCGCCTCGATGGCGCTTCGGATCTCAAGGTAGTCCAGATAGTTGATCTCCTGCCAGGAAAGCGCCTTTTGCAGCTGGGGCAGCGCGCGCGCATCCTGATACTTGCCAAGGAGCGAGGCGTACAGGGCTGTGCGCGTTTTGTCGCTTTCGAACTGCTGCAAAAGCGCGCCCAGGATGCGCTCGTCCCCGCCAAGGTTGCTGAGCAGGTCCAGCAGGGTCTCCTTTGCGTATTCGTTTGCGCCGTCCAGCTCCATGAGCAGTTCGTCCGCGTGGCGCGCGCACAGGGGCTGCATGAGCTCCGCCGCCATGTCCGCAAGCTCGTCGCTTTCGCTTCTTCGCAAAACGAGGTCGAGGCACATTTCCCAGGGCTCGTCCCCGGCGTCCACTTCCTTTAGAAGGCTGAGCGCCAGCATGCGCAGGCTGTCCGGGTGATCGGGATTTTTGGCCGTGAAAATCAGGGGCTTTACGCTCTCCTTTCCAAGGTCGCTGATCCGGTCCAGCAGCTGATCGGGTACGGGCACGTTCTCCGCGTCGTACAGGCGCATCCACTTGACCAGCTCCGGCGCGCTGGTATACTCGTCAAAAAAACTGCCGGGGGTCTTGCCGCCCAGGAAGGCCGCCGGGCTGTTCAGCCAGCGCATATAGACCTCGGGCATGGCCTCCTCCATCTCCTCGAAGGTTTTGAAGCGGCCCTTGTTCAGCTCCATCCACTTTTTGTGATACGCCTTGAAGTTGGCGTCGAAATCCAGTATTTCAAACATCGCTCTATCCTGCCTGATGATTTGATTTTGCCGCGCGCAAGGCCCTGTTCACCCGCTTAAGCATGCGGTCCAGCTGCCTTGGGCGCAGTTCGTAGTCCCTTTCCACGCTGCTGCGCGAGCCGCGCCTCAAAAAGCCAAGCACCAGCACCGCCTCCGTGGCGTCCGGCTCCCGGAAGCACGCGCGCCTTAGGGAGGGCTCCGCCGTCATTTGGATCAGCCGCTTTGCCAAAGGGCGCTCCTGCGGTGTGATCTGCACGGAGCGCAGATAGTCTATCGCGTTTCGGTAGATCGTGCGCACCCAAAGCGCCTGCGCGTCCATCAATTCCGAGCCCAGGGGCTGCGTGGCGCCAACAAGCATTTCGTAGCCCGCAAGGGGCGAAGCGTCCTGCCCAAGCGCGCAAAGCATGCGCTGTATCATGGCCGCTTCGTCTTTTCCCAGCTCCGCGTGCAGGGACAAGGCGCGTATGTACCTAACGATATCCGGCGTGTTCAGGCACAATAGCACCTGCAGCGCCATGCCCTGAAGGGATCTGTGCTTGCAATCGCACAGCGCGCGCGTGACCCACTGGCGAAGGGAGGCGTCCGCCGCCCATTTGACAGCGGGGTCCGGGGATTGGCTAAAGGCCGAAAGCTCGCCAAGGAGCTCAAGCATGAGCTCCGTTGGCAGTTCGTCCATAAAGTCCAGGGGGCTTAGGTGCAGGCTGCCGTCCCGAAGGCCGCCAAGGAGCCTTTGCGCGGCAAAGTCGCCCGCGTCGATCGATAAGATCGCGCGCCAGCCCTCCTCCGCCTTTGCGCCCTTTAGGCCCGCAAGGCAGGCGGCAACGCTCAGCTGATGCAAAAGCTCCCTGCTCACGCCTTCGTTTTTTAGCCAAAGGCGCACGAGCTCCTGCGCCTTTGCGCCAAGGCCCGCACGTCCAAGGCACATCAGCAGGTAGCGGCGCGTGTGAGGATCGAGCTTTTTGGGCGCTTCAAAGTCCAGTTCGCGCCTTGCCTCCTCCTGCCGGTCCATGTTCATATACGCCATGGCCCGCGCGCAGCGGTACTTGACCAGCTCCGTCCCCTCGGGCGCAGGAAGATTTGCGGCGCGCGTGAGCAATTTGTTCGCCCGCGCACGCTCGCGCATCGAAAGCACCTGGGCGGCAAGGGCGTGCGCCATAGCGTCCTTGGGAAGGTCTTTAAGCGCCCTTCTAAGCTGCTCCCCGCCGCCTGCAAGATCGCCCTCGTGATAGCTTTCAAGACCATCCTGCAGCCTGCTCAGCGCAAGCCTTTCCCTGCGCGGTCTTGGGCGTTTGTCCTCCGGGCCCTTAGTATCCTCCGGGGGCGGCAGCATGCGCATCAGCTGCGCCCTTCCCCCGTGCTCCAGGGCCGTGGCGATGGCCCGGTACGCTTCCAGCGTCCAGCCCCGTCCGATCAGGTTTGCGCACATCGCCGCAAGGCAGTCGAGCGCGGGCGCGCCGTTCAAAATGGCGCGGTTGATGAGCTCGCTTCCAAGATCGCAAAAACCCGTCTGCGCCGCAAGGACCGCGGCCTCCAAAAGCTTTTGGCCGTTGTTTTCGTCGCCCTCCAGCGCCTTCAGCGCCAGCTTCAGCGCGTCCGCGGTGCGGCCGCTTTGCCGGTTTTCCCGCGCCTTGCCGAAGTAGTAGTCGCTGGAGCGCTCAAAGCCCACTACTGAGGGTCTGCGTCCGCGCTTGGTTTTTCCGTCGTCCCGCATTTGACAATAAGCTCCTCAAGCTCCGCCTGCGTAAAGCTGCGCCGGGTGTTGCAGAAGTGGCAATCCACAGTGGCGCCGTGTTCCTTTTCGATCATGTCCCGAAGCTCGCCGGAGCCAAGCAACATAAGCGCCCGCTCCACCCGCTCGCGCGTGCAGTCGCACTCGTAGCGGATGGGGATGCGGTCCAGCACCTGGGGCTCCAGGTGTGTAAGCAGCTGCTCCAGCGCGCCCTCCAGGTGATCCTCGCCCATCGTGCGGGAAATGTCCATAAACATGCCCGCGCTGTTTTCGATGGACTGGATGGCCGCCTCGCTCGCGCCGGGCATCAGCTGGATCACGAGGCCCCCGGCGGAGGCCACGCTGTCTGCCACCAGCACGCCCACGCTCACGAGCGACGGCGTCTGCTCTGAGGAGGTAAAGTACATGGCGAAGTCCTCGCCGATCTCGCCGCTTACCAGCTCCACCTGGCCAACGTAGGGCTCCCGCAGGCGCATGTCCTTGATGACGCTGAGCGTGCCCCTGCCAACCAGCGCGCCCACGTCCAGCTTGCTGCCGCGCCGCGGCACCTCTGCGCCGGGATGGGCGATAAAGCCCTTGACCGCGCCGTCTGGCTTGCCGACACAAAGGATCGTGCCCGCCGGGCCATCGCCGTCGATACGCACGGTGACGGATTCGTCCTTGCCCTTTAGCATGCTGCCCATGATCGCCGTAAGCGTGAGCGTGCGGCCAAGCGCCGCGGTGGCCGTGCGGCTTAACGCGTGGATGGAGCGGGCGCGCTCCACCATGTGCGTGCTTTCCGCAAGGAACGCGCGCGCCTCGCCCCCAAGCAGGGAGATCCTTAGCAGCCCGTCCATAAATACCGTTTTGTCCTGTGACATGTCATTCCTCTGGCCGTTTGGCCGCAAAATAGATGCGGTCCTCGGCCTCGTCCTCTCTGTAATCGATCGCCGTAAAGCCAGCGTCCCTCAAAAGGGCACAAAGCTCCTCCGGCTCGTATGCGCGCTGCACGTGGGTCTCCCGAAAGCGGCGAAAGCTGTCTTCGCCCTCGCGCACGAAAAAGCTGATGTCCATCGTAAGCAGACGTTTTGCTTCGTCGTAGCGGTTCATCCAGATGTAGCTTACGTCCTCGTCGTCCAGGGCGTACAGGCCGGTTTTTCCCATCTGCTCCAGCTTTTTGCGGGAGGATACGTCAAACGCCAGCGCGCCGCCAGGCAAAAGGCATTTGAAGGCCGCGCCGAAAAAGCGCGCCGCCGCGTCCCTGGCGCTCAGGTAGTTTACCCCGTCGCAGGCGCAAAGCACGCCGTCCACCGGGTGCGGCAGGGTAAGAAAACGCATATCCTGCTGCACGAAAGGGATATGAAGCCCCGCGCGCCTGGCCTTGTCCTGGGCAAGGCGCAGCATTTCCTGCGAAAGATCCACGCCCGTTACCCGGTAGCCCAGGCGCGCAAGCCGAATGGCCAGCGCGCCTGTGCCGCAGCCCGCGTCGCAAAGCTCCTTAAGATCGCTTTGCTTGCCCTTTAAAAGCGCCTCGTAGCGCCTTGCGCGTTCGTCGTCGTCAAAATCCGAAAGCCTGTCGTAAACCCCGGCCAGCCCCTCGTACATCATTCGGTCTTATGCTCCCAGAAGCGGTCTTCCTTCTCCTGCGCCTCGGGCTTTGCGGCCTCGGGCGCGTCGTCCTCGTCCTCCTCGGGATTGTGCAGACCGATGCCGACCTGCGCGCCCTCGATCCTGGGATTTAGGTACTTGTCAAAGCAGGCGTTTGCAAAGGAGGCCTGCACAAAGCCCACCAGCGCAAAGCCGATCACGCCGTAGATCACCAAAAGCACAAGGATGCTGAAGGGCAGCGGCACGAGCAGCAGGATCGCAAGCGGCACGGCCACCGTGCCAAGAAGGATCACAAATGCGATTGGCAGGCGGGCGATGGAGATGATGATGGAGTTTCGGATGATGTCCTTAAGCTTCATTTTGTAGGTCACCATCATCGGGAACATCAGTTCATTTGCCATCCACCAAAGCGCGAGCAGCACCACCATCAGCGCCTGGGGGATATTGAAAAACCAGCTGTCCTGCGCCATTTGCCCGTAGGTCACGTAGGCGACAAACACCACAAAGAAGCTGAAGCCGTTTATGATGCCGATCGGCAGCGACTGCTTCCAGTTGGTCTTGATGGCCTCTTTATAGTCCTGCCATACGAAGGAGTGCTCATCGCGCGCCCAGTTGCGAAGCACGTACATCATGCCGGGGCGGCCAACCGACGCAAGCGCCACGAAGGGCACCATGATCAGAAGGCTGAGCAGCAGGTTTCCGTTCAGTCCCTGGCGGGCGTAGAGGTTGTAGGTGTTCAGCTGCTCCACGTAGCGCGTGCGAAGGTCGGTAAGATACGCTTCATCCTGCGCCTTTACTTCGTTTTGACGGTTGAGCTCGATCGCAGCAAGCACCTCGGCTTCCTGCGCGCGAAGCTCCTCCATGGTGACGGGGCGCTGGGTCTTTTCGCCGCCCTCGATCACGGTGTCCTCTACCAGGACCTCCTTGCCCGCCTCAAGATCTGCGATGCGGGCGCGGATGTCGCTGAGCTTTGCTTCGTTCTCGGCAAGGTATTTGGAAGCGTTTGTCAGCGCGTCCAGCTCTGCGGAAAGCGCTGTGTAGCCCGCGTAGGCGTCAGCCATCGGCTGGGGCGTTCCCCCAAGCTTTACCGCGTCCGCCGGCTCCAGGTACACAAGCGCCGTGCTGCTTGCGATGTACAGCCAGATCAGCAGCGGCAGCATAAACAGAAAGTGCAGCAGGTTTACGCCGATCATCGACGAAAAGCGCACCCTCAGCGTCGTAAAGAACAGCTGCTTGCGGGTGGTCGGCATCTGCTCTACCGTGTAGTCGCCCTGGCCCGCCTTGCCGTAGAAGTAATTGTTCATCAATCCGCTCATATGCGTATCCTCCGACAGGATTAATTCTTTTCAAGCTCCGCCTTCAAAAGCCGAATGTATTCAAAGTTGCAGTTGCAGCAGCCGCCGATGTAGCTTACATAGTCCAGGGCGGGTCTGACCTCCCTTACGAACATCTCGGCCGTATAGGGGATGGCGCTGCCGCCGTTGGTGGCGGTGATGGGAAGCCCCGCGTTCGGCTTGAATACCAGGGGCAGGTCGGTGTATTTTTTGAACTGCTCTATGATCGGCACGGCCATGTCCGGCCCCAGGGAGCAGTTCATGCCAACGCCGTCCGCGCCCGCGTCCTCAAGGGACTTTGCCGCCTGCTCCACGCTGTTGCCCATCATGGTCTTGCCCGTCTTTTCAAAGGTCATCGTGGCGTACAGGGGGAGGCCAAACTTTTTGGCCACCTTGCAGGCTACCAGCATCGTGCTAAGATCCATAAAGGTCTGCACCATGACGGCCTGCGCGCCCTCCTGGGCGGCAGGGGCGATCATCTCGGTGTAGATGTCCTCTACCTCTTCCTCCTCCAGGTCGCCGTAGGGCTCCATGAACTCCATAAGCGGCCCGACGGAGCAAAGCAGCGTCACGTCCGCGCCGCCGATCGCCTGCTTTGCAAGGCGCACGCCCGCGCGGATCACGTCCTCCACCTGGTAGCTGGAGGTGCGCGTCACCATCTGGCGGTTAGCACCGAAGGTGTTTGCAAGGATCATCTGCGCGCCGGCCTCGATGTAGCCCCGGTGGAGCTTTGTCACCAGCTCCGGATGCTCCAGGTTATAGCGCCATACCGGCACCCGCGCAACGCCCGCTTCGTCCGCAAGCTGCCAAAGGGTCGTGCCGACCGCGCCGTCCAGCAGGGTGATATTGTTCTTCATGGCAGAAACCTACTTTCCGGCGATGGAGATCTCGCCGATGTACAGGGCGGGGCTTGCGATGCAGCTTTGTCCGGGCCGGTTCATCTCAAGGTCGTTTGCCACGGCGCGGATGTTTTTTAGGATCTCAAAGAAGTTGCCGGCGATCGTGATCTGCTCGACCGGGAAGGCCTTTTTGCCGTCCTTGATCATAAAGCCCTTCGCGCCCAGGGAGAAATCGCCGCTTATGGGATTTGCACCGGAGTGCATGCCCATGAGGCTTGTGATCAGCACGCCCTCGCCCACCTCGTTCATGATGTCCTCCGGCGTTTTGTCCGAGGGCTGGATGAACAGATTGCTGGGGGCGACCGTCACCTTGCCGGCGTAGCCGGCCTTCGCGGCGTTTGCGGTGGTAGCTTTTCCAAGCTCCTTTGCGGTCACGCGGTTGTGCAGCAGGGTTTCAAACACGCCGTCCCTGATGATGTCGTGCCGGGACCTTGCCACGCCCTCCGCGTCAAAGGGAGCGCTGGCAAGGCCGTCCTTAAGCAGCGGATCGTCCGTCAGCGTAACGCAGGGGGAGGCGATCGTTTCACCCTCGCGGCCCTTCAGAAGGCTCATGCCCTTTCTTGCGCTTTCGCCGGAAAAGACCCCCGCGAAGGTTGCAAGCAGGGTGCCCGCCATGTCGTTTTGCAAAACGCATTTGTAGCTGCCGCTGGGGATGCTGACCGCGCCAAGGCCCTCCACGGCCTTTTTGACGCTCTTTTGCGCAAGCTCGTTTATATCGATGTCGCCGGGATGGCGCGAGGCCTTCATCGCAAAGGAGAAATTCACCTTGCCGTCCTCAACGACCACGGGCGCGACAGCCGCCCCGTAGGCCGCGCTTCGGCAGCTGATGTCCAGGCCCTTGCTGTTTACGATGCGCACGCAGCTGGTGCCCGTCTGTACGCCGCAGCCCTCCACGCGGTTCACCCGCGGGTCTGCGGCCTTGGTGAGCTTCTCCAGCTCGATGGCGTCTGCGATCTTCTGCTGGGCGCTTATTTGGGTCACTTTTTCATCAAAGCACTCCACCTCGGGGTAGCTTTCGCTGCCCTCGAAGATGCTCTCGCCGTCGTCGGTCTCAAGCAGCAGAGCGTTCGTCTTTACGCCCTCGATCAGCATGTCGATGGCCTCTTCATCCTCGATCTCGGTGGAGGCGTAGCCCATTTTGCCCTGATAGATGCCTCTGAAGCACATGCCGGAGCTTTCGGAAACGGAGTATTCCTTGATTGCGCCGTCCAGTACGTCCACCTCGAAGCCCTCGCCGGAGGAGAAATACGCCTCGCACTCTTCGATGCCCGCCTGCTTTGCGCCGGCAAAAAGCTTATCTATAAATTCCTGTCTGTTCATTTTCTGCCTCCTACGGTCATTTCGGTCACGCGGATCATGGGCTGGCCGACGTTGGCGGGAATCGAACCGCTGGCGGAGCCGCACATGCCCGTATCCATCCACATTTTGCGGCCCACGCGGTCGATCTTCATGATGGTCTGGCCGCCCTTGCCGATCAGCGTCGCGCCGCGCACAGGGCGGTCGATCTTTCCGTTTTTGATGAGATAACCCTCGCCGACCGCGAAATTGAATTCGCCCGTGAGGGGGTTCACGCTGCCGCCGCCCATCTCTTTTGCGTACAGGCCGTCCGGGCAGGAGGCGATGATTTCCTTTTCGTCGTCGTCGCCCGCGGCGATGTAGGTGTTGCGCATGCGGGAGGTGGGCGCAAAGCTGTAATCCTGCCTGCGCGCAGAGCCCGTGACAGCCATGTTCATGCGCCGGCCGTTCAGGCGGTCCACCATGTAGTTTTTCAGAATGCCGTTTTCGATCAGCACGAGGCGCGTGGTGGGGGTGCCCTCGTCGTCGATGTTCTCGCTGCCCCAGCCGTTGGGGATCGTGCCGTCGTCGATGGCCGTCACCTTGGTGGAGGCGATCTGCTGGCCCATTTTGCCGCAGAACTCGCTGTTTCCAAAAGCGACCGAAGTCGCTTCCAGCGAGTGACCGCAGGCCTCGTGGAAGATGACGCCGCCGAAGCCGCCGTCGATGATGACGGGCATTACGCCTGCGGGGCAGAAGTCGGCGTGGAGCATGGCGATCGCCTGCTGCGCCGCCTTTTTGGCGTCCGCCTCCGGATCAGTCAACTGATCGAAGAGCTCAAAGCCGATCATGCCGCCGTTGCGCACGGAGCCGGTCTGGTTCTCCCTGCCATTGGAGGCGATGGCCTGCGTCATCAGGCGGCTGTAAACGCGAATGTCGCTTTTGAACATGCCCTCGGTGTTGGCGATGGTCACGTGCTGCTCCCAGTCGTTGAGCGCAGCGGTGACGTGGGCAATCTCGCTGCTTTCCGCTTTGGCGACGCGGCAGACGTTCCTCAGAAGCGCGGCGCGCTTTGCGCCGGGCACGTCCATGGGCAACTGCCTGATTTCGTGGATGTTTTTCACGATCGCGCCTGTGAGGTGCACGTTCATGCCCTCGCCCTTTACGCTGCCGATGGCGTCTGCGGCGCTTTGGGCAAGCTTCATAAGGCCCTGAGCGCTTGTGTCGTTTGAGTGCACGTAGACGGAGTTCAGGCCCTTATAGACCCTGAGGCCCGCACCGTGCACGCGCGCGGTGGTGGCGGTGTCGATCCTGTCGTCGGTCTGGGACAGGCGCGAACGGCGCGTGTCCTCATAAAAGATTTCGGCAAAGTCTCCGCCCGTGGAGACCGCCCGCCGGAGCGCCTGCTCCGCTGCTGATCTGTTGAGCATCTGGTATCTCCTTTGTCATAAAATAAGTGTAGCTTTGCAATCCGGTGAAAGGGGCGCGCTTGTTTTTGGACCTACAGCGTTTCGTCCCTTGCGATCCTTTCCGCCACGGCCCGATCCGCGGGCGGAAAGTCGTAGTCTAAAATCTCGCAGGGCAATACCCATTTCAATTCGCTGTGCTCGAGCGCCTTGGGCTCTTTGCAGCCTGCCTCGCAGCGGTAAAACAAGATCAGCACGCCGTCGCCCTCCCCGCTGCGGATGCGGGCGTCCCAAATGGGGCCGACGCAAACCGAAAAGTCCATCTCCTCCCGAAGCTCCCGCTCGAGGGCCTGCTGCGGGGTCTCGCCCTGCTCGATCTTGCCGCCCGGGAATTCCCACAGGCCGCCGCTTTCCTTGTGCATGGGTCTTCGGGCGATCAAAACGCGCCCCTGCTGCACCACGATCCCTGCGACCACCGCCAGCGGCTTCATCCCTGTCCTCCGCATCCAAAATATTCTCTGCTATTATAGCATAGACAAAGCGCGGATGCAATCTCCGTTTTGTAATTTGGCGGGTATTGCGCGCCGAAACTGGGGCAAAACGGGGCATTTTTTGTGCTGCTGGTCCCAGGCATCGGCAAATGCCCACTTGCAATGTGGCGCGCTTTGTAGTATAATGCCGCTATAATGGATAGAGGTGAGCTTATGCGGCGCATGATTTCTATGGCGGTTGCCCTGATGCTTTTGCTTGCGACCCTTTGCCCGGCGCTTTGCGAGGAAGGCGAGCACTACATGGGCAAGTGGCACTACAGGCGCGACGGCCTGCACCGCGCGTACTGTCTGGACGAGGGCTGCGATTTTTACATCACCGCGCCCTGCAGCGCGCTTTCCATCACCTACGGGGGCGAAACCTTTACCGCCTGTCCCGTGTGCGGGCACAACGCCATCGGCGACGGCCGCCACCGCAGGTGCCTGGTGCAATTGTACGACTACAGCCTCTCCCCGGTGGGCGACGTGCTGGTCAATCAGTACCGCTATCCCTTTGGCCGCGAAAGCGATATCGTGTCCACCTTCAGCGTGATTTTTGAAAGCGCGGGCGTGCCCACAGTGTACGAAGGCGGCATGACGCTGCGCCTGACGATCGACTGCCCCGCAGCGTATGAACTGCTTCGCGTAGAGGGCGAAGAGCTCGTCTTTTGCGAAAGCAGCTACGACGCTTTGAATCAGCGCCTGACCTTTGACGTGCCCAGCGGCAGCTGGATGTTTGCGATCCGCAAAACCGCCTAAGACTTCTCCAAACCTTCGCCGGGTCGTCCGCCCGGCGATTTTTATACTGCGAGGTGCGAAAATGGCTTTGGACTTTAAGCGCCCTTCCGACTCCCGGACCGTGCAGGTCCAGGTACTCTCTCAGGCGCATCTAAACGGCTACAGCCGCCTCTTCGGCGGGCAGCTGATGAGCTGGATGGACGTGGTGGCCGCGGTCGCCGCCAGAAGGCATTCCGGCAAGAACGTGACCACCGCGCGGGTGGACGGGCTGGAATTCCACCATCCCGCCTACGCAAACGACACCATGGAGCTGCGCGGGCAGGTGGCCTACACCGGCACGACCTCCATGATCGTAAAGGTGGAGGCCTACATCGAGACCCTGGACGGGCAGAAAAAGCTCACCAACCGCGCCTGGTTTTTGATGGTGGCGCTGGACGAACACGAAAAGCCCAGCCCCGTGCCCGCGCTGAAGCTCGAAACGGACGAGGAAAAAGAGGACTGGCGGCAGGCCGAAGCGATCAAAAGCGGCTACAGGCGTTAGTTTAATCATCTTACACTGGAGGCAAAAATGAAAGCATACCGTTCCCTGCCCGAGGGCTATCGGGAAAGCCTTGTGATCAATCTGCAAAAGGACAAAAAGACCTCGCTTCGGGTAAACCTCGGCGGGGCGCTTGCGATGGTGATCGTATTGCTTCTGGGGCATTTCATCGTGCCCATCACCGAGCTAAAGGCCCTTATGGACTTAGGCAGCGGGGCGTATTTTCTGCGCCTTGGCGCGCTGCTTTTGGGCTATGTCGTCTACATCGTGCTGCACGAGCTCACCCACGCGGCGGCCATGAAGGCCGTGGGCGGCGGCAAGGTGGTGTTCGGCTTTACCGGCGTGTACGCCTTTGCGGGCAGCCACGAGGATTACTTCGACAAAAACGCCTACCATCTGGTGGCGCTGTGCCCACTGGTGACGTGGGGCGTCATCTTCGGCGCGCTCGCCTTGCTTTTGCCAAGGAGCTGGTTCTGGATCGTCTGGTTTTTGCAGTCGGGCAACATCGGCGGCTCGGCGGGCGACATCTATGTGACGTTCAAGCTCTTAAAGCGCCCCGCCACGATCCTTGTAAAGGACACGGGCGTGGATATGACGGTGTACGATAACGCCAAATGACAAATCGTAAAAAATGGACTATGAGAAGGGGGCTGTTCGCACAGCCCCCTCAGGCCATCAACAAACCCCTGTTTCACACTAGTGGCAGGGGTTTAATGATGGAATAAAAAGAGTGGAGAAATAAAAAAAAGC